>CAYMMK010000028.1:0-27060 GCA_964391575.1 uncultured Limnohabitans sp.
CGTGTCTCAGTCCCAGTGTGGCTGGTCGTCCTCTCAGACCAGCTACAGATCGTCGGCTTGGTGAGCCTTTACCCCACCAACTACCTAATCTGACATCGGCCGCTCCAATCGCGCGAGGCCTTACGGTCCCCCGCTTTCATCCTTAGATCGTATGCGGTATTAGCGTAACTTTCGCTACGTTATCCCCCACGACTGGGCACGTTCCGATGTATTACTCACCCGTTCGCCACTCGCCACCAGGGTTGCCCCCGTGCTGCCGTTCGACTTGCATGTGTAAAGCATTCCGCCAGCGTTCAATCTGAGCCAGGATCAAACTCTTCAGTTCGATCTTGATGTATTACTCATAAAAACGGAATTGAAGTGAACTTCACTTCTATTCTCATGAGCGTTTGTCGGCTATGAGCCGAGTTCCGAAGAACTTGGCAGTCACCATCAAACGCCCACGCTTATCGGCTGTATGTTTTTAAAGATCCCAGTGACTTTTGCTTGAACTAAAGTCCATTTGCGCTTTGCTGCGATCAGCAGAGCCTTGCATTGTAGCACGCTTTTGAGAGGTTCGCCAAATTTTTTTTGACGCCCGGTGGAGCTTGCTTGTCGCCAATACCGCATGAGCAGTTATCAGCAGAGCCTTGCATTGTAGCACGCTTTTGGAAGGCCCGCCAAATTTTTTTCAGCAGCCACTTCAGACGGCGTGTTGATGCCCCTTGTCCAGTAGCCATCATCGCGGCCTTGGATGATGAAGTCCTGATCGCCGATCGAAGCCCTCGTCCCAGTCCGTGTGAAAACACCCACAACGATAATTCGGGCATGTCCTTGATCACACTGATAGACGCATCGCTGGCCTTCGGTCATGTGGCCTTGCTTGACCACGCCAGCTTTTCGCTGGAATCGCAGGAACGAGTGGGCTTGATTGGCCGCAACGGCACAGGCAAGTCCTCCCTGCTTCGAATCCTGTGCGAAATGGACAGACCCGACGACGGCCAGCTGCATGTGCAAGCGGGTTTGCGCGTGGCCCATGTCCCGCAGGAACCGTTGCTGCAAGCCGAGCACACCATTTTTGAGGCCGTCCAGCAGGGGCTGGGGGACTTGTTGCAGCTCATTGACGACTACACGCACAGCCGGGGCGATCTGCACGCACTGCAAAGTCGGATCGAGGCCCTCGATGGCTGGGGATGGGAGCAACGCGTGGGGGAAACCCTGCAGCGCCTGCATCTGGACCCCGGAACACGGATCGCCTCTCTGTCGGGGGGCAACCGAAAGCGGGTGGCCCTGGCACAGGCTCTGGTGGTGCGTCCGGATGTGCTGTTGCTGGACGAGCCGACCAACCACCTGGACATGGACAGTATTGCGTGGCTGGAAGAGCTGCTGTTGGCCTTTCGGGGCAGCGTGGTCACCATCAGCCACGACCGCGCCTTTCTCGACCGTATCGCCACCCGCATGGTGGAGCTCGATCGGGGGCGCCTGAGCTCCTACCCCGGCAACTTTGCCCAGTACCAGAAACTCAAGGAAGAGCAGCTGGCGCAGGAAAGCGTGATCAACGCCAAAGCCGACAAGCTGCTGGCGCAAGAAGAAGTCTGGATCCGCAAAGGCGTGGAGGCACGCCGCACCCGCGCGCAAGGCCGTATCAACCGGCTGATGGCGCTGCGCGAACACCGGGCCCGGCGACGCGAGGCCGTCGGCAGTGTCAGGATGGACGTGGCCAGCGGTGCCCCCAGTGGCAAGATCGTGGCCGATCTGGACAAAGTCAGCAAAAGCTTTCCCGGGGCCGACGGGCAGCCGCTCACCATCGTGAACAGCTTCAGCGGCACCATCCTGCGCGGCGACAAGGTCGGCCTGATCGGCTCCAATGGCGCAGGCAAGACCACCTTGCTCAAGCTGATTTTGGGCGAACTCGACGCCGACAGCGGCCTCATCCGCCGTGGCACCAATTTAAGCGTGGCCTATTTCGACCAGATGCGCGAGCAGATCGACCTGGACGCGACGCTGGAAGACTTCATCAGCCCGGGCAGTGAGTGGATCGAGATCGGCAACAAGCGCACCCACGTCAAAAGTTACCTCGGCGACTTCCTGTTCTCGCCAGCGCGGGCCAACTCCCCCGTGCGCAGTCTCTCTGGAGGTGAACGCAACCGGCTGCTGTTGGCCCGCCTGTTCGCCCGCCCGGCCAATGTGCTGGTGCTTGACGAGCCCACCAACGACCTGGACATCGACACCCTGGAGCTGCTGGAAGACCTGCTGCAGGAATACGACGGCACCGTCTTCCTGGTCAGCCACGACCGGCGCTTTCTGGACAACGTAGTCACCAGCACCCTGGTGGCCGAGGGTGATGGCCTCTGGCGTGAATATGAGGGCCGTGTGGAAGACTGGTTGTCCCAGTCAGCCCGCGCCCGCCCTGTGCGGGAAACTGTCGCGAAGGCGCCCGCAGCCCAGGTCGCATCGGCCTCCAGCGCCAGTCCCGCCACCAACAGCCGCCGAAAGCTCAGCTACAAGGAGCAACGCGAACTCGACGTCCTGCCCGGCCAGATCGAAGCCCTCGAAACCGAGCAGACCGAACTTGAAACTGCTCTGGGTGACGGCTCCCTGTACGCCAGCGACCCAGCCAAGGCGGCGCAGATGGCCGCCCGGCTGCTGGAGGTCGAAGCGCAATGGATGGTGGCCATGGAAAGGCTGCAAGTCTTGCAGGCCGTGTGATCGCGCGACATTTGCTTGCCCCTGCTGCGGATACATTGCCCCCATGACCGCCGCCGAACTCTCTGCCCTGCTGATCCTGGCCACTGCAACCAGTTTCACACCCGGGCCCAACACCACCTTGTCGACCGCACTGGCGGCCAACCGGGGACTTCGCGGTGCATTGCACTTTGTGCTGGCGGTCCCGGTAGGCTGGGGCCTGCTGTTCACGCTCTGTGCGGTGGGCGTAGGCTCCCTGGTCATGACCGTGCCTGCGCTGCGCTGGGGCATTGTGTTGGGAGGCGTGGCTTACCTGCTTTGGCTGGCACGGCGGCTGTGGGACAGTGGTCAACTCGCACAGGCCGACGCATCGCGACTGGACGTGACCTTTGTGCAGGGTGTGCTGCTCCAGTTCCTGAATATCAAAGCCTGGATGCTGGCCCTGTCGATCGTGGCCGGCTGGGTGGCGGGTAAGCCTGACGCCAGCAGCCGCTACCTGCAGACCTTGCCGCTCATGCTGTTCTTTGCCTTCAGCAGCAATCTGACTTACGCACTGCTGGGTTCGGCGCTGCGCCAATGGCTGGCTCAGGGGCGGCGGCTGCTGGGTTTCAACCGGCTGATGGCCCTGGTGCTGACAGCCACGGCCTGCTGGATCGGATGGAGCCAAACCAGCGCTGCATGACCCTGCAGCAATCCCTACTTCACAAAGACAATATGACGTTCACGCTCGCACAACGCGCCCACAAAATGACCCCCACGGTGATCCGCGAGATCCTGAAAGACCCGCGCAGCATGCGTCTGTCGTTTGTCACCCCCAGCGTGACCGAAATCGAGCGCGGTCTGGCCGCCCTCGCCCGGGGTATTGCATGGACGCTGGAGCTCAAACGCACGCCCGCCAACGCCTGAGCCACAGGAGACCCCAGATGACAAGCTTTACCTTTTTGCTGACCTCCACCCGCCAGAGCGGGCACAGAGGCAACACCGAATGGCTGGCTCGCCGCGCCGCCGCCCACCTCCCGCCCGACACGCAGCAGACCTGGCTGTCGCTGGCGCACCTGCAGCTGCCCGCCTTTGTGGACCAGCGCCACACGGTCGGCAGCTATCCGATGCCCGAGGGCGACTTGCGCACCGTTCTCGACGCGACGCTTGACGCCACCGACCTGGTGCTGGTGGCACCGGTGTACTGGTTCAGCTTTCCAAGCCCGCTGAAAATCTACCTCGATCATTGGAGCGCCTGGTTGCGGGTGCCGGGGCTGAACTTCAAGGAGCGGATGGCGTCCAAGCGCCTGTGGCTGATCACCACCAGTGGTGATCGCTCCAAAGCCCAGCCGATGATCGACAGCACCGCCCTGTGCGCCGGTTTTCTGGGCATGCCACTGGCCGGCGTGCTGTGGGGCAAGGGCGGTGCGCCCGATGCGGTCGAGTCGGATGCCCAGGCGGTCGCCACAGCCGACACCTTTTTCAGCAACCCCGCGCCTTGAGGTGACCATGCGCAAGCGCCCCTTCCGACAAGTCGACGTATTCACTGCCCAACCCTTGCGCGGCAACCCGCTGGCTGTGGTCCTCGATGGCGATGGTCTGAGCGATGCACACATGCAGGCTTTTGCGGCCTGGACCCAACTGAGCGAAACCACATTTGTTCTGCCGCCCACCGCTGCAGGCCAGGCCGCTGGCGCCGACTACCGGGTGCGCATCTTCACCCCGGGCGCCGAACTGCCCTTTGCCGGCCACCCGACGCTGGGCACAGCCCACGCCTGGCTGCAATCTGGTGGACAACCGCAGGCCAGCGACCGTATCGTGCAGGAATGCAGCGTGGGCCTGGTGACCCTGCGCCAGCAGGACGGTCGGCGCGCATTCGCAGCACCCGCGTTGCGTCGTGCCGACCCGTCCCCAGACACGCTGGCTGCCGTGCGGGACGCCCTGGGCCTGCAAGCCGAGGAGGTACTGGCCGCGCAGGATCTGCACAACGGCCCGCACTGGCTTGGCTTGCTGCTGCCTGATGTGCCGACCGTGCTCTCGCTCAGGCCGGACCATGCCGCCCTCCAACGCCTGGGTGTGAAGGTGGGTGTGGCGGCGCGCCGGCAAGGCGCGCCCGGCATGATCCGCCGCAGCAGCCGCGAGGCGCAGGCCTTCGCCACCCCTGCGGACACCACCGACCTCGAGGTGCGGGCCTTTGCCGCACCGGTCGGCATTGCTGAAGACCCGGTCACCGGCAGCCTCAACGCCTCGCTGGCGCAATGGCTGATCGCTGAGGGGCATTTGCCCATGCGTTATCGCGCCCGGCAAGGCACCGCGCTGGGGCGCTCGGGCGAAGTGTTCATCAACCAGGACAGTAGTGGCCAGGTCTGGGTGGGCGGCGATGTGAGCGACTGCATCGAAGGGAGCGTGTGGCTGTGAAAACCGAACTTGACCATCTGGTGGTGGTGGCCCACAACCTGGAACAAGGCGTGGCATGGTGCGAGCACACCCTGGGCGTGACGCCCGGTCCCGGCGGCGAGCACCCCCTCATGGGCACCCACAACCGGCTGCTGCGCATCGATGGCCCCGGCTGGCCGCGGGCCTATCTTGAAATCATTGCCTTGCAACCGGGCTGTGAACCCGAACGCCGCCCTCCTTTGCGCCGCTGGTTCGATATGGACGACCTGACCCTGATGGAGCAGGTACGCACGCAAGGTCCGCAGCTGCGACATTGGGTGGCCCGCACCCCCAAACTGGAGACTGCGCTGACCACCTGCCAACAGTGGGGCTGGGAGCGGGGGCCAGCTCTGGCGGCCTCGCGCATGACCGCCAGCGGGCTGCTGCAATGGCGCATCAGCGTGCGTGACGATGGCCAGCGCTTGCTGGACGGGGTGCTGCCCACCCTGATCGAGTGGGGCGATGTCCACCCGGTCGATGCCATGCCCGCCAGCGGCCTGCGCCTGCACAGTCTGACGCTGCAGCACCCGCAAGCGGCTTCATTGAGGGACTGGGCTCAGGCACTGGCGTTGCATGGGCCTGACTGGGTGGCGGGTCCCGCCGCCTTGCGCGCCCAGCTGGAGACGCCGCGCGGGCGGGTGTCGCTGCATTCGCCCCGGTGACAGTCCCCGGCGTCCCTTCTGCCCACAATTTCGGGCATGGGAACGCTTTACCTTGTGCGCCACGGCCAGGCCTCGTTTGGCGAGGATGATTACGACCGCCTCAGTGCGCTGGGTCACCGTCAGGCCCGTCGGCTCGGCGAATACCTGCGCGAACGGTTCGAGCGTGAGCAGGTACAGATCGACACGGTGTTGATGGGCAGCCTGACACGTCACCGCGAAACCTGGGAAGGCATGGCCGCGGGGGCCGGCTGGACACTCACCCCGCAGGTGCGCGACGGACTGAACGAATACGACAGCCAGGCGCTGATCGAGACCGTTCACCCCGAACCCCTGGCCCGGCCCGACACCCCCGAGCTGTACCGCCACCACTTCCGACTGCTGCGCGACGCGCTGCAGGCCTGGATGGCCGGGCGCACCCAACCCCGGGGCATGCCGACCTATGGCCAATTCGTGCAGGGCATCGACGAAGCCTTGACCCAGGTGCGCACGCAGTGCAGCGGCAACGCCCTGATGGTTTCCAGCGGCGGCCCGATCTCGACCGCCCTGGGGCGGGTGCTGGGTACACCTGCCGAGACCACCATCGAGCTGAACCTGCGCATTCGCAACACCGCTCTGGCCGAGTTCCAGTTCAACCCCAAACGTCACAGCGTGCTGACATGGAACACGCTGCCGCACCTCGAGGGCCCACAGTACCAGCGCTGGGTAACCTACGCTTGAGCAGCGGTGAAGCGGACAGGTGAAAATCCTCACGCTGTACACACCCGCAACGCCCCCAATCCGATAAATAATCGATGGCATGAACCGTGACCCCGCACGCCGTGCCAGCCTGCCCGACATCGGCGGCATTCAGCTGGTGTGTTTCCAGCCCGGCGACGAGGCGGCCGCCCGCCAGGAATTGCAGCAACTTCTGGCGCACTATGGGCTGCTGCAAGCCTGCGACATCCAGGCCCTGCGCCAGGGCCATCACACGGTCCTGCATGGCCGACTGCTTGCAGAGCGTGCACAGGACTGGTGCCCCGGACACGACACGCTGGGCCTGCAGCACCACCTGCCGCGGCCGGCCGCTGCAACGCCCGACTGGCAACTCGAACAGGAGACGCTTGCAGCCCTGCTGGCCAGCCCGCTGGGCATGGGCTTTGGCAGCAGCCAGGCGCTGGCCTCCCAGCTGCGGGTGCGCCGCCACATTGCCCAGGCGGCCCGCAAAACCGCCCTGGCCTTCAAGACCGAAGCCGCCGAGCGCCCCGAGGCTTTCTGGCGCTATGACGAGGAACATGGCTTCATTTTGCGTCCCGGCGTCGATCTGATCGAGGCCCTGGTCTCGGCCACACAGCCCGAAGCCACCGGTCGGCTCTACGACTTTTCCTGCTACCGCGCCACCGAATACGTGATCCTGCTGGGCATTGCGCGCGAACTCCAGGCCCACCACCCCACGCTGCTGCAGGCCCTGCAGCGCCACTGCGAGGTACACGCCATCCGCTCTGGTCAGTTCCATGATGTGTTCCTGGTCGAATACGGGAGCATGGAAGCCCCGCTGCCCGCGCGTTTTTATGTCCCTGGCGACCGGCTGTGGTTCCGTAACCCCGACGAACGCTCGTCGGATGTGACCGGCTACGAGGGCTCCTGGGTGATCTACATGGGCGGCGGCCTGTTCAGCAATTTCTGGAAGCGCGACCGACCCTTCACCCTGGAAGACAAATGCATCGAGATCTTCCACTGGCGCCATGGCGCCGTGGCGGGACCCGACGGGGCTCTGGAAATGGACGAAACCGTCGTCGATGCGCGTGTGGCCTTGACCCGGGCCGATCCGCTGGCCACCGAGCAGGTGCTGGCCCGCATGGAGCGTCTGCGTGACCCCAAGGGGGTCTATGCCGAAGGGGGCTGCATCGATTCGACCCGCGAGTTTCCACGCGGGGTGTGGCCTGCGCCCGCCGAGCTGACCCTGCCACCTTTGCCCCAACAGGGCCTGTCAGCGAGCTGAGGCCTACATCTGCGGCGCAGACCGCAAGGTGTCGGGCGGCAGACGGTCGATTTCCTGCAGCAGGGCCGCCAGAGCCCGGCCGGCCGCCTGCACCAGGGCCTGTCCGGTGTCGGCCGTGGCGGCAGCGGCATGGCCCGCAGCGCCCTGGGGGTTGTAGTCCTGCATTTGCCAGGCCAGTTTGGCGCTTCGCCCGTTGCCCAAAATCGGAAACTGCGCGGCCCGCTCGCGACTGCTGGAGGGGAAGTCACGGGCCAGCGCCATCTGCACCCGTTCGGGCCGCAGGGCCAGCATCATGGCCGTCTCGATCTGGCCCGCATGCACGCCAAAGCGGTGCTCGTCAGCATCCACCAAGGCATGCAGATCGTGCCCCTGCGCGTCGTGCAGGGGCAGATTGAACCAGCTGACGCTGTAGACCAGCATGTCCAGGCGCGAGCGCAAATCGCGTGCCACCATGTCCATCACACTGACCTGGCCACCATGGCTGTTGAACAGCACCAGCTTGCGCACGCCACTGGCCGCCACCGACTCGGCGATGTCGGTCCACAGCCGAATCACCGTCTCGGACTTGAGGGTGAGCGTGCCGGCAAAGCGGGCATGCTCGGGGCTGTAGCCCACGCTCTGGGTAGGCAAGAACAAGGCGGGCAAGCCATCGGGCAAATGGGGCAGACAGGCCTGCACAATGCCCTCGGCGAGGTCGGTGTCTACCGACAGGGGCAAGTGGGGGCCGTGCTGTTCGGTGGCGGCCACCGGCAACACGGCAATCACCCGGGTCTTGTCGAGCTGCGACAGCGCCAAGGTGCTCTGATCGGCCCAGAACCGGGAGGGTTGTGTCATGCGTGTATCTTAGTGGACGCCCAGGAGCCATGTACAGTGCCGGGGATGGACACGACCCGCTCGAAATTTGGGGCCTGGCAGCGCACGCTCTGGCGGGCCGCCGCGCTGCTGTGGACCGCCCTGGCCGGCGCCACTGCCCTGGCCCAGCTCCCGTCGGTCTCGGCCCTGCTGGACAGCGACAAGGCCGAGGTGCGTACCGATCAGGTTCGGGCGCGGCTGCTGGTGCATGCACCCCAAGGCATCCGGTCCGGCCAGTCCTTTGAGGCGGGCCTGTTGCTCGAACACGCCCCGCAATGGCACACCTATTGGCGCAACCCTGGCGATTCGGGGTTGCCTACCGAGCTCGACTGGACCCTGCCCCAGGGCCTGACAGCCGGCGAGATCGCCTGGCCCTTGCCGCGCAAATTCCCCATCGGCAGCCTGGCCAACTACGGCTATGAAGGCCAGGTGCTGCTGCCGGTGACGATCCAGGTGGCTGCTTCAGCAGCCCTGCCCTCCCGCCTGAACCTGGCTCTGAAGGCTCAGTGGCTGGCCTGCCGCCAGGAATGCATTCCGCAGGAAGGCACCTTCACGCTTGAAGTGCCCACAGCGCCAGCGCCTGGCCCTCACGCCTCGCTGTTCCAAAGCGCCCGGGCACAAGTCCCCCAAGCCCTGCCAGCCCACGAAGTGGCAGGCCAATGGCGCCAGGGGGGCGTGACGGAAATCACCGAGGAGGGCCGCTTTCTGCAAGTGCGGGTGGACGGACTGCCGTCAGCCTGGCGCGGTCAGATCCTGAGTCTGTTTCCCGTCAGCGCCCATGTGGTGCACAACGCCGCCGTCCAGGGCCGGGACTGGACCCAGCAATGGAAAGGCGGCACCTGGACAGCGCGGGTGCCCGTGTCGAGCGAGCGTGCTGACAGTCCGGCCCAGATGCAATGGGTGCTGGCCGTCGGACCCGAGAGCGAGCCCCGCGCGCCGGCCCTGCAGATCCAGACCCCGGTGCGTGGTCAGTGGCCGGCCCTGGCCAGCACACCGGTCGGCGTGCCCCCTGCGCTCGAGCAAGCCCTGGCCGACAATGCCGTCCGAAATGCGCCCACAGCAGCGGCCGCCGCCTGGCCCGGCTTGGGCCTGGCCTTGCTGGGCGCCCTGCTCGGGGGCCTGATCCTCAATCTGATGCCCTGTATTTTTCCGGTGCTGGCCATCAAGGTACTGGCCTTCACCCGCAGCGACCTCGGTCCGGCCCAGCACCGCGCCAGCGGCATGGCCTATACCCTCGGGGCGGTGGCCTCGTTTGTCCTGCTCGGTGGCCTGATGCTGGCCTTGCGGGCCACCGGCGAGCAACTCGGCTGGGGCTTTCAGCTGCAGTCACCCCTCATGGTCCTGGCCCTGGCCATGCTTTTTACCCTGCTGGGACTGAACCTGGCCGGGCTGTTCGAATTCGGTCAATTGCTCCCCGCTCGCCTGGCCAGCCTGCAAAGCCGCCACCCCACCGTGGATGCCGCCCTCTCGGGCATGCTGGCGGTGGCGATTGCCTCACCTTGCACGGCACCGTTCATGGGGGCCTCGCTGGGACTGGCGGTGGCCTTGCCGGCCTGGCAGGCCCTGCCCGTCTTTGCCGCCATGGGGCTGGGTATGGCCCTGCCCTACCTGGTGCTGGGTTTCTGGCCTGCGCTGGCCGAACGGCTGCCCCGGCCTGGTCCATGGATGCAGGTATTTCGTCAGGCCATGGCCTTTCCGATGTTCGCCACCGTGGTGTGGCTGATGTGGGTGCTGGGCCTGCAAACCGGAAACGATGGCGTGGCCGTCGCGCTGGCTGTGTTGCTGGCCCTGGCCTTTTTGGTCTGGGCCTGGGGCCAAAGTGGATGGGCACGGCGCGTGCTGACCGCGTTGGCCCTGCTGGTGCTGGCGGCCTTGGGCTGGCAATGGCAGACCCTGCCCACGCCGGACGCCGGTGCGCCTGCGGCCAGTGAACCTGCCTCGACCCGCTGGCAACCCTGGAGTGACGGGCGCGTGCAGTCGCATCTGGAGGCCGGTCGTCCGGTGTTGGTCGAATTCACAGCCGCCTGGTGTGTGACCTGTCAGTACAACAAGAAAACCGTGCTGGCTGATCCTGCCGTGCTGGCCGCCCTGGACAGCAAGGGAGTGGTCACGCTGCGCGCCGATTGGACGCGGCGTGATGAAACCATCACCCGCGCACTCAACGCGCTGGGTCGTAACGGCGTGCCGGTGTATGCCCTGTATGCGCCCGGTCGACCCGTACAGCTGCTCTCGGAGCTGCCCTCACGCGCCGAGATCGAGGACGCGCTGTCGCGGCTTTGAGAACGCTCTCAGGGGCCGCCACGGCAGGGGGCCGCTGCGGCCGGCGGGATGCCCAAGCGGCTTGCGACCTGCCACAATGTCAGCATGAGCCATGCTGATAACGGCGGATTCGCCCCCCTGCAAAACGACAGCTTCCTGCGCGCCTGCCTGCGCCAGGCCACCGACCACACGCCCATCTGGCTGATGCGCCAGGCCGGACGCTATTTGCCCGAATACTGCGCCACCCGGGCCAAGGCCGGCAGCTTCATGGGTCTGGCGACCCACGTGGGCTACGCCACCGAGGTCACCCTGCAGCCTCTGGAGCGCTACCCCCTGGATGCCGCCATTCTGTTCAGCGACATCCTCACCGTGCCCGACGCCATGGGCCTGGGTCTGTCGTTTGCCCAGGGCGAAGGCCCGCGTTTTGCCAAAGTGGTGCGCGATGAAGCCGCCGTGGCCGAACTGGCGGTGCCCGACATGGACAAGCTGCGCTATGTGTTCGATGCCGTCACCAGCATCCGCCGGGCTCTCAATGGCAGGGTGCCCCTGATCGGCTTTTCGGGCAGTCCGTGGACCCTGGCCTGCTACATGGTCGAGGGCGGCGGCTCCGACGATTACCGGCGGGTCAAGAGCCTGATGTACAGCCGCCCTGACCTGATGCACCGCATCCTGCAGGTCAACGCCGACGCAGTGGCCCTCTACCTCAACACCCAGATCGAGGCCGGCGCCCAGGCGGTGATGGTGTTTGACAGCTGGGGCGGGGTGCTGGCCGATGGTGCCTTCCAGGACTTCTCGCTGGCCTACACCCGACGCGTGCTGGCCCAGCTCAAGACCGAGCATGCGGGCCAGCGCATTCCGCGCATCGTGTTCACCAAGGGTGGTGGCCTGTGGCTTTCCGAGATGGGGCAGCTCGACTGCGAGGTGCTGGGTCTGGACTGGACCATGAACCTGGGTCAGGCGCGCGCCCTCGTGGGCGGCAAGGTTGGCGGCCCGGGCAAGGCCCTGCAGGGCAACATCGACCCTAACGTGCTGTTTGCCCCCCCCGAGCAGGTGGCCGCGCAGGCTCGCCAGGTGCTCGACAGCTTTGGTGCACCGCACACCGACCCGCTGACCACAGGACCCACGCACATCTTCAACCTCGGTCATGGCATCAGCCAGTTCACCCCGCCCGAACATGTGGCCGCCCTGGTCGATGCGGTGCACAGCCACTCGCGCGCCCTGCGACGCTGAGCTCGCCCATGTGCCCAGGCTGGACCCGGCCCTTGAAAACCACCTGCAAATGCACTCCAGCGGTGCATTCCAGGCTCTGCCACGCCTGACTTATACACAAAATGGATACTCTGGCGTTCAGTCTGCGCTGGTATACCCTGCACCTGTTGCAAGGCCTGAAAAGGCTCGCAAGTCATTGATTTCATTGACCTTCATGGCCTTGCTTTGAAAACAGGCAATCCAGCAAAAGGCTTGATCTGCAAGGGTTTTGGCCCTCATCCACGGGTTTTTCAACATAGTTATCCACAGAAATTTTGAACAGCCTGCAAAGTTGTGTTGAATCAAGCACTTATCCTGTTTTTCCAGACTGTTTGTCAGCTTCAATACCGCCTGCCGGGGTCTGCAAGTGACCACTGACTGCTGGGTGGATGTGGCCGTGCAGACACCCGCCCACAGCGCGGTGGGTGGGCTGCTCACCTACCGCTGCGTCCAGCCGGTGCAGGCCGGTCACCTGGTGCGTGTGCCGCTGGGCCGCAAGCAACTGCTGGGGGTGGTGTGGTCGGTGAACAAGCAGCCGCCCCAGGCCCTGAAAGCAGATGCGGTGCGCGATGTCCTGGAGGTGCTCGATGCGGTGGCCCCCCTTTCGACCAGCTGGCGCCAGCTGGTGGAATTTGGCGCCCGCTACTACCAGCGGGCGATCGGTGAAGTCGCCCTGACTGCGTTGCCGCCGGCTCTGCGCGCGCTCGACCGCACCGCCCTGGCACGCCGGCTGCGCAGGCACGCTGCTGATGCCACCCCCGGCCCGCTCCAAGCCCTTGCCGGACCTGCGCTGACCCCCGAGCAGGCGCAGGTGCTGCAGGCCCTTGGGCAGCACAGCGGGGTGCATCTGCTGTTTGGCAACACCGGCAGTGGCAAGACCGAGGTGTACCTGCGGGCCGTGGCTGACCGGCTCGCCGCCGATCCGCTGGCGCAGGCCCTGGTCATGGTGCCGGAAATCAACCTGACGCCGCAGCTCGAAGCGCGGGTGCGCGAGCGCTTTGGCCATGAAGCCGTGGTCTCGATGCACAGCGGCCTGACGCCGGCCCAGCGGTTGCGCTGCTGGCTGGCCGCTCATGCCGGACAGGCGCGCATTGTGCTGGGCACCCGCATGGCGGTGTTCGCCAGTCTGCCCCGGTTGCGCCTGATTGTGGTCGATGAGGAGCACGACCCCAGCTACAAGCAGCAAGAGGGGGCGCGGTATTCAGCGCGCGATCTGGCGGTCTACCGGGGGCGGCTCGATGGGGCCCTGGTGCTGCTGGGTTCGGCCACCCCTTCGCTGGAGAGCTGGTACCTGAGCCGTCCGGCCAGCGAAGGCGGTCGTTACCACAGGCTGCACATGCCCAGCCGGATCGGGGCAGCCCGGCTGCCCACGGTTCGCCGGGTGGACATGAACCACCAGCCTCGCCGCACCTTGCTGTCCGCGCCGGTCCTGCAAGCCCTGCAAGAGCGGGTGAGCCGGGGCGAGCAAAGCATGCTGCTGCTCAATCGGCGCGGCTATGCGCCGGTCCTGCACTGCGGCGATTGCGGCTGGAAAAGCGAATGCCGTCACTGCAGCGCGTTTCGGGTCTTTCACAAGACCGACCGCACACTGCGCTGCCACCATTGCGGCGCCACCGAGCGGGTGCCGCAGGTCTGTCCGTCCTGTGGCAACGCAGACATCGCCCCGCTCGGTCGCGGCACCGAGCAGCTCGAGGAGCACCTGGGCGAGCTGCTGGCCGGGGTGCGGCGCGCCGACGGCACTGGCGTTCGCATTGCCCGCATCGATGCCGACACGACCCGCCTGAAAGGCAGCCTGGAGACCCAGCTGGCCCAGGTGCATGCCGGCGAGGTGGATGTGCTGGTGGGCACCCAGATGATTGCCAAGGGCCATGACTTCAGGCGCGTCACGCTGGTGGTGGCCGTCAACCCCGACACGGCCCTGTTTTCGAGCGACTTTCGGGCCGCCGAACGTCTGTTTGCGCTTTTGATGCAGGCCGCCGGAAGGGCGGGGCGCGATGCCGCCCTGGCCCACCCCAGCGAAATGCTGGTGCAGACCTTCCATCCCAGCCACCCGTTGTTTGAGGCTCTCAAGCGCCACGACTATCCGTCCTTCGCACAGCATGCCTTGAGCGAGAGAGCCCTGGCGCAACTGCCGCCCCTGATGCACCAGGCCCTGTTGCGGGCCGACGCACGCAGCCAGGAGGTTGCCCAGGCCTTCCTGCGCGAGGTCCAGGCATGCCTGAATGTGACCGACGACAGCGAGGGCAGCTCGGTGCAGATCTACCCGCCGGTGCCCATGAGCCTGCAACGGGTCGCCAACGTGGAGCGCGCCCAGATGCTGCTCGAGAGCACTTCACGCAGCGCGCTGCAGCAGATGCTTGCCGGTGCCCAGACGCACATGCTGGCCCTGCGCCAGCAGCCTGCGCACCGGGGCATCGTGCGCTGGCTGGTGGACGTTGACCCGCAAACCATCTGAAGGGTATTGGCTACCCCCTGGCTCAGCCCCTGAGCAGCGCCACAGCCCCCGAAAACGTCAGGAACGCGGCTGCCGTGGTCACCAGAATGATGCGGGCAATGCGACCGTTGTCGGCGCCAAAGCGCTCGGCCAGCATGGAGACATTGCTGGCGCTGGGCAATGCAGCCACCAGCACCAGCACCAGCAGCGCTTCCTGGCTGATCGGTACGCCCCAATGCCGTGCCGTGGAGCCCACCAGCAGCACCAGCAGCGGGTGCAGCACGAGTTTGAACAGGGATACCGGCAGCACTTCTGCCCAACGCAGTGGTCCATGCGGGCGCTCATGGGCCAGCATCTGCGAGCGCGCCAGCACCGCACCGATGGTGAACAAGGCCACCGGCGAGGCGGCATCGGCCAGCAAACCCACGGTTTTGGCCACAGGCGAGGCCAGCTGCAGGCCCTGCCAGGAAAACACCCCCCCCAGCAAGATGGCCCAGGGCATGGGGTTGCGCACCACCCCGGCCAGGGCCTTGCGGGCCGCCACGGCAATACCGTGCTCGTCGGCAGCGTCGAATTGGGACAGCGCCACACACAGTGACGTGGTGATCACCATGTCGACCACGATGCTGACGATGGCCGGCCCCGCGGCCGTCGGGCCCAGCAAGGCCACCAGCAGGGGCACGCCCATGAAACCGGTGTTCGGGAATGCGGCCACCAGGGCCCCCAGCGAGGCGTCTTTCCAGCGGATGCGGCGACTGAGGCTGACGGCAACGGTGAAGCCCACCATCAGCAGGGCGCACACCAGGTAGGTCAGGGCCAGTGCCGCATCGAGCAGCTGGGTCACCGGTGTCGAGGCGCCAAATCGAAACAGCATGCAAGGCAAGGCGAAATACAGCACGAAGCCATTGAGACCGGGGATGGCCTGCAGGGGCAAAAAACCGCGATGCGCCGCCAGGTAGCCGCACAGGACCAGGGCAAAGAAGGGGAACGTGACTTGCAGGACTTGCAGCATGAACGGATTGTCGGCGCAAGGCGCGGCTCGGCACGTCGCCGCATCGACAGCCCGGCCCATCAGGGCCTGCCGACCGCTATGATGGCCGGCTTTGCCCTCCTCTCCATGTCTGCCGGTCTGAACCTTGCCCAGCTCGAAGCCGTGAACCATGTCTCGGGACCCTGTCTGGTGCTGGCCGGTGCCGGTTCGGGCAAGACCCGGGTCATCACCCACAAGATTGCACGCCTGATTCAGGCCGGCCTGGAACCTGGTCAAATCGCCGCCATCACCTTCACCAACAAGGCCGCCAGCGAAATGCGCGAACGTGCCCGCAGCCTGATCGGCAAGGCTGCGCAGGAGGTGGTGATCTGCACCTTCCATGCCCTGGGGGTGCGTATGTTGCGCCAGGATGGAGCGGTGCTGGGTCTGAAGCCCCAGTTCTCGATTCTGGACAGTGATGATGTGCTGGGCATCCTCAAGGACTGTGGCGGCACCACCGATACTGCCACCGCCCGTCAGTGGCAATGGACCATCAGCCTGTGGAAGAACCAGGGCCTGACGGCTGCCAGCGCCGAGGCCCTGGCGGCCGATGACAACGCCCGCCAGACGGCGCGCATCATGACCCGCTACGAAGAACGGCTGAGCGCTTTCCAGAGCGTGGATTTTGACGACCTGATCGGCCTGCCCCTGAAGATGCTGGCCGAGCACGAAGAGGTGCGCGCCCGGTGGAACCGGACCCTGGGTCATGTGCTGGTAGACGAGTACCAGGACACCAATGCCAGCCAGTACGAGATGCTCAAGCACCTGGTGGGAACACGGGCGCGCTTGACGGCCGTGGGTGACGACGACCAGTCGATCTACGGCTGGCGCGGCGCCACCCTGGACAACCTCAAGCGCCTGCCGCAGGACTTTGCGCAGTTGCGTGTCATCAAGCTTGAACAGAACTACCGCTCGACCAGCGCCATCCTTCGCGCGGCCAACAACGTCATCGGCCCCAACCCTAAGCTTTATCCCAAAACCCTGTTTTCAGAACTTGGTGAGGGAGAGCCGGTGCGCGTGATGGATGCCGACAATGAAGCGCACGAGGCCGATCGGGCCGTGGCCCGCATCCAGTCGATTCGCTCGGGCACCACCAGCGAGAGCCCGCAGCACCGCGAGTGGCGGGACTTCGCCATCCTGTACCGCGCCAACCACATGGCCAAGCCTTTTGAGCAGGCATTGCGGCGCGCACAGATTCCCTACAAGGTCTCGGGCGGACAAAGCTTTTTTGACAGGGCCGAGATCAAAGATCTGTGCGCCTGGTTCCGGCTGTGGATCAACAATGACGATGACCCGGCTTTCTTACGCGCCGTCACCGCCCCCAAGCGCGGTATTGGGCACCAGACACTGGCACAGCTGGGACAGTTTGCCAGCCGCTTCAAGGTCAGCCTGTTCGAAGCCCTGTTTGCCAGCAGTTTGCCCAGCGCGGTCTCCAGCCGCGCCCTGCACGGCCTGCACGAGTTCGGCCGTTGCGTCAACGAACTGCAATACCGCGCCCGCCATACCCTGGGCAAGGAGGACGCTCTGCGTTTTCTGACCAGCTGGCTCCAGGACATCGGCTACGAAAAGCACCTGTTTGACAGCGAGGACAACGAAAAACTGGCCCACGCGCGTTGGGGCAATGTGCTGGAGTTTTGTGACTGGATGGCCGGGCGCTGTGGTGGTGACATTGAAGATGCCACCGGCGCGCAGGCCACCGAGCGTAAAAGCCTGCTCGAGGTGGCACAAACCATTTCGCTGATCTCCACCCTCAATGAGCGTGAGCAGGATCAGAATGTCGTGACCCTCTCGACGCTGCACGCCGCCAAAGGTCTGGAGTGGCCGCATGTGATGCTGGTGGGCGTCAATGAGGGCCTGCTGCCCTTCAAGCTGAGCGACGGTGACAAGAGCCGTGAGCGCACCGACAGCCCGGTCAGTGAAGGCGAGCTGCTACGTCTGCAGGAGGAGCGGCGGCTGATGTATGTGGGCATCACACGCGCCCAGCGCACATTGGCGGTGAGCTGGACGCGCCGGCGCAAACAGGGCCGCGAGTCGGTGGCCGGTGTCCCCAGCCGCTTCATTGAAGAAATGGCGCTTGACCAGGCTACCACCCGGGAAGACCCCCGCGCCAAGCTGCGCGCGCTGCGCGAGGAGTTCGCCCGGCGCGCAGCACAGGCCGAAGCGGCCAAACCCTGAGCCGCGCAGGCGTCAGCCCCGATCCTGGTTTTGCGTACACTGCCCATGCCCTCCAAGGCCCACTCAACCCCCTGGAAAGCCCCATCGCCATGCACCCCATCCGCTACGGTCTGAAGGACAAGGTTTGCCTCATCACCGGGGCCGCCCAAGGCATCGGCGAAGCCTGCGCCCGACTGTTTGCCCAGGAGGGCGCGCAGGTGGTACTGACCGATGTGCTGCAGGCCCAAGGGCAGGCATTGGCCAACCAATTGCAGGCGCAAGGGGCTGACGCCCGTTTTGTGGCTTGTGATATCGGCGACAAGGCGCAGGTCGATGCCATGCTCGCCCAGGTGCTGGCGGCGTGCGGGCGTGTGGATGTGTTGGTCAGCAACGCCGGCATTTTCAAGTCGGCGCCTTTTCTGGACGTGTCGGAAGCCGATTTTGATGCCGTGCTGCGGGTCAACCTGCGGGGAGCCTTTCTGGTCGGTCAGGCCGTGGCGCGGGCCATGAAAGCCAGTGGCGGTGGGGCCATCGTGCACATGAGTTCGGTCAACGCGGTGATGGCCATCCCCGAAATCGCCAGCTACAACGTCAGCAAAGGCGGGCTCAACCAGCTCACCCGGGCCATGGCTCTGGCACTGGCGGACGATGGCATCCGAGTCAATGCCGTGGCACCGGGCACCATTGCCACCGAACTGGCGCGCCAGGCGGTCCTGACCAACGATACGGCCCGCGCGCGCATTCTCAGCCGCACCCCCCTCAAGCGTCTGGGCGAACCACAAGAGGTGGCGCATGTGGTGGCCTTCTTGGCCAGTGATGCCGCCAGCTACATCACAGGCGAGGTCATCACGGTCGATGGCGGCCGCATGGCACTCAACTACACCGTGCAGATCTGAACCGCCGACCTTCAGCCCCTGCAAAGCCATGCCACTGGACACTCCTCGCCCCTGGTGCCGCCAGGCGGCATCCTGGGCCCTGAACTGTGGACTTGTGTCGGGCCTGGTGTTCGGCCTCGTGGCCCTCGCCCATGCGCAAGCGGCCCTGCCCTCCCCGGTGAAGGTGGAGATTGCGGTCCAGGACCCCCGCACTCAAGCACTGCAAGCCTGGTGGTGGCGGCCAGCCGCTCCCGTTGACGATGGGCCGGTGGCGCAGGCAACGTCCAAGCCCCGTCCGGCCGTGCTGCTCTTGCATGGCTGCGCAGGCATGCTCAACAGTCAGGGCCTGCCTAACGAGCGCATGCGGGTCTATTCACAACTGCTGGCTCACCAGGGATGGCATGTGCTGGCCCTGGACTCTTTTGCTTCCAGGGGCGTGCGGGAAATTTGCACCCGCTCGAGTGCGCAGGCTGCCGCCGTCAACCTGTCGACACGGGTAGAGGATGTGCGCGTGTTCCTGCGATGGCTGACCGGCCAACAAACGGTGGACTCCCGCAAACTGGCGGTGGTGGGTTGGTCCAACGGCGGCAGCACCTTACTCGACCTGACCCACCGCAGTTCCAACGCACCCGCGCAAGACGCAGAGGCGCTGCAAGCCTCATTGCGTCTGGCCGTGGCCTTCTATCCAGGTTGCGCTGCCCGTCAGCGTTTGGGTTACCAGCCGATCGTGCCGGTGGTGTTGATGGTCGGGCTTGCCGACGACTGGACGGCGCCTGAACCCTGCCTGCAACTGGCTTCTGACGCGGTGCGAGTGCATGCCTTCCCCGGGGCGTACCACGGCTTTGACTCCAACGGGCCGGTTCGCTTTCGCAGCGACATCCGTCTAGGCACACGATCTGAAGGGGTGCATATGGGTGGCCAGCCCGAGGCCCGCGAGCAATCACGTGAGCTGCTGGTGCAGGCCTTGAAGGAGGCGTTGCGCCCCGACCACAGCGGCCGGTGACTGTTTCATCGAGCCCACGCCGTGCGACCACCACAATCCCGACCGCCCGGTCGGTTTATTCGGGTAAGTCAGGAGCAATGAGGCCGCTGACCCTGCCTATAGTGAGAGTCTGAAACCCCGCGCTTCCTTTTGAGACCTTTGAAAAGAGACTTGAGATGAAAAAATCACTGACCCATTTTGGTGCTGCCGTCCTTCTGTTCAGCGGCTCCGTGTCTGCCCAGACGGTGTTCACTGTCTCCAGTTGGGTGCCGCCCACCCACGGTTTGAGCACTGCCCAGAAAGAATGGTGCGACATACTCGAAAAGAACTCCAACGGCCGCATGAAGTGCAACATTCTGCCGCGCGCACCTGTGGCCCCGCCCGGCACGCTGGATGCGGTGAAGAACGGTGTGCTGGACATCTCGTTCACAGTGCAGGGCTACACCCCGGGCCGCTTCGTGCTGACCAAGATGGCCGAATTCCCCTTCCTGGGTGAGAGCGCCGAGGCCACCTCGGTGGCCTACCAGCGCGTTGCGCAGAAGAACCCCGAGTTCACAGCCGAGCATCTCAAGCAGGGCGTCAAGCCTCTGGCCTTCTTCACCCATGGCCCTGGTATCGTGTTCAACACCAAGCGCCCAATCACCCGCGCTGATGACTTGACCGGTCTGAAATTCCGCGTCGGTGGTGGCTTCATCAACGACATCACCAAGCAGCTCAACATGAACGTGACGCTCAAGCCAGCGACCGATTCCTTCGAGCTGCTGTCCACCGGCGTGATGGACGGCACTCTATTTCCGGCCGAATCGCTGGACTCATTCAAGATCGACAAAGTGGTGAAGCACGCCACCACCTTCCCTGGTGGCCTGTACAACACCAGCTTCGTCTTCATGATGAACCCGGCCAAATACGATCGACTGAGCGCCGAGGACAAGAAGGTGATCGACAGCATCTCGGGCGAGTTTGTCGCGCGCATGTTCGGCAAGTCGTGGGACCGTGTGGACCGTATCGCCACCGAAAACATGAAGAAAAACAACATCGCCATCACCAAGGCCAATCCGTCTTTCGTGAGTGAGGTGACGGTGGTCATTAACAAGCTCGAGCGCGACTGGGCTGCCGAGGCCACGGCCAAGGGCGGTCTCAAGAACGCTGCCTCGGTGCTGGCCGAGCTGCGCGCGGAAGCAGCCAAGCTCAAGTGAAGTAAGCTCGCAAACGAGCCTCCCGCGTGCGTGGCGATTAGTCTGGCGCGCGAGCACCCGACGAGACCTGCGCGGCGGTACCGGCTTCGTGCCCGTACCGCCTTTTTTCTGCTATGAGGAGCAGCACACCGTGATGGTGAAAAAACCGCTTGAACTGCTTTGCGGCAGCGTGGCCGCATTGGCCCTTTTTGCCATCATGGTACTGACCTTCTTTGATGTCGGCGGCCGCAAGCTGCTGTCAAGTTCCATCCCCGGTTCTCTGGAGCTCACCGAGATGCTGATGGTGCTGGTGATCTTTGCGGCGCTTCCACTGGTGTCGCTTCGCGGCGAGCATGTGGTCTTCAATTCACTGGACAGCCACCTTGGCGCCGCAGTGCGCCGCGTCCAACGGCTGCTGGTCAACCTGTTGTGCGCCTTCGCATTGGTGGGCATGGGCTGGCTGATGTGGGGCCAGGCCGGGGATATTGCAACAGCCGGAGAAACCAGTGCTCAGCTGAAAATTGTGCGTTATCCGTTCGTGTACCTGATGGCTCTGATGTGTGTGCTCACCGGTGTGGCCCATGTGGCGCTGGCCCTGCTGCCCCACGACGCCAACGAAGAAGAAGGGAGTGCCCTTTGACCGCCGCATTGCTGGGATTCCTTGCCATCTTTGTGCTGGCCCTGATGCGGGTGCCACTGGCCATCGCCATGGGGCTGGTGGGTATTACCGGTCTGGGGCTGACCCAGGGCTGGTTACCCGCCTTTGCCGGTGCCATGCAGGTGGTCCAGGAAACGGGTTTTGCCTACACGCTGTCGGTGATTCCGCTGTTCGTGCTCATGGGCAACTTCGTGGCGCGGGCCGGTCTGGCCCACGAGCTTTTCCATGCCGCCTATACGCTGGTGGGGCACCGGCGCGGCGGCCTGGCGCATGCCACGGTGGCGGCATGTGCCGGCTTTGGCGCGATCTGTGGATCCTCCATCGCCACTGCAGCCACCATGAGCAAGGTGGCTTATCCTTCGATGCAGCGCCTGGGCTACAGCGACTCGCTGTCCACCGGCGTGATCGCCTGCGCCGGCACGCTGGGCATCATGATTCCGCCGTCGACCATCATGGTGATCTACGGCATCGTGACCGAAACCAACATCGGCCAGCTGTTTGCCGCCGGCGCGATTCCCGGCATCATGACCGCGCTGCTCATGATGATCGCCGTGGTGCTGATGGCTGTGCACGACCCCGAACATGCGCCGGCCGGCGAGAAGTTCAGCTGGTCCGAGCGCCTGCAGGCAATGCGTGGCATCTGGGGCGTGCTGCTGCTGGTGGTGGTGGTGCTGGGTGGCATCTACGGCGGCTTTTTTACCGCGACCGAAGGTGCGGGCATGGGGGCATCGGGCGCATTCCTGTTCGCCCTGGCCCGTGGTCGCCTGAACTGGCGCAGCCTGTTGGAGGTGCTGGTGGAATCGGCCCGAACCACCGCGATGCTGTTCACCCTGCTGATTGCAGCCACCATCTTTGCCAACTTCATCAATTTCACCAGCCTGCCGCGCGATCTGACCGGCTGGATCACCGGCATGGGCCTGTCGCCCATCATGGTGGTGTGCGCAATGATGGCGACCTATGTGCTGCTGGGCACGGTGATGGAAGAGCTGACCATGGTGCTGCTGACCATCCCGCTGTTCTTCCCGATCGTGCTCCAGCTGGGCTTTGACCCGGTGTGGTTCGGCGTGCTGATCGTGATGGTGGTGCAGATCGGCCTGGTGTCGCCGCCTGTCGGTATGAACCTGTTTGTGGTCAATGCCCTGTTGCCCAAGGTTGGCCTGCGTGCCATTTTCAGCGGCGTGTGGCCACTGGTGGGAGCGATGATCGTGGCGCTGGCTCTGCTGATCGCGTTTCCTCAAATCAGCCTGTGGTTACCGTCCAAGATGATGTGACCCACGAAGTCAGGGTTGCCAGCATTGGTCTACCCCTCTAGTGGTTGTTCAATGTTTGACCCCCCCCTCTCTACATAGCCTTGGCCTTGCAACGACCATTAGTTTTCCATCAAGTCATTCAGGCCTGGAGCTGTTCAGTTGATCGTATAAAGTTCCCCTGAAGGTATGTGTACACGGTTTGACATTGCTCCAACGAAAATCAAAGGCTATTCATGAAACAGTGCTTATCGACAATCTTTGCTGGGCTGGTCGCGTTGGTTCAGGTTTTCGCCCTGCACACCCACGCGGGTGAGGTGCGCTTCACGGCCCTGAAGTCCAACCAATTGGTCACAGCCACGCTCGGTAAGCCAGCGGATGGCTCCGTGGGTGAAAAAGGTTCACCTGCTGTGGTCCTGCTGCATCACGGGGGAGGATGCGTCGACAGCCAAACAGGGGCCTATGCGACAGCCCTCAACGCAGCAGGCTTTTTCACTCTTGAGCCCTGCCTGTTCAGGAGTGTGTATCAACGCGAGCGCGTGGCTGCTAGCTATTTGCCACAGGTATTCGGTGCTTTGCGCTACCTCGCGCAGCTCCCTGGAGTCGACAAGTCACGCATTGCAATCTCTGGCGGAAGTTATGGCGGAACATTAACCCTGATGAGTGCGACGCGCTGGGCCCGAGAGAACCATGCCGACTCCTCTTTTCCAGCTTTCGCTGCGCATGTTGCTTTTTATCCGCCCTGTTTTCTCATTGAGCGATTTGTTCGCTCAGGGCGATCGATTCCGCAGATTCCGGCTGATGCCTACAGCCGCTACACCGGTGCCCCAATTCGGATTTTTGCTGGGACCTTAGACGACTATGAGGACCGGGATCCTCAGTCGTGTGCCAGCATGGTCGCTGCCATGGGGGATGAGGCCAAATCACTGATCTCGATGAGACTGTTCGATGGTGCTACCCATGGGTGGGACCACGGCAGAACCTACAGCTTCTTCGAGGCTGTGGCTTGCAAGGGAAAGGGCTGTGAAAACCGCAATGTTTCAAATCCAGAGGTCACCCAGCGAGGCATTGAGGAGATGACCTCATTTTTGAAGGCGAGTCTGAAAGGCCAGTAGCTGTTTCTGGTACAAGGCAACACTTCAGCAGGAGTGCAGCGGCTGCATCATGTAGCAAGGCCCCACAACTTGTATTCAGCAGGAGGTTCATGGCTCTGCGTGTAAGTGGGGGCACCAAAAGCAAAACACCGTCAGCACTTTCGCACTGACGGTGTGAAGATGGTGGTGAGATCTCGTACTCGGGCTGACGGTTCTCCCGAAGTCCCGCGCCAATCACCGTACTGAGTCCTCTCAGTTAGGCAATGCGAGGAAGGAGCTCGTTCTTCGCTGATTTTCGACTCACTCCATTCGGATGACTGCGCAACCCGGACGCGGCCCGGCGTTGCCGGTGGGCTGGGTTACGTAGTCGTCCGGGTCGCGGTGAATGATCAGACCACGCCCCACCACGCTGGTCGGCCCGACCGCGACGGTGAGTTGCTTGACGGTAACATCGAACGCGGCCACGCCTGTTGCATCGGCCTTGAGCGATGGCAGGTCTCCGGCATGGTGTGCTTGGCTGCCATGTTTCCCGTGCGCACTGCCCGACGGGTTGAAGTGCCCCTTGGTGGCGAGACCGTCGCCCGTGCAGTCGGCGGCTTCATGCACATGAAAGCCGTGCTCCTGGCCAGGTCTCAGGCCAGTGATGCGTCCACTCACACGCACGGCATTGCCATGCTGCACAAATCGCACGGTACCTTGAGGGCTCATGCCAGCAGCGGCTGCCACTGATGTGGGAGCGATCTGCGCTACTGCCGATGGACCCACAGGCGCTAAAGAGGCGCAGCCCGTGAGCACGGTACCGGCGAGGACGAGCCCGGTGGAAACCAGACCCAAGGGCTGAATGATATGTTGCATGTTGCCCGCTCCAGAGGTGGCTGTGAGCCTGAGGATGCAGACCCGATCACATCATAGCGAGGTCAGACCAATGCGGAAACTCCTAGCTACCGCCCGAAAACCCGCATGGATGCCAGTTCACTGATCAAGCTGTGCTGTGGAATGGTTCCGTTCCCAGGAAAACGTCACCTGGCCTATGCTGCGCCATCCCGATACCCAAGGGTAAACGTAAGGATATCGCCAGTAAAAATAAAAACACCGCAGAGCCTTGCGACGCTGCGGTGTTGGTATTGGTGGTGGAGTATATCCCTCTGGCTGGCCGGCATCCCGTAGTTCTGCACCCAAGGGCGGAACTGCGAGGCTAGCAGCGCGACACGGAGTAAGAACTCCGCTTCCCGCGCTGTTCCCACCATACCCCGACCTGCATCTATCGATTCCCAACCGCCTCTAGCTCCCTCCACCCTTCGATGGGAAACGCGGGGGTAGCACCGGGCTGCGAGGAACCCCTTTTCGCCAAACTGACGTGCGTTCCCGCTCTTTGTAGAACTGCGGGCTGGTCAAGCCGGCCTTGCCAATGATGTTGTGGAACTCGCGATTGGTCAGATCTGCCCGGTGGGGGTTGGGCAGTTTGACCTTCTCGCCATTGTCGATCCGGTAGAAGCTGTGATCTCTGTGATGATCTTGAACCCCGGCGAGGTACCGCTTGATGAAGTCATTGTTGATTTCTGAGACTGATGCTACGTGAGGAGCCAGGATGCTCCTGCCGCCTCTGACCCAGTCAATCCAGTAAACCGGGCAATTGTCCAGGTGCAGGTAGGAGCTCAGTTTGGATTCACGTGGTTTTGAAAGGCCCAATCCGGTGCGAATCGTCGATTTGACCAGCTCCTGCCAAACGCTGGGACCGGCGTTGCCAAACGCTGCGCTGGCCTGCTGAGCCATGTGCTCTTTTTGGGGTCTTTGCTGCTTGTCTATGCCCCCGGCGTAAGCGCCCGGGCTATTGGCCACCAGGTCCCACAAGTAGTCGCATATGGGTTGAGGGTAGGAAAATTTCGCGCTCGGCTGAATCGCTTTCAGCCCGTAGAAGTTGGCAATTGACTCCTCGTGCCACTCATCCATCGGCCGGTTCGCAAAGAGCCGTCGGTATGGTCTATAAACCGGGAGCCCGCCAGTTGCCCCCATCTGCAGGCAATGCGCATCAAATCGGTAGTGGTACAGCTCGTGCGTGTACAGAAACGCAGTTAGGGTGTCCAAACAATCGGCAAATGATTCGCCGGTGCTGAAGGCCATGTCAGCAGCCAAAGCGATACAGCGCTTCTTGATGAAAAATATGCCCCACCGTTTGGGTGCAGGCGCCTTCAGGACATCCCTGAATGACTTGTAAAAAGCAAGGTATTCGAGACCACCTTCAACTACGCCGCCTGTCGCTCCATCGAGAATTTCGTCGTGATCTAGCGGGGTATCCGGAATGGACGAAGCGTCGATTTCTTCCACTACCGCCTGGTCATCATTAGCCGGGATATCCACCCCTGTTCTGGGAAAGTTATCGGAGTCCTTTGGGGTGTCTGAATCAAAGTCATCGTGCTTACCAGCTGCGCAACGGCCAGATCTTCGGCGACGACCAGGGCGGATTGTTTTGCCATTGCCCGGACTGTGGGCGTATCGCACTGACGCCAGATGACCGGGCAGTAGTGATGCTCGATGAGAACTGGTTGCGGTCGCGGTTGCGGATGGCGATGGATATCGAAAGCCGCGATGGGGTGACCGAAATCGCCGACGGTGTGTGGCGACTGGGGGATGCCCGGCGCGAGCCGGTTTTGCTCTCGCGCAGCCTGGCGCGGCTGTGGGCGGAGCCGGCGATCATTGCCCGTGTCAGGGTGCCTGAAGCAAGCATCCGGGTCATCGCCCCTCAGTCACCCGACACCCCGGGGCGCGCCGTTTCCGTCCGGCATCGAGTGGCTGCCGCTGAAAGAGCGATTCACGTTCTATGGCGGAAGGATCTCATACCTCGCTGGTCCGACCCTGACCGCGGAGGAGCCAACCAGCGCCGATCTCTCGGTGCCGGTGCACGGTCCGTTCTCAGCGGACTTCGGATGGGTGACGCTTGCGACCTGGTCGCAGGGTCCAATCCGCTGCACCGAGGGTCAGGCGGCCGTCTTCAAGTCGTTGTGGTCATTCAAGGCCGTCGAGGTGGATGGCGAGCGCGTGATGCAGCGTGCCGGCCTCGCGAGCGGCAAGCCCAATGACCTGTTCAAGATCAAGAAACAGTACAAAGGGAATCCGGATTACGAGGGCCCGCTCTTTGCCTACCGGGCGCTCGTGAAGTCGAACAGACGGGAGGGAACGTACTGGATGCCGTGCGCCGGTGGGGCCGCCGGTTCTGCGTGATGCTTAGCCCCTCCAACCGAGCTGCACAAGTGCGTCAGGCGCGCGTACCCGCGATCATGGTTATCGCAGATGTTTTTTCAAGAAATTTACTGTCTGTTGTCTTGCTTGCGCACT
>CAYMMK010000029.1:0-26925 GCA_964391575.1 uncultured Limnohabitans sp.
GTGGCTGGGGATGGCGGTGTATGCGCTGACGCGGTAGCGGTGGCCTTCGGCTGAGACTGTCGCGGCCTGCGTAGGCCTAATTCCGGTTATTTCAGTCTTGTTTTCCGAAATTTACGAATGTAAAATCCAAGACTTACGCTATTCTGTGACGCATGATTGAGCCATCCTTGTACCCGCGCCAGATCGGATCGCGGATTGCCGAAGCTATGCAAGACACGCCGGTGGTCTTGTTGGCTGGGCCACGTCAGGCGGGTAAGACGACGCTGGTTCGTCAGATTTCTGGGAACGGAGCGCGCTACCTGACACTGGACGATGAACTCACGCTGATGTCGGCCAGAGAAGACCCCGTCGGGATGATTCGCAGTTTGGACCGTGCGGTCATTGACGAAATTCAGCGAGCGCCTTCCTTGTTGCTGGCCATCAAGAAAAGCGTCGACGAAGACAGGCGGCCAGGCCGTTTTTTGCTGACGGGCTCCGCCAACTTGATGGCATTGCCGACAGTGGCCGACTCCCTGGCGGGGCGCATGGAGACTTTGTTGCTGCTGCCACTGTCACAAAGCGAAATCGAGGGGCAGTCAACCAACTGGCTTGACAGCGTGTTTGCAGGCCAGATCCCGCAGCAGGGGACGCAAGCGCTGGGCAGCGACTTGGTCGACCGGGTGTTGAGCGGCGGCTATCCCGAAGCCATTGCGCGTTCTACGCCAAGACGCCGGATGGCTTGGGCGCAGCAGTACATCGACGCATTGATTCAACGCGATGTTCGCGATGTGTCAGGTATCGAAAAGCTCGATCAGTTGCCACGTTTTTTGCGTGCCCTGGCGCAGACGGCTGGTCAAATGTGCAACTACACCCAGCTCGGTGGCCAGGTGGGTTTGGACAGCAAAACTGCAGCAAAGTACGTGGGCGTGTTGGAGCAGATGTACCTGCTGCGCCGTGTGGACGTTTGGGCGCGCAACCGGCTCAACCGTGTCGTCAAATCGGCCAAGTTGCAGTTCATTGATTCTGGTTTGCTGGCGACCCTGCTTGGGTTGACCGCTGAAGAGGTGCAGCAGGACCGTACTCGATTTGGCAACGTGCTGGAATCGTTTGTCTATGGTGAGCTGCTGAAGGCGACCACCACAGCACAAGGCAGCTACTCGCTGATGTACTACCGTGATGCCGACAAAGTCGAGGTCGATGTGGTGATTGAAAACGCGGCCGGGCACTTGGTCGGCGTAGAAGTCAAAGCCTCTGCCACCGTCAAGGAAAGTGATCTGCGGGGTTTGAGAAAGCTGTCCGCCTTGGCTGGCGATCAATTCAAATTGGGCATTTTGCTTTACGACGGTGACGAGACTTTGCCGTTGGGCGATCACATCTGGGCCGCTCCACTGGCCACCCTGTGGGGCAAATAGCTCCCACACTGTGAGGCCCTTCTGCGAACCCCGGGCACACGGCATGGAACCATTATGATTCTGGTATGAATCCATTGATGGCCTGGGCCGGTTTGCTGTTGTGCGCGGGCCCCGCACTGGCGCAGTCGGTGGCCCCACAGGCCAGCGTACCTTACACACCAAGCTGGGCCGCTCGGCACCAGCTGCAGTTGCTGGCCGATCTGGCCGATTTGCCCTTGCCGACGTCGCATTGGCCCTTGCCCGCCGCCGCGGTGGAGCAAGCGCTGCAGGCCTTGCCCGCCACACTGCCCATGGCCGCAGGCGTGGACTTGCAGGCGGCCCGCGAGGCGGTGCTGCGCGAGCTGCAGCAACGGCGGCAGCAGGCGAGCCTGTCGCTGCAGCTGCGCAACCGCGCCGAGGGGCTGACCGGCTTTGACGAGAACTACACGCCGGGCAGCAGTGTGCAGGCGGTGTCTGAAGAAAAACGCGTCGATGGCGGTGCAGTGTCTGTGGCGGGCCGTCTGGGCGGGCGGCTGGAGCAGACCTCCAATTCCCTGGACACGAACGGCTCGGGCCTGGGCACCGAGGGGCGCTACCAGTTGCGCGCCGAAGGCTCTGCCGCCGTGCTGGGCTGGGGGGGCTGGAACCTGCAGGCGTTTTCTCATCGGCATTGGTGGGGGCCGGGCTGGCAGAGCAGCCTGATCAATGGCAGCAACAGCCCGGCTTGGAACGGCGTGGGCCTGCAGCGGGGCACGGCCCGGCGGTCTGACAGCCCCTGGCTGGGCTGGATAGGCCCCTGGAACTTCGATGTGTTTGTGGCGCGTGCACAGGACCCGCTGGTGGTGACGGGCCAGCCGCAAGGCTATCTGTTTTCGGGCATGCGGATGACGCTCAAGCCCCGGCCCTGGCTGGAGGTGGGGCTGAGCCGGGGCCTGCAGGTGGGCGGGGCTGGGCGGCCGTCGGGTGCGTCGACTTTGGTGAAGTCGTTTTTTGGCCAGGAGGTCAACCAGAACCCGGGTGACCCGCCCGACTCCAGCAGCCAGATTGCAGGCTACGACGTGCGCGTGCGCTGCCCGCTGTCCTGGGGGCAGTGCGCCGCTTACACGCAGTGGATGGGCGAAGATGCGGCGGGCTCGCTGCCCTTGCCCTTCAAGTTCATGGGCCTGTGGGGCGTAGAGCAGACCTACGGCCAGGGCCGCTACCGGGTGTTTGTCGAACACGCCAATACCAACGCCTACAGCCTGCCCTGGGACAACAAGCCGCAGTTTCCGGGGTACACCAACGGCGTGTACAGCCAGGGCTACACCCACGGTGGCCGCTGGATTGGCAGCGCACAGGGCGGCGGCAGCCAGGTCACCACCGTGGGCTGGATGGACGCGCAGCAGCGCCGCATGCTCAAGCTGCATGCGGGCAAGGTGCTCTACAGCGTGGGTGCAGGCTTTCCGGGCGTGACGGCGCCGCACGGCCAGCTGCGTGGTTTGAGCGCCAGCCAGGTGCTGCAGTGGCAGGGGCTGGTATGGACGCCCGAGCTGTCGTGGACGCGCCTGAGCGAAGGCCCCGACACCGGAGCCAACCAGCGCAGCAACCTGCGCCTGTCGGTGTCCATGGCGATCCCGCTTTGAGCGAATCTGAGGGCGCCAACGCCTTCAGCCGAGGCCTTTTACGGCACCACAAATTCTTTCAGTTGATCGACCGGCAGGGGCGTGGCTTCGATCTTCAGGCGGCGCATGTAGGTGTTGGCACGATCGAGACTTCGAAACGGGCCGGTCACCACCAGGTATTCGACAGTGTCGCCGTCCTGGACGGCCAGGATGCGGGCCTCATTGAGGTAGTTGCGTGCGCCCATGAAACGGCGTGCTTCGGCCAAAGTGTCATGGCGGCCATGCTCGACGACCAGCGACTGCTCTGGCAGACTGGCCAGCCAGCCGCGAGCACTTGAAGCGACTGCGGGGGCGATGGCCGAAGCGCTGGCGTCTGCTGTGGGTGGCGGCGCAGGCGGCACAAGGGCAGCCGAAGCTGCGGGCAGCGGGCTGTTGGTGACAGGGGCTGCAGAAGATCCCGAAGCCGGTGCTGCAGCGGCGGGCAGGGCCGGCACAGGCACCGGCGCGGGCATATGAAGGCTGCCGCTGATGCCCTGGCTGCCCTCGGAACCCTGGGGCTGCCCTTGCGCCCACCAGAACAACCCACCGATCAGCACTGCGGCCGAAAGCACCACGGCGGGCAACAGGAGGTTGCGCTTGATGGGCTCTGCTCTGGGGTCGGGCGTGAATTCATACTCCGGCACCACCTGATCGAATTCCGGCAGGTTGGGCCCTGGGCAAGGCGCTGCGGCGGGTTCTGCCCGCGACGCTGGGCTCGATGCCGAGGCCAAAGCAGTGGGGGCGGGGGCCTGCGACCCAAGATCGGGGGGCTCGGCCGCGTCTTGCGAGTCCGGGGGCCAGCCATCGGGGGTCTCGTGGGGCTGCGGGCTGGGGGGGCGCTCGTCGAGATGAAAGATTTCGAAAGGCGTGCCCATCGGTCCTTTGGGCGTGTCCAAAGCGGTGTAGGGCCCCAGCAGCAAGATGGCGCGCAGGGGTGCGAGGGGAAAACGTTGCAGCAGCCGCGCCACCAGGGCCATGTCGGTGGGCTGTGCAAAACTTTCCTCGGGGACCAGCCAGACCTGCATGGCCTGCGAGGGGGCCGCCGAAGCCGGGTCACCGGCGGCGGGTGTGGGGATCAGGGCTTCATTGAAGGCTTCGATCAGGCGGTGCCCGTCCAGGCGCTGACAGATCTGCACCTGAGCCTGCGGCCAGCGGTCGGCCAGCATGGCCGTGAACCAGTCCACCACCGGTGCTTGCAGGGGTTGTTGGGGCAGGTGCACGATGAGGTTGTGCCGATCTTGTACCAGCGAATCGAGGGCCAACAACAACTGGGCCGTCTGTACAGCCGTCAATGCAGGGGTTGTATTGGCCAAGGGATTGGCATCGTTTGGCATTCAATTTCTCCGGACTTGCGGTTATTCAAGCTTAACCCATCGTGTGTCTGTTGCGAGTCCGTTGGAAGACGGGATAATCAGTCTGTGAAGCTCGCCAGGCCGTCGCTGGTGCAACCCGCAAGGGCGGTGCGCAGGCACTGGGCCGAAAGGCCGCACCAGAGGAACGTCCGGACTGCACAGGACGGCGCAGGAGGTAACACCTCTCCACCGCAAGGTGAGGATCAGAGCAACAGAGACGAGTCGCAACGGGCAACCGCTGCGGGTGAAACGGGCAATCTCTGCGCGCAGCAACACCAAGTAGGCCAGCGTTGACGTGGTTCCGCGGAGCTGGCGGGTCGGTGGCATCGAGCCGGGTGGGCGACCCTCGGCCCAGAGTAATGGCGGTCACGCAGCGGGCAACCGCTGTGCACAAAATCCGGCGTACCGGCGGGCTTCACACCTTTTGCAGGCATGAAAAAGCCCGTCACTCGGGACGGGCCTGGCCGGTGGTGAGCGGTTTCAGCTGCGCGAGGGCAGCAGGCTGTTGGCCAGCGCAAACACCGAATTCGGGGCCGTGACCTTGAGCGCCGCAGTCTTGGGTCGGGCAAACACCCCGCGACGCACGTTCGAGCGCGTGGGTTCGGCCGGCTCGATGGCCACGCCCCGGGCGCGTTGCTCGGCGACCAGCTGACGCAGGGTGATCGACTGCAGGTGGCTGAGCATTTTGTCGTTCAGGCTGGACCACAGCTCGCTGCCCATCCAGCTGTCGGCCTCGGTGCGGGTTTCCTCTTCACTGGGCGCGTCCACGGCCCCCACGATATCGGCCATGGAGATTTTTTCAGCATTGCGGGCCAGCGAGTAACCGCCCCCCGGTCCCCGAGTACTTTCCACCAGACCTTGCTGGCGAAGTTTGCTGAACAACTGCTCCAAATAGGACAGTGAGATGTGATGGCGCTCGCTGATGGCGGCCAGGGACACCGGGCCACGGTCTTCGCGCAGCGCAACGTCGATCATGGCGGTGACAGCAAAACGGCTCTTGGTGCTCAGACGCATGGTGGTCTCCTTGCAGCGATGAGGGTTCCGGAACTTCCGGCAGTCTGGATAACGGGCTTGTGACCCGTATCTGAACTGAATTGACATTTTTACAGACTGGACAGTAGCTGGGGCTATTCCGTCCAGTTTTCAAGGGTACTTTTGAGATCCGTCAAGGAGAAATCGGGGTCAGACCCCAAAAGCGAGACCCCAAAAGCGGGTTCAGATCCCCAGGTTTTCCCTGATGTGGTCCACGTGCGCCTGCAGGGAGCGGGCCGCCACGGGCCACAGCCGGGGGGGCACATCATCGTAGGCGCGCTCCACCCATTGCTCCAGGCTCCCATGGGGGAGGGCCTGCAGGGCTGCGGCAATTTTGGCTTCTCGACGCAGGCGGTGCGCCTTCAGGCCGGTGATGGCCTGCTTGGCAAAACCCAGCACATGGCCGTGGGCCGGCAGAATGAATTCGACCCCCAGATCGCACGCCTGCACCAGCTTGTCCAGGGAATGGAGGTAGTCGCCCATGTGGCCGTCAGGCGGGTCGATCACGGTGGTGCTGCCGTTGAGCACATGGTCGCCGGAAAACAACAGTCCGTCTTCCTCAAGCACCAGGCACAGGTGGTTGGCCGCATGGCCCGGGGTGTGAATCACGCGCAGGGTGTGGCTGTCGCCCCCGCCCGACAAGCGCAGACGCTCGCCATCGGCCAGTTCGCGATCGGGGGCAAAGCGGCTGTGGGCCCGGGCTGTGGGCCTCGAGGCCAGGCCCAGAATGGGCGGGCGGTTCTCGCACAGGGCCTGCAGAGGCGCGGCGCCCGGTGAGTGGTCGGGATGTGAGTGCGTGCAGACAATCATGCGGATCTGGCCGCCTGCGGCCTGCCACAGGCGCTGCAGATGCTCGGTGTCGGCCGGGCCGGGGTCGATGACTGCATAGCCGGTGTGCGGGTCCCCCACCAGATAACTGTTGGTGCCCGGCCCGGTCATCACCCCGGGATTGGGCGCGGTCAGACGCTGCACGTTGCGCAGCAGAGCCACCGGATGGTCGGTCTGCCAGTCCAGGGTGTGCTGGATCTGACCGTCGGGGCAGACCAGCGCCAGCTCGCCATAAGGGGCCTCGTGCTCCATATAGCGTGCCTCCTGCCCGCCCAGACGGCCGGCACGCGGGCAGCTGGTCCACAGCGGCTCCTCGGTGGCGGCGCAGGCCGACAGCACCGCCTGCACATCGGGGTAGGCCCGCAGTCGCTCCAGGGTGCGGATGGTCGGGAAGATGATGAAGAATTGCCCGGCCTCGTGCCGCTCCAGCGCGTCGGCCGGACGCACCCAGACCGGCTCGAACTGTTCGGCCTCGTCGGCCACCGGGGTCTGCCCGGCTGGCATGCGGGCCACCAGAAATGGCACATCGAAGCGGCGCGGGAGGTCGCGGTCGGTGATCCAGTGGGCCAGGATATAGACCTGATCGGCTGCCAGTTGCAGACCGCGTGCCCGACACTGCGCGGCAAACGGCCCGCTGCGGTCCATCGCCGCAATGTCGCGCGCATCGGCCCAGCGGCCATCGGGGCCGCGGGCGAAGAGCACGCCCAACTCTTCAAAGCTCTCGCGGATCGCGGCAATGGCTTGCGTCAGGTGCAGGTCGCTCTGACCGGGCCGGCGGCTGGCCTGGGGGTGTGCATCGGCGTCGGCAGGGTCGATGCCGCCACCCGGAAACACATACGCGCCAGGGGCAAAGCTGGCAGTCATGGAACGGCGTGTCATCAGCACCTCGAGCCCCAGCGGGCCATCGCGCAGCAGCAGCACGGTGGCCGCGGGTCGAAGGGGCGCAGGTTCGCGCTGCGCATGCAGGAGTTGGGAGGGACGGACCATAGAGGCGATTATGGCGATGTTGCCCGGGTTGGCTGCAGCAGGAGATGGCTGGGTTCGCTGACAAGACCGGCCCCGGACACAGACGACACCGCGACCGGCAGCGATAATCCACGCCATGCGCATTCGCTTTACCAAGATGCAGGGCGCGGGCAATGACTTTGTCGTGCTTGACGAAACCCGGGGGCGGCTGAACTTGTCGGCAGCCCAGTACCGCTTTCTGGCCGACCGGCATTTCGGCGTGGGCGCCGACCAGATCCTCAGTGTGCGGCCCTCTCCAGCCGCCGGACTGGATTTTGAATATGTCATCCACAACGCCGACGGCGGCGAAGTGGAGCATTGTGGCAATGGCGCCCGGTGCTTCGTGCGCTTTGTGCGCGACCGCGGCCTGACCGACAAAAGCACCGTCAAGGTCAAGGTGAAAAAAGGCGAGATCGCGCTGACCATGAACCCCGACGGGCGCGTGACGGTGGACATGGGCGCGCCGGTATTCGACTGGGGTCAGGTGCCTTTCGAGCCGTCCGGACTTCGGGCCACGGCCACCCACGGCTGGACGGTGTTCGATCTGCCCCTCGGTGATCTCAACCCCGTGACGGTGGCGGTGCTCTCGATGGGCAACCCGCATGCCGTGCAGCGTGTGGCGTCGGTCGAGTCCGCCCCGGTTGCCCTCGAGGGGCCGCTGATCGAGCGGCACAGCGCCTTTCCCAACCGTGTCAACGCCGGGTTCATGGAGGTCGTCTCGCGCACCCAAATCCGCCTGCGGGTGTACGAGCGTGGCGCTGGTGAAACCCTGGCCTGTGGCACCGGGGCCTGCGCCGCCGTGGTGGCCGGGATTCGACAGGGCTGGCTTGACCCGCGGGTGGACGTGCAGACCCGAGGCGGTATGCTCTCGATCGAATGGCATGGCCTGGGTCAGCCGGTGCACATGACCGGGCCGGCCACGCCGGTGTTTGAAGGCGAAATCGACCTGCCTGATGTTTAAACCTGTCAGCCCTGGAGCCGCATGAACCCGATCACCGAAGACGACATTGCCCACTACCTGGCCAACACCCCCGATTTTTTTGAACGCAATGCCGAGCTGCTCTCGGCCGTGCAGCTGACGCACCCCCAAAGCCAGCGAGCGGTGAGTCTGCAGGAGCGCCAGGCCATGATGTTGCGCGACAAGATCAAGTCGCTCGAGCACCGCATCATGGACATGATCCGCCACGGGCACGAGAACATGGTGCTGACCGACAAGCTGCACCGCTGGGCCTGCGATCTGCTGCTCACGCCCCAGGAGGCGCTGGTGGGCTCGGCGATCGACAATATCCGCGAACTGTTCCAGGTGCCGCAGGTGGCCTTGCGTCTGTGGGATCTGCATCCCGAGCACGCCCAGGCCGAGTGGGCGCAGGGCGTGACCGATGCCGTGCGCGAACTCGCCCTCACCCAGGAGCGCCCCTATCTGGGCCCCAACACCGGCCTGGAGGCGGTGCAGTGGCTGGGACAACCTTCGCAGGCGGCCTCGGTGGCGCTGCTGGCGCTGCGACCGGCGCCGGGTTTGCAAGCCTTCGGCCTGATGGTGCTGGCCTCGCCCGACCCACAGCGCTTTAACAGCCAGATGGGGACCGAATTGCTCGACCGGCTGGCGCAGCTGGCCGGTGCGGCGCTGGCCGGCTTGCGGGCCCGCGAGGACTGAGGGGACGCGATGGGCGATCGCGCTGCGGACCCTCAGGACCCTGCCGTGGCCGACCCGCTGGTGCGGGCCTACCTGGACCATGTGCGTTTTGAAAAGCGGCTGGCCGATCGGACCTGCACCCTCTACCGGCTCGACCTGGAGCGCCTGCAGAGCCTGGCGACCGCTGCCGGCGTGGCCTTGGTGTCGGTGCAGCCGGTGCACATCCGCGGCTGGGTGGCCCGAATGCACAGCCAAGGGCGCAGCGGTCGCGGCATTGCGCTGATCCTGTCGGGCTGGCGCGGTTTTTACACCTGGCTGGGACGCGAGGGGCGCATCCCTGCCAATCCGGTGCAGGGGGTACGGGCGCCGCGTGCCCCCAAGCCCTTGCCCAAGGCGCTGGGCGTGGACCAGGCGGTGCAACTGGCCGAGCACGCCGAGCCTGACGACCACCCCTGGCTGGAGGCCCGCGATGCGGCCATGGTCGAGCTGCTTTATGGTTGCGGATTGCGTGTGGCCGAGCTGACCGGATTGGATGTGGTGGCCAGCGAATCGGCGCTGCGCGAGGGCCGCGGCTGGATCGATCTGCAGGCGGCGGAGGTTCAGGTCCAGGGCAAGGGGAGCAAGCGGCGCACCGTGCCGCTGGGTCAGGCGGCCCTAGAGGCCTTGCAGCGCTGGTTGGCAGTGCGGGCACAACGGCCCGGCCTGCTGCAAACACCGGCGCCGGGCGCTTCGAGCCAGGCGCTGGCGCTGTTTCCCGGCTGGCGGGGCACCCGGCTGCAATCGCATGCGGTGCGCCAGCGGCTCAAGCGGCGCAGCGTCCAGGCCGGCCTGGCCACACCGGTGCATCCCCATATGCTGCGGCATTCGTTTGCCAGTCACCTGCTGCAGTCCAGCGGTGACCTGCGCGCAGTGCAGGAGTTGCTGGGCCATGCCAGCATCACCACCACCCAGGTCTATACCCGGCTGGACTTCCAGCATCTGGCGCGCGCCTACGACGCAGCCCACCCCCGCGCCAGGCGCAAGTAAGGCCGGCGCTGGCCGTCAGGCCTGATCAGGCCGGCGGGTTTAACCGCACGCCATGCGGCAGCAGGCGTTTTTGCAGGCGCAGCACCTGGGCGTCCTTGCTGTGCAGCGCTGCCCGGTGCTGCACCGCCAGATCGATGAACTTCTGGTCGTCGGCATCCTTGCACACGCAGGGCGCTCGCGGGGCCTGGGGCAGCAGGGCGCTGTGGCGGTCAAACTGTTCGAGCACCTGCCGCGCCTGCAGTGCACGGGCGCCCAGTCGCCGGGCAATGTGCGGGTAGTCCAGCACCCGCTGCAGTTCCTCGCGCATGGCGGCTGTGGCCAGCCAGCGCAGTTGGCCGCCCTGCACCGCTTCACGCAGGGTGGCGCTGGCCGGATCGTCAAACACCCACAGGTCCAGGACGATGTTGGTGTCGAGCACGCACGCCGCAGTCATGGGCTGGGCGGCTTGCGGCGCACGCTGCCGGCCACCAGGTCAAAGCGAAACAGGCGGCATTCGATCGGGCCGTTCCACAGGGGCACCCGGCGCGATTCCTTGAGGCGCATGCGTGCAGGCAGTTGCAGGTCGGGGGTCAGCATCCAGGCCGTCCAGCCGGCAAAATTCTTTTTCCAATGGGCCGACAGCTGCAGAAAAAAGTCGCTGCCGTCGCTGCTGTGGACCTGTTCGCGGTGTTCACGCGGCTGCGCGCTGCGCGCTGCGGCACGCTGGCCCGGCACAAAGTGCGCGCGAGCCTGTCCGGCCACACCGGCGGCGGCAATGCGCTCGCCATAGGGCGGATTGAGCAGCATGAGGCCCGCAACCGGGCTGGGCGGCATGCGTTGCAGGGCGTCGCCGCCACGCAACTGCACAGCGTGCGAGACACCGGCGCGTTCGGCATTGCGTTGGGCAAAGTCCACCATCCGGTGGGCCACATCGCTGCCGAACACTGGCGCAGTCGGAGGGTGTTCGAGGGCCTGGGCCTCTTGCAGCAGGCCTTGCCAGACATGAGGCGCATAAGGCAGAAGTTTTTCGAAGCCGAAGCGCCGCTGGCGCCCCGGGGCGATGCCGCAGGCGATCTGCGCTGCCTCGATCGGCAGGGTGCCGCTGCCGCAGCAGGGGTCGTACAGCGGCAGCGCGGGGGCACCGGCATCGGCCCAGCCACTGGCGGCGATCATGGCGGCCGCCAGGGTTTCTTTGAGCGGGGCATCGCCCTTGTCGATGCGCCAGCCGCGCTTGAACAGCGGTTCGCCGGAAGTGTCGATATAGAGCGTCAGCTGCTCGCGCGTCAGGTGGGCAAAGATGCGCGCATCGGGGAAGGCGGTCTCGACGCTCGGGCGCTCGCCACGGCGGTGGCGAAAACGGTCGACCACGGCATCCTTGATGCGCAGGGCGGCAAAGTTCAGGCTCTTGAGCGGGCTGTGCTGGGCAGTGATTTCGATCTTGAAGGTTTGCTGCGGGGTGAACCAGTGTTCCCAGGACACTGCGCTGGCCGCTTCGTAAAGATCGGACTCGCTGCTGTAGGGGGTGTGCGAGAGCTGGACCAGCACCCGTTGCGCCAGCCGGCTGTACAGGTTCAGGCGCAGCGCCTCTCGCCAGCTGGAGCGCACGACCACGCCGCCACGGCCACTGAGCAGGTCATGGCCGGTCAGGCCGGTGAGCTGGTGCACCTCGTCGGCCAGCAGGTCCTCGACACCGGCTGCGCAGGGCAGAAACAGTTGCAGGTCATTCATGTCAGGGGAGGGGTTCTGTGGAAAGGGTCGGGCTCATGGCGATGGCTGCGCTGCAGCGCAGCCTGCATGAATGACATGCACACTCAAAGGGCCTTGCGCAGATTGGCCGGCGCAATGCGCAGGGCTTCACGGTATTTGGCCACGGTGCGCCGGGCGCAATCGATGCCCTGCTCCTTGAGCATGTCGGAAATCTGGTTGTCGGAGAGTGGTTTTTTCGGGTTTTCGGCGCCCACAAACTGTCGGATGAGGGCGCGTACGGCCGTGCTGGAGGCGGCCGCGCCGCTGTCGGTACCCAGCCCCGATCCGAAAAAATATTTCAGCTCGAAAGTGCCCTGGGGTGTGGCCATGTATTTGGCGGTGGTGACGCGGCTGATGGTGGATTCGTGCATGCCCAGTTCGTCGGCAATCTCGCGCAGCACCAGCGGGCGCATGGCCAGTTCGCCATGCAGAAAGAAGTTGCGCTGGCGTTCGACGATGGCGGTGGAGACGCGCAGGATGGTGTCAAAACGCTGCTGGATGTTCTTGATGAACCAGCGAGCCTCCTGCAGGCGTTGCTGCAGGGCCTGGTGGGCTTCGCTTTTACCGCCCTTGAGGGCGTTGGCATAAATCTCGTGCACCCGCAGGCGGGGCATGACGTCGGGGTTCAGGCGCACGGCAAAGCGCTGGGTGGCACCTGCGCCACGCGCGCTGACAATCACATCGGGCACGATGATGTTGCGCTCGGCATCGGCAAAGCGGCGCCCCGGTTTGGGCTCGAGTCGGGCGATGCACCCGAGCGCGGATTTGAGGGTGTCGGTGTCGTCACCCGTGAGGGCCGAAAGCCGCTTGAGGTCGCGCCGGGCCAGCAAGTCCAGCGGCTGCTGGCACACGCGCAGGGCCGATTGCGCCGCGATGTCCTCCGGAGCCTCTGCCAGCCGGGCGCGCAGCTGCAGGCGCAGGCATTCGCCCAGGTCGCGTGCGCCCACGCCTACCGGTTCAAGCGACTGCAGCAGCCCCAGGGCCACTGTCAGGCGGTGCACCAGCTCGTCGAGCTGCTCGAGGTCTTCGCTGCCGGCCAGGCTGGCAGCCAGTTCGGGCAAGTTGCCGTCGAGGTAGCCGTCGTCGTTGAGGGACTCGATCAGAAAACGCAGCGCGGCCCGGTCGATGTCCGACAGGCGCAGCGTCATGGCTTGGCGGTGCAAGTGCTCGGTCAGCGAGCCCATGCTGCGTGCAAGCTCGACAGCGCTGGCGGCATCGTCTTCGCTGTTGGAGGTGCGCGAGGGGGCGTCGCTGCCCCATTCGCTGTCATCGGCAGAGATTTCCACACTGCCGTCACCCTCCCAGCTTTCGGCCACATCGTGCACGGCCTCGTCGATGCGGCTTTCGGGCAGTTCGTCGCCCGCCTCGATACTGCCCGACTCGCTGGCAGCTTCGCTCACGCGGTCGCCCAGGCTGACCGGGGCATCGGTCTGCGCCAGGCCCAGGCTCTCGCCAGCGTCCTCGGTGGCGGTTTCAAGAAAGGGGTTTTCGTCGAGCATCTGCTCAACTTCCTGGTTGAGCTCGAGTGTGGACAGCTGCAGCAGCCGGATCGATTGTTGCAACTGGGGCGTCAGCGCCAGGTGCTGGCTCATGCGCAGGGACAGGGTGGGCTTCATGGTCGCTGTCCGTTGCCGCGGCTCACATCCGGAAGTGCTCGCCGAGGTACACCCGACGCACATCGGCGTTGCTGACGATCTCCTCGGGGGTGCCTTCGGCCAGCACCCGTCCTTCGCTGATGATGTAGGCGTGGTCGCAGATGCCCAGCGTCTCACGCACGTTGTGGTCGGTGATCAGCACACCAATGCCGCGTTGTTTGAGGAAGGCAATGATGCGCTGGATCTCGATCACCGCAATCGGGTCGATGCCAGCAAACGGTTCGTCGAGCAGGATGAAGCGCGGGCGGGTGGCCAGCGCACGGGCAATTTCCACGCGCCGGCGCTCGCCGCCTGACAAGGCCACCGAGGGCGAGTCGGCCAGATGCTCGACCCGCAGGTCCTGCAGGAGGGACTGCAGCTGGCGTTCGATGTCGGCGCTGGTCAGGGCGCGGCCCTGGTCATCGGTTTGCAATTCGAGCACGGCACGCACGTTGTCGGCCACATTGAGCTTGCGAAAGATCGAAGCTTCCTGGGGCAGGTAGGACAGGCCCAGCCGCGAGCGGCGGTGGATCGGCATGCGGGTGACATCCTGACCATCGATGTCGATCGCGCCGCCATCGGCCGGCACCAGACCGACGATCATGTAAAAAGAAGTGGTCTTGCCGGCACCGTTAGGCCCCAGCAGTCCCACCACTTCACCTTTACGCACCGTGACCGAGACGTCATGCACAACCTTGCGACTGCCGTAGGCCTTGCGCAAATGGCGCGCCTGCAGACTGGATTCCGCAGCCATGTTCATGGGCTCAGGCGCGGACTGCTGCGCAGCGCCGGGGCTGTGGGCGGGGCCGCTGTCGGGGGGCTCGATCGGGGGACAAGGGTGGCGCGTACCCGTGAGGGGTTGCTGCCGCTTTGGCCATCGACCGTGTAGGTTTCGCTGGTGTTGTCGAACACGATCACCTGGCCTTCGACCTGGTTGGCGCTTTGGTTGCCGCGCAGCGTGCGCAGCAGGGCCCGGCCCGTCAGGGTGATGACGTCGCGCCCGCTGTCGTAGTCGGCCCGTTCGGCCTGACCCTCGATGAATTCGTCCAGACCTTCACGTTTTTGCCGAAAGAACACCAGCTGCCCGGCAGCCCCAGTCAGCACGGCATTCTGGCGGCCATCGGGTGAATCGGTGACCTCCATGCGTTCACCGCGCATCACCATCGTGCCTTTGGTGGCCGTTACGCGCCCGCTGATCACGGTGCGCTGGCGGGCCTCGTCGCGCTGCAGGCTGTCGGCTTCGATCTGCATCGGCTTGAACCGGTCAGCGCGTTCGGCCCACGCCGCGGGCAGCAGCGTCAGGGCCAGGGCGCAGCAGAGAAAAAGGGGCTTGTGCATGTGGGCGTAAATCTTGCTTGATTGTAGGCCCGGCGTGCCTGGTTTTCACTTTCAATGCGGACAGACGCCCACAAAAAAGCCCGCCGAGGCGGGCTGCAGGGGCGCAGGATGCAGATGCTCAGCGGCCGCGGGTCTGGGCGATCAGGGCCTCGGCCACCTTCAAAGCCCGGTCCATGCTGCCGGCCAGTGAGCCGTCGATGTAGTAGCGCCCAGCCACCCCCAGCGAGGGCACGCCTTCGATGCGGAATTCGTTTTGCAGCTGGACCGCCCGTCGTGCCTTGGTGGCCACACCGAAGGACTTGTAGGTCTCGGCAAAGCGGGTTTTGTCCACCCCCTGCCGCTCCACCCAGCCCTGAATGGCGGCTTCGGTATTGAGGGGCTGCTTTTCGACATGGATGGCCTGGAAGACCTTGGGGTGGACGGTCTCGAGCAGGTTCATGGCTTCGAGGGTGAAGTACAGGCGCTGCTGAGGCTCGAAGTCGGGCCGGAAAGCCACATGCATGCGGCGCACCACCACATCCTTGGGTGCCGCCTTGGCCCAGCGCTCGAAGGCCGGCTCGAAGCTGTTGCAGTGCGGGCAGCTGTACCAGAAAAATTCGATCACCTCGATCTTGCCATTGCCAGCCTCGGAGGCCACCGGCTTGTCGAGCGTGAGGTAGTCCTTGCCCGACTTGAAAGCGTTTTGTGCCCATGCCGGGGAAGTGACGAGGGGGCTGGCGGCCAGGGCCAGCGAGAACTCTCTGCGTTTCATGTCGACTCCTTCAAGCGTTACCTTTGCACCCGCACCAGCACGGCCTCGATGCCCTGGCCGTCCAGCCGGGCCTTGACCTTGTCGGCCACGTCTTTGTCCTCATAGGCACCCATGCGGACACGGTACACCACCCGCCCGCCCTGCTCGCGCTCGGAGACCTTGGCCTCCAGGCCCAGCAGGGAGAGCTTGGCTTTCTGCGCGTCGGCTTCGGCGGCGGTACGGAAGGCGCCGGCCTGGACAAAGTAGGCGAATGGATCGGCATCTGTGGCCGCGCTGGCCGGCGTGCTCAGTGGGGTCTGGGCTTTGGCCAATTCGCCCAGGGGGTCGGCGGCCGCTGCCGGCGCCCGCAGCGGGGATGAAGCCGGGGCCGAGGCCGGGTTGGCCGGCGCCGTCGCGCTCTCGCTGGAGCCAGGGACCGGAGCGGCCGCCTTGGGCTGCAGGATGGCGTTGGGGTTCCAGTCCTTGTTGCGGGCGCTGTCCTGGGCGTTGGCATCGGAGGCGCCGCCCAGGGCCTTGCTGCTGAACGGGGTGGAGACCTTGGTGACGTAGACCGCCACGCCCAGGGCAATCGCCAGACCCAGCGCCAGACCGATGATCAGGCCCAGAAAAGTGCCCCCTTGCTGTGTTGTGCGTTTCATGGTTGTCCTCACATTGTGCGGGGGGCGCTAACCCCCAGCAGGTCCAGGCCATTGCGCAGCACCTGCGCAGTGGCCGCCACCAGTGCCAGCCGTGCCTGCCGCACCCGGTCATCGTCGACCAGGATGCGTTCGGCATCGTAGTAAGAGTGGTAGAGAGAGGCCAGTTCACGCAGGTAGAAGGTGACATCATGCGGCGCAAAGTCCTGTGCGGCAGCGCTCAGCATTTGCGGGTATTGCGCCAGCTTTCGCATCAGTGCCTGCGCCTGTGGCGCCTGCAGCGGCGACAGATCGGCATCGGTCAGGCGGCGGACATCGCCCCCCCAGTGCTCGAGCACCGAACAAATGCGCGCATGGGCGTATTGCACGTAGTAGACCGGGTTGTCGTTGTTCTGGGCCAGGGCCAGGTCGATGTCGAACACGTACTCGGTGTCGGGCTTGCGCGAGAGCAGGAAAAAGCGCACGGCGTCCTTGCTGGTCCATTCGATGAGGTCGCGCAAGGTGACGTAACTGCCGGCCCGTTTGGAGATCTTGACCTCCTGACCGCCGCGCATGACCCGTACCATGGTGTGCAGCACATAGTCTGGATAGCCCTGTGGAATGCCCACACCTGCCGCCTGGAGGCCGGCCCGCACTCGAGCAATCGTGCCGTGGTGGTCGGTGCCCTGGATGTTGACCACGCGCGTAAAACCGCGACGGAATTTCTGGATGTGGTAAGCCACATCGGGCACAAAGTAGGTATAGCTGCCATCACCCTTGCGCATCACCCGGTCCTTGTCGTCCCCATAGTCGGTGGTGCGCAGCCACAGGGCGCCGTCTTGCTCGTAGGTCTTGCCGTTGTCAATCAGCTGCTGCACGGTGGCCTGCACATGGCCCTCGGTGTAGAGGCTCGATTCGAGATAGTAGTTGTCAAACCGCACGGCGAAGGCCTGCAAGTCCAGGTCTTGCTCGTGGCGCAGATAGGCGACCGCGAACTGACGGATGCCCTCGAGATCGTTGACATCGCCACTGGCGGTGAAGGACCGGTCGTCGGCCTGCACGGTCTTGCGCGCCAGAAAGTCGTTGGCGATGTCCTGGATGTAATCGCCGTTGTAGGCCGCTTCGGGCCACTGGGCGTCGCCCGGCTTGCAGCCCCGGGCCCGCAGCTGGGTGGAGGTGGCCAGGGTGTTGATCTGCACCCCGGCGTCGTTGTAGTAGAACTCGCGGTAGACCTGCAGGCCCTGTGTGGCCAGCAGGTTGCAAATGGCGTCGCCCAGCGCCGCCTGGCGACCGTGGCCCACATGCAGGGGGCCGGTCGGGTTGGCCGAGACAAACTCGACCAGCACCCGTTCGCCGGTGGCGGGCTGACAGCCAAAATCATCGCCGGCCTGCAGCACTTCAGTGACGATGGCCTGCTTGGCCGCATCTTTCAGACGGATATTGATGAAGCCAGGTCCGGCCAGCTCGATGGCCGCGACCCAGCGCTCGAAGGCTGGTGTGGCCAGCAAGGCTTCGCGCAGGGCCTCGCCGAGCTGGCGCGGGTTTTGTTGCAGGCCCTTGGCCAGCTGAAGTGCCGCTGTGCAGGCCAGATCGCCATGGGCGGCCACCTTGGGCGATTCGAAAGCGGCGCGCGCACCGGCACCCGGCTGGTGCTTGTCCAGCTCGGCGGCCAGGGCCGCGAGCAGTTCCTGTGTGACATTGAGCATGGTCCGATTTTACGGTCGGGGTCTGCCCGGACGGGCGGGCCTCTGAAAGATCTGGTTACACCGGCTGACAGCTGCGATCTTTACGGCATGTGTTGTCGGTGCGCTAATGAAGCCTGTCCCTCATCTTGGCGGCCTGGACATCCGCACTTCACATCCAACTTCAGGGAGACTTTCATGCAACATCTTTTGCGCACGCATTTTGGGGTCAAGTTTGCGCTGGCCAGCGTCCTGGTGGGTCTGGGCACCTGCGCCATGGCCGCCGATACCCCCGCCAAGGAAAACACCCCGGCGCAAAACCGCATGGCCCAGTGCAAGCAGGAGGCCAAAGGCCAGTCCGGTGACGAACGCAAGGCCTTCATGCAAGCCTGTCTGGGTCAAAAAAAGCAGGTCGGGATGGACAAGCCGGCCGGCTCGCAACAAAGCAAGATGAAAACCTGCAATGACCAGGCGCGGGGCAAGAAAGGCGAGGAACGCAAGGCATTCATGGCCGAGTGCCTCAAGGCCTGAGACGGGTGTTCCGGCAGGCCCGCACGCTCAGCGCCAGTAGTCGGGCTGTGCGTAGTGTTGCCGGATGAAGTCGATCCACAGGCGTACCCGCAGCGGCAGGTGTTTGCGCTGGGGCAGCACCATGAAGATGCCGTTGGGTGCGGCGGCATAGTCTTCCAGCACTGCCACCAGGCGGCCGCTGGCGATTTCAGCGTCGACTTCCCAGGTGCTGCGCCAGGCAATGCCCCAACCGGCCAGACACCAGTCGTGCAGCACCTGGCCATCCGAGCAGTCGAGCGGTCCCCCGGGGCGCAGGTGCACCACCTCATGGCCCTGTGCGCCCGGCACCCGGAAGGCCCATCCGCGCGTCTGTGAGGCATCGCTCGAGAGGGTCAGGCAGTCATGCCGGGCCAGATCGGCGGGGCTGTGCGGCACGCCCCGGCGCGCCAGGTAGTCGGGAGTGGCCACGCACAGGCGGCGGTTGTCGGCCAGGCGCACACTGACCAGCGAGGAGTCGGGCAGATCACCGACCCGCACCGCGCAGTCAAAGCCCTCGGCCGCCAGGTCGACCACCCGGTCGCTGAGATTGAGCGAGACGGTGACCTCGGGGTGCAGGGCACGAAAACGGGGCACCAGCGGGGCCACATGGCGCCGGCCGAAACCGGCCGGGGCGGTGATGCGCAGGTGACCGCTCGCGCGGATGCCGCCGGCCGACACGCTGGCCTCGGCGTTGGCCACATCGGCCAGCAGGCGCTGGCAATCTTCGAGAAAGGCGCTGCCTTCATGGGTGAGGGTGATGCGCCGGGTGGTCCGCACCAGCAGCTTCACGCCCAGGTGTTCTTCCAAGGCATCGAGCCGCCGCCCGATGATGGCTGGCGCCACCCCTTCGGCGCGGGCCGCAGCCGTGAGGCTGCCCCGGGTGGCCACCGAGGCAAAGGTTTCGAAGGCCTTGAGCTTGTCCATACTGCTCAGGCCCCGGCCGCACCGGGCCGCTCACCCCAGCCCGCTGGCAGACCGGCCAGCGGGGTCATGCCATACAACGGCTCGCCGGGCAAGCCGGCCCGCAAGGCCTCGCGGGCGGCGAGCAACTGGGTCAGATCGACACCGGTGCGCACCCCCATCGACTCGAACATGAACACCAGATCTTCCGTGACCACATTGCCCGAGGCGCCCGGGGCATAGGGGCAACCCCCCAGGCCGGCCTGAGAGCTGTCGAACGTCCGCACGCCAGCCTCCCAGGCCGCCAGGCAATTGGCCAGACCCAGGCCGCGGGTGTTGTGCATATGGGCGGCACCGGCATGCTCGCCGATGGCCCCGCGCAGGCGCGAGAACAGGCGCCGGACCTGCGCCGGATTGCCCATGCCAGTGGTGTCCGACAGGCCCACCTCGTCCACGCCGGCTTCGGCCAGCTGCTCCGCCAGGGCGATCACCTCGTCCTCGGGCACCGGGCCTTGCAAGGTGCAACCAAAGGCGGTGGACAGCCCAATCTCGACCGGCACACCGGGCGCCATCTCGTCGCGCAGTTGCAGCACTGCGCGCACTTCCTGCACCATGGCCATGGGCGTTTTGCGGACATTGGCCAGCGAATGTGCCGCGCTGGCCGAGACCGGCAATGTGAGTTTGCGGGCCCCGCAGCGCAGGGCAGCCTCGGCGCCCTGGCGGTTGGGCACCAAGGCCATCACCGTCAGATCAGCATGCTGCAAGGCATGGGTCACCACTTCGGCAGCATCGGCCATTTGCGGCAGCAGTCGCGCCGGTACAAACGAGGCAACCTCGATCTCGCGCAGGCCCGAAGCGGCCAGCGCGTCAATCCAGGTCCTTTTGGCCGACGTCGGCATCACGGCCTGCACCGACTGCAGGCCGTCCCGGGGCCCGACCTCGCTGATCAGCACGTCAATGGTCTTGAGGGGTTGCATGGCTTAGGCGGTATGAGAGCCCTATTTTTGCAAAAAAGTCATGGGTCCCTGACTTTGGAGGCGATTTATGAGCTTGCAAATCTAGAATAAAGTCCAAACACCCCAGTCCTGCCACCTGTTCGTGCAGGGCCAGTTCCGCTTTCATTGACTCCTCTTGAGGTTCCCCATGACTGAACGCATTTCCGCGCACAAGCTGCAGGTGGCTGCGCCCCTCCACCAATTCATCGAGCAGCAGGTGCTGCCTGCCGTCGGCGTCAAGAGCGACAAGTTCTGGAAAGGCTTTTCCGACATCGTGACCGACCTCGCGCCCAGGAACATGGCGCTGCTGGCCGAGCGTGACCGCATCCAGACCGCCATGGACCAGTGGCACAGTGCCAACCCCGGCCCGGTGGCGCCTGGCAAGGCCATGAAGGCCTACCGCAAGTTCCTCGGACAGATCGGCTACCTGGTGCCCGAGCCCAGAAAAGCCAAGGCCACCACCGCCAACGTGGACGCCGAGCTGGCCAGGCTGGCCGGCCCGCAGCTGGTGGTGCCGATCCTGAACGCCCGCTATGCGCTCAACGCCGCCAACGCCCGCTGGGGCAGTCTGTACGACGCGCTGTATGGCACCGATGCGATCTCCGAAGCCGATGGCTGTGACAAAGGCACGGGCTACAACCCCCGGCGCGGCGCCAAGGTCATCGAGTACTGCCGCTACGTGCTCGACCGCTGCGCCCCGCTCAAGAGCGGCTCGCACCTCGACAGCACCGGCTACGCCGTCAAGGGTGGCAAGCTGGTGGTCACGCTCAAGGGCGGCAAGACCTCCGGCCTGAAGGACGCCGGGCAGTTTGTGGGTTACACCGGCTCTGCATCAGCCCCCGCTTCGGTGCTGTTCGTGCACCACGGCCTGCACCTCGATCTGCAGATCGACAAGAGCACCCCCATCGGCAAGACCGACGCTGCCGGTGTGTGCGACCTGATCGCCGAAGCCGCGCTCTCGACCATCCTCGACCTCGAAGACTCGGTGGCCGCCGTGGATGCCGAGGACAAGGTGCTGGCCTACCGCAACTGGCTGGGCATCCTGGACGGCACGCTATCGGAAGAAGTGTCCAAGGGGGGCAAGACCTTTACCCGCACCATGAACGGCGACCGCCGCTACACCAAGCCGAACGCGAAAGCCGGCCAGAAAGCTGCCGGGGGCAAGGGCGAAGTCGTGCTGCACGGCCGCTCGCTGCTGTTCGTGCGCAATGTGGGCCACCTGATGACCAACCCGGCCATCACCTGGACCGACCAGGGCGGCGCGACCCGCGAGATTCCCGAAGGCATCCTGGACGCCATGGTCACCACCACGATCGCCATGGTCGACCTGCAAAAGAAAAAGAGCCACCCGCTGCGCAACAGCCGCACCGGCAGTGTCTACATCGTCAAGCCCAAGATGCACGGTCCGGCCGAAGTGGCCTTTGCCGACGAGCTGTTCGGCCGCGTCGAGAAGGTGCTGGGCCTCAAGCCCTCCACCGTCAAGCTGGGCATCATGGACGAAGAGCGCCGCACCAGCGCCAACCTCAAGGCCTGCATTGCCGCCGCCAGGAGCCGTGTGGCCTTCATCAACACCGGCTTCCTCGACCGCACCGGCGACGAGATGCACACCTGCATGCTGGCCGGTCCGGTCATGCGCAAGGGCGACATCAAGAACAGCACCTGGCTGGCCGCCTACGAAAAGAACAACGTCAATGTGGGCCTGGCCTGCGGCCTGCGCGGCCGCGCCCAGATCGGCAAGGGCATGTGGGCCATGCCCGACCTGATGGCCGACATGCTCAAGGCCAAGATCGCCCACCCGCTGGCCGGTGCCAACACCGCCTGGGTGCCCAGCCCCACCGGCGCCACGCTGCACGCCATGCACTACCACCAGGTCGATGTGCCTGCGCTGCAAAAGCAGATGGAAAAGGCCGTGGCCAAACAGGACGCGAAAAAGCTGCGCGACGACACGCTCGACCAGCTGCTGCAGTTCCCCGTGGTGGCCAAGGCCGACTGGAGCGACCAGGACAAGCAAAAGGAGCTCGACAACAACGCGCAGGGCATCCTGGGTTATGTGGTGCGTTGGGTCGACCAGGGCGTGGGCTGCTCCAAGGTGCCCGACATCCACGGTGTGGGCCTGATGGAAGACCGCGCCACGCTGCGCATCTCCAGCCAGCACATCGCCAACTGGCTGCACCACGGCGTGGTGACCGAAAAGCAGGTGCGCGAGACCTTTGAGCGCATGGCCAGGGTGGTCGATGGCCAGAACGCCGGCGACAAGCTCTACAGGAACATGGCCGGCAACTTTGCCAAGAGCGCCGCCTACCAGGCGGCCTGTGATCTGGTGTTCAAGGGCAAGGCCCAGCCCTCGGGGTACACCGAACCCTTGCTGCACGCCTGGCGCCTGAAGGTCAAGGCCGCCTGAGTCTGCGCCCGGCACTTCACCGTTGCAACGGCACCCTCGGGTGCCGTTGTGCTTTAGCGGTTGCCAAGGCCTACACTGGAGGCCATGGAAACGTCTTGGCCGATCGACCCCTGCCGCTGCCCGTTGTGCGGCGGACCCAACGCCTGTGCCATGGCGCAGCCCGAGAGTGGACGCGCATCTGGCCCTTGCTGGTGTGTGAGCGAAACCTTCAGTGTCGAACTGCTGGCGCGGGTGCCTGAACAAGCCCAGCTTCGGGCCTGCATCTGCTCGGCCTGTGTCGCGTCCTCTCGGTCTGCAGACGCACGCTGAGGTGCCTGCTGCCGGGCACGTGCTGCAACACCTACACCGACAGCTTGTGGCGCTTCAGCGGCGCAGCGCCGATTGCAGTGCGTCCACAAACATGGCCGGCACGTCAAAGCCGGTCTGGTCGGTGATTTCCTGAAAACAGGTGGGGCTGGTCACATTGATTTCGGTGAGGTGACCGCCGATGACATCCAGGCCGACCAGCAGCAGGCCGCGCGCAGACAGGAGCGGACCGAGGTGCATGGCGATCTCACGCTCGCGAGCGGTGATCGGCATGGCCACACCCTTGCCGCCGGCTGCCAGGTTGCCCCGCACCTCGCTGCCCTGGGGAATGCGAGCCAGTGCGAAAGGCACGGGTTGGCCGCCGATCAGCAACACCCGTTTGTCGCCCTCGCTGATCTGGGGCAGGAATTTCTGCACCATGACGGTTTGTGCGCCGTCCCGGTTGAGGGTCTCGGTGATGGCGCCCAAATTCAGCCCATCGCGACCGACCTTGAAAATGCCCATGCCGCCCATGCCATCGAGAGGTTTGAGAATGATGTCGCCATGGGCGGCATGAAATTCCCGGATGTCGGCTTCGCTGCGGGTGACCAGGGTCGGCGCCGTGAACTGTGGAAATTCGAGGATGGCCAGTTTTTCGGGGTGGTTGCGCAGCGCTGCCGGGCTGTTGAACACCCGTGCGCCCTCGCGCTCGGCCTGGCCCAGCAGGTGGGTGCTGTAGAAGTATTCGCTGTCAAACGGGGGGTCCTTGCGCATCACCACTGCATCGAAGTCGCGCAGGGGCTGGCGCTGTGAGGCGGTGACCGTGAACCAGGGGTCAGGCTGGCCGGTGAGTTGGACCTGCTGCACCTGCGCCGTCACGCCTTCGCCGTGGCGCCAGCGGATATCGCAGGGTTCGCAGGCACTGAGGGTGTGTCCGCGTCTCTGGGCCTCGCGCATCATCGAAAAGGTGGTGTCCTTGTGGATCTTGAAGGACGAGAGCGGGTCGGCAACAAAGAGCAGGTTCATGCACCCGATTGTAGGCAGAGGCTCTGCCCGACCGCATCACCCAGGCTTCAGCGTGCAGACAGCGGTCGCACCATCTGCAGGCTCAGCGGGTCGACACTCACACGCAACTGTCGCGCCAGGCCCAGCCATTCACCATCGGCGGCCAGCGGCAGGCCTTCTTCACAGTGCAATTCAAGCGATGTGAAAGTGCCTGTCTGCACCAGCGGGTGCCCCAGGTGGGTGCCGCGCATCAGACGGGGCAGCATACGCAGCGTGGCCCAGCGGCCGAAGGGACCGGCGCGCAGCCAGTCCAGGCGGGCATCATCAATGCGGGCCGCCGGCGCCGCTGGCAGGCCCGAGCCGAAAGTCGGGGTGTTGAGCACCGAGGTGAACAGCATCCGGCCGGCTGGCAAATCCTGCGTGTCCGTTCGGCCCAGAGCCGTCCAGTGGCGCAGCTGCCGCCATTCGGCCAGTGTGGCCCACAGGTAGCGCGGCAGACCATAGAGCCACGCCGGGCCCTGCAGGGCCCGGCGCCCGACGGCAGCGTCGAAGCCACAGGTCAGGCTCGAAGCAAACGGGGTGCGGTGCACTTCACCCTGCAGGTCGGTCCACACGGCCAGCCCGCTGTCCATGGGCCGGGGCCGGCCCTGCAGCGCATCGGCCAGGGCCGTTTGCCAGTGCTGCAGGTTCAGGCCCAGCGCACGGGCCAGGTCGTTGCCACTGCCCAGCGGAACCAAGCCGACACTCAGGCGCCGCGCCAGCAGGGCGGGCAGCCAGCGGTTGAGGGTGCCGTCGCCACCCACCACCACCACGCGCGCACCTTCGGCCTCGCGCATCAGTCCATCCAGCGCATCGTCGACCGAGGTGGGCACCAGCAACCGGGGAAAGGGGGTCAGCGTGTCCAGCGCTGCAGACATGGCCGGCAGCAGTCGACGCACCCGACCCCCGCGCGCCAGCGGATTGACCAGCACCAGCGCCATTACTGAAAGGCCACCTCGGCAAAGCTGCGCAGCTTGCGGCTGTGCAGCTGGGCGGGGCCGGCCGTGCGCAGGATTTCCAGCGCACGAACCCCGATCTGCAGATGCTGGTTGACGCGCTCGCGGTAGAAGTGGTTGGCCATGCCAGGCAGCTTGATCTCGCCATGCAGGGGCTTGTCGCTCACACACAGCAAGGTGCCATAGGGCACACGGAAGCGAAAGCCGTTGGCGGCAATGGTGGCGCTTTCCATGTCGAGAGCCACTGCGCGGCTTTGGCTGAAACGCTGCTGCGGAGTGGTGGCCGCATTGTGGGTCGGCAGCAATTCCCAGTTGCGGTTGTCGGTGCTGGCGACGGTGCCGGTGCGCATGATGCGTTTGAGTTCAGGTCCATGACACCCGGTGACTTCGGCCACGGCTCTCTCCAGCGCCACCTGAATTTCGGCCAGGGCAGGAATCGGCACCCACAAGGGCAATTCTTCGTCGAGCACATGGTCCTCGCGCACATAGGCATGGGCCAGCACATAGTCGCCCAGTTGCTGGGTGGTACGCAGGCCCGCGCAGTGGCCCACCATCAGCCAGGCGTGCGGGCGCAGCACGGCAATATGGTCGGTGATGTTCTTGGCATTGGCAGGGCCCACGCCGATATTGACCATGGTGATGCCGCTGTGGCCGCCCTGCACCAGGTGGTAGGCGGGCATTTGTGGCATGCGCGCAGGCGCCGATCCCAGGGCGTCGTCCGCCTGTGCCGGCAGTCCCACGCGACGCGTCAACACATTGCCCGGCTCGACAAATGCGCTGTAGGGACTGTCCGCTTTGGCCATTTCGGCGCGGCCCAGCGCAATGAATTCGTCAATGTAGAACTGGTAGTTGGTGAACAGCACATAGTTCTGAAAATGCATCGGGCTGGTGCCGGTGTAGTGGCGCAAGCGGTGCAACGAGTAATCGGTGCGGGCGGCGGAGAACAGGGACAGCGGTTCGGGCAGGCCGGGGCCTGGGCGCCAGGTACCGTTGGCAATGCTGTCGTCCATGGCTGCCAGGTCCGGCAGATCGAACACATTGCGCATGTGGGCCCGCCGCGCAGGGCTCATCTCGCCTTCCATGTGCTCGTTTTCGGCAAATGAGAAATGCACCGGCATCGGCTCCTTGCTGGTGCCGACCTCCAGAGGCACACCATGGTTGCGAATCAGCAGGGCAAACTGCTCGCGCAGGTAGTGCGCAAACAGGTCCGGACGCGTCAGTGTGGTGGCATACGTGCCGGCGCTGGCCACGAAACCATAGCTCAGCAGATCGGCATGGGCGTCAGGCGGGGGTGTCCAGTCGGTGCGCGTTTCGATACGCACCGACGGGTAGCAGGCGCGAACGCGGCCAGGCAGGTCCTCCCCGGCCACATAGCGCTGCATGGCGCTGCGCAGGTGCTGCACGCTTTGGGTATAAATGGCCTGCACCCGGTCCAGAGCAGCATCGGCATTGTCGAAAACTTCTGGGGCAATAAAAGGGGTCGGTGTTTGCATGACCCCATTGTGCACAAGCCCCGTTACATGTTGCGGCGGTACTGGCCACCCACCTCAAAGAGGGCGTTGGTGATCTGGCCGAGCGAGCACACCCGCACCGCGTCCATCAGCACCTCGAACACATTCGTGTTGGCGATCACGGCTTGCTGCAAGCGCGCCAGCATGGCTGGGGCCTCGGCCTTGTGACGTTCATGGAAGTCGCGCAGGCGTTGCAGCTGGCTTTGCTTTTCTTCCTCGGTCGAGCGTGCCAACTCGAGGCTCTCGAGCACTTCGTCTCCCTTGGGGTTGCGGAAGGTGTTGACGCCGATGATGGGCAATTCGCCGGTGTGCTTGAGCATCTCGTAGTGCATCGATTCGTCCTGGATCTTGCCCCTCTGGTAGCCGGTTTCCATGGCGCCCAGCACCCCGCCGCGCTCGGCGATGGCAGAGAACTCGGCCAGCACCGCCTCCTCGACCAGCTCGGTGAGCTCGTCGATGATGAAGGCGCCCTGGTTGGGGTTTTCGTTTTTGGCCAGGCCCCACTCGCGGTTGATGATGAGCTGGATCGCCATGGCGCGGCGCACCGAGTCCTCGGTGGGCGTGGTGATGGCTTCGTCAAACGCGTTGGTGTGCAGGCTGTTGCAGTTGTCGTAGATCGCGATCAGCGCCTGCAGCGTGGTGCGGATGTCGTTG
>CAYMMK010000030.1:0-26585 GCA_964391575.1 uncultured Limnohabitans sp.
TCGGCGCATTTGGCGATGTGGTTGGCCAGCTTGGCCAGGGTTTTGGTCGGCCCGATACCCATGCAGGTGGGGATGCCGAGCCATTGCAGGATGCGGGTGCGGATCTGGCGTGCGCGCAGCGCCAGGTCGCCGGGGATGCCGTCGAGGTCGACAAAGCATTCATCGATCGAGTAGACCTCCTGGCGGTGGCCCAGGCCGGCGGCCAGGCTCATCATGCGCTCGCTCATGTCGCCGTAGAGCTCGAAGTTGGCCGACAGGGCCACGAGCCCGGCTTCACGCTCCAGGTGGCGGATCTGGAACCAGGGCGCGCCCATCTTGATACCCAGGGCCTTGGCTTCCTCGCTGCGGGCAATGGCGCAGCCGTCGTTGTTGGACAGGACCACCAGCGGGCGGCCCACCAGGCGCGGCTGAAACACGCGCTCGCATGACGCGTAGAAGTTGTTGCCGTCGAGCAGGGCGATCATGGGGCGGCGAGGGCGGCTGTTAACTGGTTATTTGTACAGCATGATACCGCTGCCCGGCCGGGCGCAACGCCCTGGCTGGCAGGGCTGTTCTTGGGCAGGTCTTAACGCAGCTCAGTCGCAGTTGGGGATGCCCATGAAGCATGCCGCCTGGTCGACCACGACGCCGATGTACAGCCACAGAAGTGCCACCCCGAAAGCCACGCCTGTCCAGTGCAGACGATTCAGTGCGCGGAGCCTGCACCCGGACCACAGTTGCACAACCGCCGGGGCGAACGATGACGCAATAAGTGCGGCATGAACGGACATGAACGCGAAAAGCAGCCCCGGAAAGTCCTGCGGGCCGTCGGTTGAGTTGAACCACTCCAGGGCTGCGAACGGGGCCACCAGCAAGACGGTCATCATCAGGACCAAACCGAGACGCCCTGCAACACGGCGTGTCACTGACACAGGGGTTGAAACTGCGATGACCATGCGATCTCCGGTGTGCATTTAACCAGCGCCCAAGCAACTCAGGCGCGTGCAGCCTTGATCCTGGCCATCAAGGCGTAGCCAAGTATCATCGCAAACCCAGCTCAATCCGAAGTGCACCTGCTGCCCCAGGCCAGTCGCCCAGCCAGATCCTTGTTCATCGTGCGGGCTCAACGATGGCATTGTGCAGGTCCTGAGGCACGAGCGAGTAGACGAAAGCGTTGTGAGGCTGACCCTGAAAGTACAGACGGTTGCGGGCCTCGCACTCGAAGGTTGCGCCGACGGACTCGGCAACGCGCCTGCTGGCCGTGTTGTGCGTGAGGACCACGATCTCCAGGCGCGTGAGGCCGAGCGTCTCAAAGCCCAGCCGGGCAGACTCTTGGGCAGCGAACCTGGCCACGCCACGGCCGGTGTGGGTTGAACTGACCCAGTACCCGATATTGCCCGTCCTGTAGGCCCGGTTGAGGTGGTTCAGACCGGTTCCACCGATCACTTCGCCGGTGAGGGCCTCAAAAATTCCCATGGGGTATTCCTGGCCTGCAGCCCACGCTTCGGTGGCGAACCGGATCCAGGCCTGGGCGTCGGCCAGCGCGTAGTCCCGGGAGCACCAAGGCATCCAGTAGGAGAGCTCGTCAATGGATCGGCGAACAGCCGAGAAGAACGAATCGGCATCCTCAGGCACAAGCGGGCGAACAAGGTATCGGTCGCAGGGATGCATGGGTCAGGGTGCGATCAGAAGGCCTGGGGGCGTCATGGTTTGTTGCCGGGTCCGCCGGCATGCCGCGAGACGGACACCGCCTCGCCCATCAGGCCACGCGGACGCCACAGCAGCATGAGCGCAATGAGCACGCCGATGAGCACGACCTGCAGCGCTGCAGCGCGGGCCTGCTCGGCCTGTGGCACCACACCCCGCAGCAGTCCCCCCGAGACCGCCCAGAAACCCCACACCACATAGGCGCCAAGGATGGCGCCGCGGTTGTTGCCCGAGCCGCCGACGATCAGCATGGCCCACATCTGGAAGGTCAGGATCGGCAGGAAGTCCTCCGGCGCCACAAAGCCGACAAAGTGCGCGTACAGCGCTCCTCCCAGCCCCATCAGCATGCTGCCCATCACGAACGACTGCAGGCGGTACGCAAAAGCCTGCTTGCCCAGGGATGCGGCCGCGTCCTCGTCTTCGCGGATGGCACGAAGCACCCGCCCCCAGGGGCTTTGGACCAGGCGTTCGAGCGCCAGCCAGGCCAGCAGCAGCAAGCCCACCACCAGGGCCAGATACGCCAGCGTCCAGGGCCAGCCGGTGCCCAGCCAGCCCTGCATCGGCTTGGGAATGAATTGAACGCCAAACGGACCGCCGGTCAGCCACTGCGCGTTGAGCGCCACCAGCTGAACCGTCACCGCAATGCCGAAGGTGGTGATGGCCAGGTAGTCATGACGCAAGCGCAAGGTCGCCAGTCCGACCAGCAAGCCCGCCGCGCCGCTGGTGAGCATGGCGCCCAGCCAGCCCAGTGCCACTGGCCAGCCCAGGCCGCCGACACGCCCGCTGACCTCGGGCGTGGTCAGCAAGGCCGAGGTGTAGGCACCAATGGCCACAAAGCCGGCCACACCGACATTGAACAGACCGGTGAAGCCCCATTGAAGGTTCAGGCCCAGCACGATCACCGCGAACACGGAGGCAAAGACCAGAAAGAAGCTTGCATAGGAGACGAAGTCGAAAAAGCCAGGCATGTTACGGTCCAGTTTCTAGGTCTTCTCGGGAAACAGCCCGGTGGGGCGCACCAGCAGGATCACGATCAACACCGCAAACGAGGCCGCTGCGCGGTACTCGGCACCGATCCACATCACCGCCGCACTCTCGGCCAGACCGACGATCAGACCGCCGATCACCGCCCCCCAGACCGAGCCGATGCCCCCCAGGATCGCGGCCGCAAACAGGGGCAGCAACAGGTCCTGCCCCAGGGTTGGACGCAGCTGCACCGTCAGGCCGGCCAGCACCCCGGCCACGGCAGCCAGCACGCCCCCCAAAACCCAGGTGGCCCGCAACACGCGCTCGGGGTCGACGCCACACACCCGCACCAGCTGCGGATTCAGCGAGGTCGCGCGCATGGCCCGACCGAGCGTGCTGCGTTGCAGGAACAGGTGCACCGCCATCACCGTGACCAGCGTGAGACCCAGCACGAACATCTGGTCGGGGGTGATGCGCAAACCGCCGTAAAACGAGCGCGGCAGGATCGCGACCGCCATCTGCAGGGCCTCCGAGTAGTACATCGGGATGCCGCCATAGATGAAGAACAGCAGGTTGCGCAGTGCCAGCGCCGCCCCGAAGCTGGCAATGACCAGCGTGATGGCGCCCTGCGCGCGCAAGCGCTGAAAGAGCAGTGCATCGACCAGCAGGGCCAGGCCCACCGTTCCGATGATCGCCACCCCCAGGCCCAGCAGCAGCGGCCAGCCAAAGGACAGCGCTCCGAAAGGGCCGCCGCCCACCAAGGTCTGGAACCATCCCAGGGCCGACAAGGCCAGGTAGGCGCCCCAGGCGAGCATCTCGCCATGGCCGAAATTGGAAAACCGCAGGATGGAGAAGGTCAGGGTCAGTCCGATCGCACCGAGTGAAACGATCGAGCCCACCACCAGGCCATCGGCCAGAACCTGCAGCATCATGGCTGCGCCTCCACATGGCGGCCCAGGTACAGCTCGGCGATGCGCGCATCACCGGCCAGCTCTGCAGCAGGCGCAACCACCTTTTCGCAACCTTCCACCAGCACGGCGGCGCGATCGGCGATCGCCAGCGCGGCCTTGACATTCTGCTCGACCAGCACGATGGCGATCCCCTGTGCGGCAATGTCGCGCAGGACGCGGAACACTTCGGCCACCAGCCGGGGCGACAGGCCGGCCGAGGGCTCATCGAGCATCAGCACCTGCGGCAAGTTGATCAGGGCGCGCGCAATGGCCAGCATCTGGCGTTGCCCCCCTGACAGGCGGCCCGCCAGCAAGCTGCGCTGCCGGGCAAGGTCAGGGAACTGGGCATACAGATGGTCCAGCCGCGAGCGCTTGACGCGCTGCAAGGCCGCTGCCAGCTCGAGGTTCTCAGAGACGCTCAGGTTGGTGAACACGTTCTCCGTCTGCGGCACAAAGCCCAGACCCAGGCTTGCCATCGCATGCGCAGGCTCGCGGGTGATTTCGCGCCCGGCCAGCAAGACGCGGCCCGAGGACACGGGCACCAGGCCGGCAACGGCCTTGACCAGGGTGGATTTGCCAGCGCCATTGGGCCCGAGGATGGCCAGTATCTCCCGCCCGCCAACCTCCAGGCTGGCCCCACGCACGATCGACAGGCCCGGTTCGTAACCTGCCCACAGGGATTCGATCCTCAGCACGGCTGCTTCGCTCACGTGACGTCCTCACCGACCGGTGCGCCGCCCAGGTAGGCGTGCACCACCCGCGGGTCCTGCAGCACCTGCGCCGCACGGCCGCTGGCCAGCAGCTTGCCCTGCGCCATCACCAGTACCGGGTCACACAGCGAGGCCACCAGATCCATGTTGTGCTCGATGATCAGGAAGCTCACCCCCTGGCGGTGCAGCCGCGCGATGCGGTCCACAATGGTGTCCAGCAGCGCCGGGTTGACACCCGCCCCGGGCTCGTCGAGCAGCACCAGCCCGGGTTCGGAGACCATGGCGCGTGCCAGTTCGAGCAACTTGCGCTGCCCGCCGGAAAGCACCCGTGCGGGCTCGTGGGCGAGGTGTGACATGCCCACAAAATCCAGCCAGTGCATGGCGCGTTCCCGTACCAGCGCCTCCTCGCGCGCCACGCGTGCGGGCTGCAGCCAGTTGCGCCAGAACGTCTCTCCCGCCTGCGCCTTGGGCGCCAGCATCACGTTCTCCAGCACGGACATGGCGGCAAAGGGTTTGGGGATCTGGAACGTGCGGGCCAGACCGGCTGCAAACACCTGATCGGGCCGCAGGCCGCTGATGACGCGCCCATTGAGAACAATGCGTCCACTGTCGGGCCGCATGGCGCCTGCAATCAGGTTGAACAGCGTTGTCTTGCCGGCGCCATTGGGCCCGATCAGGCCTGTGATGCGCCCCGCCTGCAAGGTGAATGACACCCCGTCGACGGCCCGATGGCCGCCAAAGGCCTTGACCACATCGTTCAAAATCACCATAGTCACATTCTTGCCGAAAATGCTGTAACCCCCAAAGATCCCATGTCCGACGAAGGATTCGAGCTGTATGACCTGCGTGTGGAAGTGGTGGCCCCCGAGGGTGCGCGCATCTACTGCAACGCCAGGCCCGGTGACTATTTCGAATTGCACGGAGAGGTGCTGCACCTGCCGCCCGGCCAGGGTTTCTCCATCTACTCGCTCGCGGCCTTGCTGCCGCTGTTGCCGGCCAAGCAGCGTGTCACCGACCCGAACGACTGGATGTCCACCGACACCGAAGTCGCTTGCCCCGATCCCCATTGCCCCACCCGTTTTCGCATCACCCGCCTGGGCAAGCGCCACTTCCGTCATTCCGACACCACCGCGGTGCCGCTGCAAGACGCCCCATGACCCCTGAACGCACCTTTCTGGCCCCCGGCTACGAGATTCCCCGCCTGATTCGCGGGGGCTGGCAGCTGGCCGGCGACCATGGCGAGGTCGATGCGCAGCGCGCCGTCGATGACATGGCCGTCTTCGTCAAGGCCGGCATTGACGCCGTGGACTGCGCGGACATCTACACCGGCGTCGAGGACCTGATCGGCCGCTACCGCGAGCGCGACCCTTCATTGCGGGTGCACACCAAGTTCGTGCCTGATCTGGCGGACCTGGCCCATGTGGACGAGGCCTATGTGCGTCGCATCAACGCCCGCTCGCGCCAGCGCCTGCGGCTTGCGGCCCCGGACCTGGTGCAGTTCCACTGGTGGGACTACGACGTGCCGGGCATGGTCGACGTGGCGCGCCATCTGGTCACGCTGCACCAGGAAGGACTGATCGGCCATATCGGCGGCACCAACTTCGATGCCCTGCATACCGAGCAACTGCTCGACGCGGGGGTGCCGCTGGTGAGCATGCAGGTGCAGTATTCGCTGCTCGACCGTCGCCCGGCAGGGGCCCTGTCGTCGCTGTGTGCGCGCAGTCCGGTGCGGCTGCTGTGCTATGGCACGCTGGCCGGCGGACTGCTCACCGAGGCCTGGCTGGATGCTGCGGAGCCCGACGTCCTGAGCAACCGCTCGCACATCAAGTACAAGCTGGTCATCGATGACTTTGGTGGCTGGTCGGCGTTCCAGCAGCTGCTGCACCTGTTGCAGGGCATCGGCAGGAAACACGGGGTGAGCCTGTCTGCCGTGGCCACGCGCTGGGTGCTTGACCAGCCGCATGTGGCCGCGGCCATCGTGGGTGCGCGTTACGCAGCGCACCTGCCGGCACACCTGCAGGTTTTTGACTTCAGGCTCGACGCGCAGGACCATCTGGCGATCGAAACGCTTGTGTCAGAATGCCCTGGACCTCAGGGAGACACCTATGCACTGGAGCGCGATCGGCAGGGTCGGCACGGGCGCATCATGAAATACAACCTGAACAAGATCGAATGATCATCAAGAGGAGTTCGCGCATGAATACAAGGTCTCTCACGTCACTTGCCCTGACAGCCGCTTGTCTGCTGGCTCTGCAGGCACCCGCGCAGGCCCAGGCCCCGTCTTGCCGGCACACGGTCGGCATGGTCGTTTCCCTGACCGGACCGGCCGGCCGTTTCGGACAGGCTGCGTCGAAGTCGGTGGAAATGGCGTTTCGCGATCTCAACGCGGCCGCTGGCGCCGCGGGCATCGCCGGCTGCCAGCTCGCCGTGGACCTGCGCGATGCGCAAAGCCAGGGCACGGTGGCGGTGGACCAGGCTCGCCAACTCGTTGACTTGCGCAAGACGCCCGCCATCATCGGCGGCATCATCTCGTCGGTCTCCATACCCATGGTGACCTCGGTCACGGCCCCGGCCGGTGTGTTGCAGATCTCACCGGCGTCGTCCTCGCCCACGCTCACCCGCATGGCCGCCGAGGGTCAGACCAAAGGCTGGTTCTTCCGCACCATCACCTCGGACGCGCTGCAGGGCACGGCTGCGGCCAAGTACGCGCTCGATCAGGGGCTGCGCAACTTGTCGGTGATTCACGTGAACAACGACTTTGGCGTCAACATGCTCGCCGAGTTCCGCCGCACCTATGAAGCGCTGGGCGGCAAGATCTCCAGCGTGACGCCCTACAACCAGAGCCAGGCCTCCTACGCACCGGAAGTCACGCGTGCACTGCAGGGCGATCCGCCCGCGCTGTACCTGATCGGCTATCCGGGCGACGGCACGACCATCCTGCGCACCTGGATCCAGCAGGGCGGCCCGCAGCGCTTCCTGCTCAATGACGGCATGAACTCGGCCGACCTGATCAAGGGTGTAGGTCCGCAGTTCCTCAACAATGCTTTTGGCACCTCATCGGGAACGACCCGCACCCCCAGCACCGAGTACTTTGCATCCAATTACGCCGCCATGAGCGGGGGCTTCGATGCCAATGCACCGGCCGCTGACCGCGCCTTTGATGCCGCGGCCATTTTGGGCCTTGCCATTGCGAAAGCCGGCAGGTTCGAGGCGGCCGCCATCCGTGACGCCGTTCGTGACGTCACCAAACCCGGCGGCGAGGTGGTGCACGCCGGACCGCAGGGCTTTGCGCGCGCCCTGCAGCTGATCCGCGAGCGCAAGCCGGTGCGTTACGTGGGCGTGATCGGCGCCGTGGACTTCGACCGCAACGGCGACATCGTCGGTCCGTTCCGCCTGTGGCGTATCCAGAACGGCGAAGTCACGACCACCGGCCAGATGACGGCCGAAGACGTACAGGCGGTCCAGGCGCGTCTGCCGCGCTGAGCCCAAGGTGGCGGTTCCCTCCGGCGCCGGTGCCCCGCACACCATCGAACTGGCTGCGGGGCTGACCATCCCGCGGGTGGTCACCGGCCTTTGGCAGGTGGCCGACATGGAGCGCGGGGGCACCCTGCTCGATCCGGTGCGCGCGGCGCACGCCATGGCCGAGTATGTGCAGGATGGCTTCTTTGCATTCGACATGGCTGACCACTACGGCTCGGCCGAGGTGATCACCGGCGAAGCCCTGGCCCAGGGACAACGCCTGCGCGCATTCACCAAGTGGTGCCCCGAGCCCGGGCCCATGACGGCCGACGTGGTGCGGCAAGCCGTGCAGCGCGCGCGTGAGCGTATGCGCACGCCCACGATCGACCTGCTGCAGCTGCATTGGTGGCATTTTGATCATCCGCAGTACATCGATGCGGTGCGCGAGCTGCATGCGCTGCAGGGCGAAGGCTGGATCCGCCACATCGGACTGACCAACTTCGATACGGCGCATCTTCGCGTCTTGCTCGCCGAAGGCCTGCCTGTGGTGAGCAACCAGGTGTGCTGCTCGCTGCTCGATCGCCGTGCCTTGGGCGAGATGTCGCAGCTGTGCATGCGCCATGGCGTGCGTTTGCTGGCCTACGGAACACTTGCTGGCGGCTTCATGTCCGAGCGCTGGCTCCATGCGCCCGAACCCGGGCACGAGGCGCTGGCCGACTGGAGCAAGATGAAGTACCGGCGCTTCATCGACGCCGTGGGGGGCTGGCAGGCGCTGCAAGGCGTGATGCACGCTGTCGACCAGATCGCGCGCCGGCACGGCGTCTCGATGGCCAATGTGGCCACCCGCTGGGTGCTCGATCAGCCCGCCGTGGCAGCCGTGATTGTGGGCGCTCGGCTTGGCCAGTCGCAGCACCGTGCCGACAACGCACGCATCTTCTCGTTTGCACTGGATGACGCCGACCGGGACCGGCTGCAGGCGGCTTTGCGGGCCACCCGCCCCATTGCGGGTGACTGCGGCGACGAATACCGCCGGCCGCCTTTCCTGACCGCTTCCGGTGATCTCAGCCACCACCTCTCAAGCCTGCCACAGGTCTGGCCGGCGCGGGCGGTTGCGGGGCGTGCCGGTCGATGGCAGGTGGACAGCGGCAGTGTCTGGGAGCCGCTGGCCGGCTACGCACGGGCCGTGCGCGACGAGCGCCGGGTATGGGTTTCCGGCACCACCGCCACCCATGGCAGCCAGCAGGTGATCGCCCCTGACGATGCGGGTGCACAGACCACCTACGTGCTCGACAAGATCTCCGCATCCCTGCGCGCATTAGGCGGTACGCTGGCCGACGTGGTGCGCACACGTGTGTACCTGGCCGATGTGAACGACTGGGAGCCGGTGTCGCGTGCACACGGCCGCTTCTTTGGCGACATCCGGCCGGCCAACACCCTGTTGCAGGCCGGTGCGCTGGTGGGCAGTGGCTACCGGGTGGAGATCGAGGCCGAAGCGGTATTGCCCGAAGGTGCACCGCCCCCGCCCATGGCGCTGCACCCTGGCTGAACCTGCGCCCGCTGCATCGGCCCCCCCAGATCCATGGGACATCCGGCCAGGGTGCCCGGCAGGACCCGCGCGCCGTCGCTCTCGGACAGGGTTTCAGAGCAATCCCGTCTGCCGGGGTTCCTCTGCCGCCAGCCCGTGCGCCGGCCATGCCTGCAAAAATGCCTCGCTGTCTTTCGCATTGGCCTGGAGCCAGTCGTCATACCGCGCGGGCGGCAGGATGACGATCATGCGTTTTTCGTCGGTGGGTTTGTGAAACCGGTTCATCAGCGGGTGATGGTCGGCGTTGACGGTCAGCATGGTGAAGCTGTGCAGGGTCTGGCCCTGGGGATCACGCCAGGCGGACCACAGGCCAGCCGCGCCCAGGGGTTCGCCGCGGGCGTGGCCGATGCGGGTGGGTACGGCCTTGCCGCTGCGCCAGTCGGGCTCGAAGAAGGTGTCGATGGGGATGATGCAGTGCTGCGCCTTGCGCCAGGCATCGCGGAAGCTGGGTTTTTCAGCCACGCTTTCGCTGCGGGCGTTGTAGGTGTGGCGGGCGATTTTGGTGTCGGTCGCCCAGTGCGGAATCAGGCCGAAGCTGCCCAGCAGCGCTTCGCGCGCGGGAACCGCGTCATCGCCCACGTCGGCCTGCGGGTGGCGGCGGATGAAGGTGCTCAGGTAGCCTGGCCAGACATCGCGGCGGGCGCTTTCGTCGGGCAGGTCGACACCAAAATGGGCCTGCAGCCGGGCCCTGTCGTGGACGGATTCATAGTGGGCGCACATGGGGGCATGCTACTGCGGCGGACGGACGCACTCAGTCGGACCACGAAACGATGGGCACGCTCTGGGTGAGCACCGGTCGTACCAGGATGCGGTAGCCATCGGCGTCAAAGCCGGCGGCCAGGCTGCGCAGCGGTCGAGCGGCTTCGATGCTGGGGGCGCTGCCCAGGTAGCACCAGTTGCGCACCACATGGATCTGGGTGAGGTCGGCGTCTTGCTCGACCAGCCCGATGGCGCCGGGATACGGCCAGCAGGCCACTCGCAGGTCCTGCAGGCCCGCGAGCAGGCGTTCGTGGTGCGCCTGCGGACTTTCATCGCCCCGGCACACGCCGGCGCACAGCCGGATGGCCGAGCGAAAGCAGGCCTTGCCCGGTGCCAGCCGCTCCAGTCCCAGCGCGCCCAGGCACAGGCGGTGCTGGTCGGCCAGGCTGCGCAGGGCCTGCAGCGCGGCATGGCGGCTGGCAAACAGGCCATGCAGCGCGGGGGCGTTGGCAAAGTCGAGGTCGCGGGCATACACCACCTCGGGGTGTGTCTGCGTCAGCTGCAGACTGCACAGCTGGCGGTTGCGCCGCAGCTGGTGGTTGAACAGGGGCTGCTGCTGCTTGATCAGCTGCGCCTCGAGCAGCAGGGCGCCGATTTCACCGGCCGTGCGGATGAAGCTGATGCGGCGGGTCTGCTGCAGCATCCGCGCTTCCTCGGCATTGCGCAAATGCTGCAGCAGACGCGCGCGCAGATGGATGCTCTTGCCAATGTACAGCGGCAGGGTGGGCGAGTCGCCGTGAAAAATATACACCCCGGCGGCACCGGGTGCGTCGTCGATGGCGGCGCGCAGGTGCTGCGGATAGGCCGGTGGCTGCGCTTGAGACGGCGGTTGGCGGCGCGGTGGCGGCATGGTGCGCACGCCTCAGGCGGTGTGCTGGTGGATGCTGGCCACCACCACGCCCCAGATTTCCACCGTCTGGCCCTCGCGCGGCACGATGTCGGCGTAGGCCGGATTTTCGGCTTTCAGGCGCATGCGCGTGCCCCGCGCATGCAGGCGTTTGCAGGTGAAATCGCCATCGACGACGGCCAGCACGATGTGCCCGTGGCGGGCCTTGAGGGCGCGGTCGACCAGCACCACCGAGCCGTCGAGAATGCCGACGCCCTGCATGCTGTCGCCGGCGATGCGCACAAAAAATGTGGCCTGCGGGTGGCGCACCAGCTGGCGCATCAGGTCGATGCGGTCGACCTGGTGGTCTTCAGCCGGGCTCGGGAAACCGGCCGCCACGCTCACCCCCGCCGCTTGCAGCCACAGCGGGTCGGCCGGCACGGGCACCGGGGTCAGGGGGGGCAGGAGGGGGGAAAGCATGAGCAACAACTGATGATTTATCCAGTATCATAGCGTCTGCCGGTCCACGGGTGCTCGGGTATAAACCCCTCATGCAGCAACGCCGTGTGGTCATCGTCAGCCCGGTGCGCGCCGAAGCCAACAACGGCAACTGGCAGACGGCCCACCGCTGGTGGCAGTGGCTGGCTCCGCACAGCCGGCGCATTGTGCAGTCCTGGCCCGACGCCCGGGCCGATGACGACGAGATCATGCTGGCCTTACACGCACGTCGATCGGCGGCGGCGGTGCAAGCCTGGCATGCCCAGCATGGCGCGCGCGGCCTGGGCGTGGTGCTCACCGGCACCGACCTGTACCGTGACATCCACACCGACCCTCTGGCGCAGCGCTCGCTGTTGCTGGCCCATTCCCTGGCCGTGCTGCACCCGCTGGGTGTGCGGGCTCTGCCCCAGGCCCACCAGGCCAAAGCCCGGGTGATTGTGCAATCGGCCCGCCCGCGCCAAGCCCTGGCCAAAACCACGCGGCATCTGCGCGCGCTGATGGTCGGACACTTGCGAGACGAAAAAGACCCCCTGACCCTGATGAACGCGGCACGGCGACTGCCAGCGGATGCGGGCATCCTGATCGATCACATTGGTGCGGCCCTCGAACCGGCCCTGGGTGAAGCTGCACTGCACACACACATCCAATGTGCGCATTACCGCTGGCTGGGCGAGCGCCGGCACGCTGAAACCCGCCAGCGCATTCAGCGCGCCCATGTGCTGGTGCACACCAGCCGGCTCGAAGGAGGAGCGCATGTGCTGATCGAGGCCATCAACAGTGGCACACCGGTGCTGGCCACCCGCATTGACGGCAATGTCGGGTTGCTCGGCGAAGACTATGCGGGACTGTTTGACGTGGGCGATGATCGGACCCTTTCCAACAGGCTGCAAGCGTGCCGTGCACAGCAGGACCGTGGATTGCTGGCGACACTGCGTGAGCAGTGCGCTGCGCGTGCCAGCCTGTTTGAACCCCGTGCCGAACAGGCTGCCCTGCACCGCTGGGTGCAAGACCTCTGGATCCGCTGAATGCAGTCATCGTCCTTGCCCGTGCTGCGCGACCTGGTGCTGGTCGGCGGGGGCCACAGCCATGTGGGCGTGCTGCGCCACTTTGCGATGCAGCCCGAGCCGGGCGTGCGCATCACCGTCATCTGCACCGACATCGACACCCCGTATTCAGGCATGCTGCCGGGCTATGTGGCCGGCCACTACGCCTTTGACGAGGTGCACATCGACCTGGCCCGCCTGTGCGCTTTTGCAGGCGCCCGCTTTTACCGCGATGCGGTGGTCGGTCTGGACCGGCCGTCCGGCCGCGTGCTGTGCCGGGAGCGCCCGCCTGTGGCCTACGACCTGCTGTCGATCAACATCGGCTCGACCCCGCGCATGCAGCCCATCGAAGGGGCGGCCGCCCTGGCCGTGCCGGTCAAACCCATCGCACAGTTCAACCAGCGCTGGCTGGCTTTGCTGGAGAAGGTACGCCAGTGGCCCGTGCGCAGTGGCCGCATGACCATTGCGGTGGTGGGTGCGGGCGCGGGTGGAGTGGAGATGCTGCTGTCGGTGCAATACCGCCTGCGCAACGAACTCAAGGCGCTCGGGCGCAGCTCCGAATCGCTGCGCTTTGTGCTGCTGACGGCCGGCGATCGTTTGCTGCCGACCCACAGCCGTGGCGTGCGCGAACGCTTTGCCCGCGTGCTGCACGCACGCAATGTCGAGGTGCACACCCAGGCCGAGGTGGTGCAGGTTTCGGCCGGCTGTCTGCACACCCGTGACGGCCGCACCTTTGATGCCGACGAGACGCTTTGGGTCACCCAGGCCGGCGGCCCGGACTGGCTGCACGACACCGGTCTGGCGCTCAATGCGCAAGGCTTCATCCAGGTCAATCAATATTTGCAGACGGTGAGCGACCCGCGCGTGTTTGCCGCCGGCGATATTGCCGACTTCACTCCGCGCCCGCTGGAGAAAGCCGGCGTGTTTGCGGTGCGCATGGCGGGTCCGCTGGCCGACAACCTGCGCCGCAGCCTGCGTGGCCAGCCCTTGCAGCCCTACCGCCCGCAGCGCCACTGGCTGGCGCTGATTTCCACCGGCAACCGCCATGCCGTGGCCTCGCGTGGGCCGCTGGGCTTTGCCGGCGCCTGGGTCTGGCGCTGGAAGGACCGGATCGACCGCCGCTTCATGCGCCGCTTCACCGAGCTGCCGGCCATGGCGCCGCGCCCGGCGCAGGCGCCGCTGCTGGCGCTCAGCCCGCAGGAATCGCTGCAGGCCATTTCGGCCGTGGCCATGCGCTGTGGCGGCTGCGGCGCCAAGGTGGGCGCCAGCGTGCTGTCGCGAGCCCTGGGCAGCCTGCAGCCGGTGCAGCGGCCCGACGTGCTGATCGGCCTGCATGCGCCCGACGACGCCGCCGTGGTGCAAGTGCCGACCGGCAAGGCCGTGGTGCACACGGTGGACTTCTTTCGCGCCTTCATCGACGACCCCTGGGTGTTTGGCCAGGTGGCGGCCAACCATGCGCTGGGCGACATCCATGCCATGGGCGCCGAACCGCAAAGCGCCACGGCCGTGGTCACCGTGCCGCCGGGCCTGGAGCACAAGGTCGAAGACCTGCTCACGCAGATGATGGGCGGCGCCCTGCAAGTGCTCAACGCGGCCGGTTGTGCCCTGGTGGGCGGCCACACCGGCGAGGGTGCCGAGCTGGCGCTGGGCTTTGCCATCAACGGCCTGATCGACGCGCAACTGCACGGCGTTCTGCGCAAGGGCGGTATGCAGCCGGGCGATGTGCTGCTGCTGACCAAGCCGATCGGCACCGGCACCCTGTTGGCCGCGCACGCGCGTCACACCGCCCGCGGCCGCTGGATCGACGCGGCGCTGCGCTCGATGCTGCTGTCAAACCAGAATGGGGCCCGCATCCTGCAGGCCCATGGCGCCAACGCCTGCACCGACCTGACCGGCTTTGGCCTGCTGGGCCATCTGGTGGAGATGACCCGCCCCTCGGGCGTGGACGCCGAGCTGCAGCTGAGCGCCTTGCCCCTGCTCGATGGCGCGCTCGACTGCGTCAGGGCCGGTATCGTCAGCTCGCTGCAGCCGGCGAATGTGCGGCTGCGTCGCGCCCTGCGCAACGGTGAAGCGTTTGTGGACGACCCGCGCTACCCGCTGCTCTTTGACCCGCAGACGGCGGGCGGCCTGCTGGCCAGCGTACCGGCCCAAAACGCCCAGGCCTGCGTGCAGGCCCTGCAAGCGGCAGGCTATCCCCACACGGTCATCATCGGCCGCATCCTGGCGCAGGGCGAGGTGCTCTCGCCGGTGGTACTCAAGGCCTGAGCCGGACCGATCAAACACCACCTGGACCGCACCCAATACCCCGAACGTTTTAACGATGCGCAGGGCCGGAGTACCACCGAACCCAGGCCTTGGCCGTGCTGCTGCAGCCGCTGCCGGCCGTACAGGCGTGGCTGGCGGCGTGGCGGGTCCTTCCGCTCTTCGAGCGGGCGATGCGCAAGACCGCCTGAGGCGGTCTGTCCGATCATCAGCGGGGGTGGTGCGGATGGGGGCGCACCAGCCACCACGCCAGCGCGACCAGCACCGCAAAAACAGTGTAGGCCCCCACAAACACCCACCATGACAGCTCCCAGTACAACAGGCGCCCTATCCAGTAGGCGATGAAACTCTCGGCATGACGGGCTTGTCCGGCCTGATGGCGCAGTTCTTGTTCCCACAGCGTGAGCGGACAGTGCTGGCCGAGCCAGGATTGCACCGTCACACCCGCGATGACACTCAGGTGCAACAGGCGCAGACCCCGGTGGCGCACCCATCGCCAGTCATGCCGACCGCCCAGCAGTACCAGGGGCAGCAGGCCGACCACAAACACAACGATGCCCGCATGGAGCACCAGCAAGGCGTCGGCCAGCAGGGCGGCGACGGTCGCGGACATGTTCAGGCGACCCACCATGGGCCCATGTTCGGACTCATTTCCACTGCAACTGTGCGACCCAGCCGCTGCTGCGGGCCCGGGTATTGTCACTGTCGGCTCCAAGGGCCACGGCACTGACCGCAGGCACGGCACGTCTGTCGCTGCCGGCAGGCAGCTCGTCGCCAAACAGACGCACGAAGTCGGCGGCCACATCGCGACTTTCGGCCGCCCAGCCCTGCAGCGCTGCGCCTTGGCCTTGCAGCACCACAAATCGCACGCGCCGGCTGTAGGGGTTGGCGCCGCTGGCATCGGCAGCCTGCAGCGGGTCCCACACATAGCACAGCGTGGCAGCGGGCAGGTCTTCGCCGCTGACCGTGCGCGCCAGACGCAACAGGGTGCGTTCGCCAAAGGGTACGCGTTCCAGGGGGTGGTCAAACATCACGCACACCTTGAGTGCGAGGTCATCACCCTCCTTGCGGCGAATGTCGGCGGGGCGCAGGCCGCCGTGCAGTGGCTCGTCCAGCCGCCAGCGCCATTGCAGGGTTCCGGGTGGGCCACGCCAGGCGTGCACCCAGGTCCCGTAGGACGCATCGGTGCGGATCCGTACGCCGGCCACACCGTCGACACCGCCCGGCTCGAATCGGGTGATGCCGACGTCGGGCTTGTGCGGCAGGCCCACAAACCGCCAGCTCTGGGCCGACGGTCCTGCGGACAGCGGCGCCAGCTGCGCCTGTGTCTGGGCCTGCAAGCCCGGCACGAGCAGCAAGGCGACCCCCAGGAGCGCGGTGGGCAGGGCCTGAGCCCGCCGGTGCAGCACGGCCATGGTCAGCCGCCCCGTTTGAAATCGTGGTATTTCTTCACCCAGGCCAGCAGGCGCTGCGGCGCATGGGCGCGCTTCCACTCGCCGGCGGCGTATTTGTTGGCTTCGGCGAGTGTGGGGTAGGTGTGGACTGTGCCCAGGATCTTGTTCAGGCCCAGACCGTGCCGCATCGCCAGCACGTACTCGGCCAGCAACTCGGCAGCGTGCGGGCCGACGATGGTCACGCCCAGAATCGTGTCCTTGCCCGGCACGGTCAGCACCTTCACGAAGCCGTGGGCCTCGCTGTCCGCAATGGCGCGGTCCAGATCGTCGATGCCGTACTTCGTGACTTCATGCGGGATGTGTTGCGCCCGGGCTTCCTGCTCGTTCAGACCCACCCGCGCCACCTCGGGGTCGACGAAGGTGGCCCGGGGGATGACCGAACAGTCGGCCTTGAACAATTTCCATTCGCCAAACAGCGCGTTGACCGTCGCGGTCCAGGCCTGATGCGCAGCAGTGTGGGTGAACTGGAAGGGGCCGGCCACGTCGCCGGCGGCATAGATATTGGGGTACAGGGTCTGCAGGTATTCGTTGGTCTCGACCGTGTGGTGGGTGGGAATGCCCAGGTTTTCCAGGCCATAGCCCTGCAGCCTCGCCACGCGGCCCGTGGCGCACAACAGCTGATCGAAGGCGATGTGTTTTTCCATGCCGTCGTGCGCCACCACCAGCGTCTTTTCGCCGTTCACCCGCTCGCAACGCAGTGCCTTGTGGCCGGTGAGCACCTGCACGCCGTCAGCCTGCAGTGCGGCCCGGACCAGTTCGCTCACCTCGGCGTCCTCGCGCACCAGAAGGCGCGCGCCCATTTCCACCTGCGTGACCCGCGAGCCCAGCCGGGCAAAGGCCTGCGCCAGCTCGCAGCCGATGGGGCCCCCGCCCAGCACCACCAGCCGTTGGGGCACTTCATCAAGACTGGCAAATGCGTCCCACAGCGTGTCGCTGGTCACAGGACCGACCGCTTGCAGACCGGGCAGCGGCGGCACCCAGGGGCGGGCGCCGGCGGCGATCACGATGCTGCGCGCGGTCAGACGCCGACGGCCACCGTCGTTCAAGGCGACTTCAACCGTCCAGGGGTTGACCAGCGTGCCGTGACCCTGCAGCACCTCCACGCCCAGGCCGGTGTAGCGCTCGATGCTGTCGTGCGGTTCGATGGCCCGGATCACCTCGTGCACCCGCTGCATCACCGCCCTGAAGCTCCCGCCGGGGGCAGTGTCGCGCAGACCATAACGGGAGGCGTGGCGCATCTGGTGCGCCAGCCGTGCGCTGCGGATCAGGGCCTTGCTGGGTACACAGCCGTAATTGAGGCAGTCGCCCCCCATCTTGTGTGCCTCGATCAGCGTGACCCGGGCCTTGACGGCGGCGGCGATGTAGGCACTGACCAGACCGCCCGCCCCCGCGCCAATCACGATCAGGTTGCGGTCAAAGGTCCTGGGGCGCTGACCCGCCCAGCGGGCATAGACCCGCCGGCGCTGCAGGGCGTGCACCCCCCCGCGAGCCATCAGCGGAAACAGGCCCAGCAGCAAAAAACTGCCCAGCAGCGCCGGGCTGAGAATGCCCTGCATCGAATCGATGCGGGCCAGCTGGGTGCCGGCGTTCACATACACCGCTGTCCCGGCCAGCATGCCCAGCTGGCTGACCCAGCAGAAAGTCCAGGTCTTCATCCGGGTCAGGCCCATCAGCAGGTTGATCAGGAAGAAGGGCATCACCGGCAGCAGGCGCAGGCTCAGCAGGTACCAGGGACCGTTGGTCTCCAGTCCCCGATGGATGTCGGCCAGACGGTGACCAAAGCGCGCCTGTACCCAGTCGCGCAGCAGCAGCCGCGAGGCCAGAAAGGCCAGCGTGGCGCCCAAAGTGGAGGCCAGTGAGACCAGCACCAGGCCCTTCCACAGGCCGAAAATCGCGCCGCCGGCCAGGGTCATGACCGCTGCGCCCGGAATCGACAGGGCCGTGACGGCCACGTACAGCAGGCCGTACACCAGGGCTACGGTCAGCGGCTGCTCGGCATACAGTTGCGCCCAGCGGGCCTGGCTGTGCTGCAGCGACTGCAGCTGCAGGTGCTGACCCAGATCCAGGACCACAAACAGGCCGACCGCCCCCGCGATGCACAGCAGCAACAGTATTTTTGAAGGCTTCACCGGGGCTCCCTGCGGTCGTCAAGCCGGGTGCAGCCGGCGTGCAGGCGTGCCAGCAGGGTCAGCAGGCACAAGGCGGCAAAGCCCCAGGCCAGGGTCGCAAAGTGGGCGGGCCACAGGCACATGGCGACAAACACCGCCAGGGTCTCGCCGGCCTCGGTCAGGCCGCCCAGAAAGTACATGCCCTTGCGCAGGGGTCCATTGGCGGGCAAGCCCCTTTTTTCAGCCAGCACCGCAAAGGCCAGAAAGCTGCTGCCGGTGCCGATGAAGGCCGCCAGCAGCGCAGCCGCAGCCAGCGCATTGGCGGCCGGCTCGGCCAGGGCAAAGGCCAGCGGGATGCTGGCGTAAAACACGAAATCGAGCGTGATGTCCAGAAAGCTGCCGCGATCGGTGGGCCGCGTCAGCCGTGCCACCGCACCGTCAAGGCCATCAAGCAGGCGCGACAGCAGCAGCAGGACCAGCCCCGCCCCATAGGCCTGCCGGGCGATCGCCAGCGCGGCCAGCAGACCCAGCCCGAAACCGGTCCAGGTCAGCGTGTCGGCGTGCACGCCCCGGCGCACCAGACGCGCAGCCAGCCAGCCCAGGGCCGGTGCCAGACGCGACTGCAGGGTTTGATCGAACACGGGCGGTCTCCAGGCAGGAAGGGGCACGGGGCCGCCGACAGGCCGTGCGGACCCTGCGCGAGCCCTATTGTGAGGGCAGCGCGCATGGGCGCCACCCGCGCCGGCCGCTCATCCACTTGCTACGATGGGCGCCTGTGCTTTTCCTGCGAGATTCGCTTCCCCCATGGCATTGCCCCGACGCCCGGCCGAACTGGGCCCTTTCAGCCTGTGGCTGTCACTGCCGCAACTGATCACCTGGGGCAGCGTGTTCTACACCTTCCCGCTGCTGATGGGGCCGATGGAGGCGCTGCTGGGCCTGGGGCGGGCCGAGTCCTCGCTGGCGTTCAGCCTGGCCTTGCTGGCCGAAGGGGCCAGTGCCTGGCTGATGGGCCGCTGGATCGATGCCGGCCATGAGCGGCGCGTGATGGTCTGGGGCTCGGTGGCGGTGGGTGTGGGCTTGTTCGGCTTGAGCCGGATGGACAGCGTGGCCGGTTTCTATGCCGCCTGGCTCTGGCTCGGCGTGGCCATGGCCGCCACCCTCTACAGCCCGGCCTTTGCAGTCGTCACCCGGCGCTTTGGCACCGACTTTCGCCGCGCCATCATCATCCTGACCTTTTTGGGTGGACTGGCCAGCACGGTGTTCATTCCGCTGGTGTCCTGGTGGATCGATCTCTGGGGCTGGCGGGTCATGCTGGTGGTGCTGGCGCTGATCCAGTGGCTGGTGTGCGCCCCCCTGCACGCCTGGCTGCTGCAGGAGGCGCCGCGACCGATGCAGCCCGCCGCTCGCCCGGCGGCCAACGATGCCCCGGTGCGCGCGCACCTGCGGCGTGCGCCGTTCTGGCTGCTGACGCTGTTCATGGTGCTGGTGATGCTCGTCACCTCGGCGCTGCCGGTGCACATGATCGAATTGCTGCAGGAGGCTGGCCTGCCGCCGGCCTGGGTGCTGGGCATTCCGGCGGCCATCGGCGTGCTGCAGGTGCTGGGCCGGCTGGGACTGTTTGTGTTCGAGCGGCGCTGGAATGTGCATGTGGCCAACCGCTGGATACCGGCCCTGCTGCCGGCAGGCCTTCTGGTGCTGGTGCTCGGTGGTCTGAGCCCCTGGGCGGCGGTGCTGTTCGTACTGCTTTATGGCCCCGCCAACGGGCTGATCACCATCGTCAAGGGGACCGCGGTCGCGCAGTACGTCAGCGCCGCCCATGTGGGTCAGCTCAACGGGCTGATGGCCCTGCCCACCGCGCTGGCCCGCGCCGCCGCCCCCTGGCTGCTGGGGCTGATGTGGCGCCCGGACGGTGGCTACCACCTGGGCCTGTGGTGGCTGGTGAGCGCCGGTGTGTGCGCGGTGGCCGCGCTGTGGGCCGCCCAGAGGCAGGCACTGGCCACGGCCCCGCCGCAGCCCTGAACGGGCGGCCGCGGACTTACAGGCCGGCGCGCTGCATCCGCGCGCTCAGGGCTTCGCTGACGGCATCCAGGCTGTCCTGCAGGTGCGCACGCACCTCGGCATTCCACCCCTTGCGCGAGAGCGCACCACGCAGGGCTTTTTGCAGGGTTTGCGCCTCGGCGCGCATCAGGCTGCGGGTGTCGGCCCGGGCGGCGGTGGGACGCAGCAGCTGGGTGGCGATGCGGTTGAGGTGTTCGCGTTGCAGCTCGCGACGTGCGGGGGTGATGTCGGCGCCTGCGGCCAGCTCGCTCCAGATGTCGGTGCGCAGCCGGGCATACAGTTCCGAGAGCGCAAAGGCCTGGCCCGGGGGCTGCTTGCCCACACTGTCGAGCAGGCGGTTGGCCACACCATCGCTGGTCAGCTGGGTCAGCAAGGCCTTGCGCAGCTGGGTGACAAAGGCGTCCATCGAGAAGTCGGTTTCGATCGGAGGTCCATCGATGCGCCAGTCGCCACGGTCTTCAAAACTCGGCGCCAGCTTGCGTTGCAATTCGGCGCTGATCTTCAGGCTGTCGGCGGCCATCACCCCCTTGGACAGGGTGTCCAGGGCGGCACGCTGGACGGCGGCGGGCACCGGCACCAGGGGGTCGCGTCCGCTGCCGGGGTGGTCACGCAAGGTGCGCACGCCACCGATCTGGCGAGCCAGGACACCCGCGGCCCGGCCCATGTCGCGCACTGCGTAGGTGATGGCGCGGCGCAGCACCGAGTAATCGGCCTCGGGCTTGAGCACGCGCTTTTCCTGCCGGGCGATCAGATCGCGTCCGATCTCGAAACGCTTTTTGGCAAATACCACCGGGTCGTCACCCAGATCGAAATGGATCGACTCGGGGTCAATGCCCAGCGAGTTGTCCTCGTCGGTGCCATAGGCCAGGTAGGGTTCGGCGCTGCGGCTGGCAATGCGTTGCAGCTCGGTGGCCTCGGAGGCGGGATCGATCGGCTTGTAGGCGTACTCGATGGCCCAGAAGTCGTACGGGCCGAGCACCAGCTGCCAGGCCAGACCGCCTTTCTCGCCGGGTCGAGGCAGGTTGATGGGTGCGTACTCCATCACTGAACCGGCCAGGCTGTTTTGCCGCGTGAAGGCCTCATCCGAGAGCTGCTGATCGGTGTAGATGCGCGAAGAGCGGAAGTTGTGGCGCAGGCCCAAGGTGTGGCCAACCTCGTGCATCGTCACGTCCTTGATGTAGTCCAGCACGAACTGCTGCACAGCCGGGCTGTCGGGGTCAAGTTCGCCACGTGCTTCGAGCACATCGAGCGCGTAGCTCATTTGCTCGGCGGCATGATCGCCATGCAGGCAGGCCTCACCATGCACATGGGTGCTGGCGGTGGGCAGCAGACCCTCGCGGATGGCGTCATGGGCCTGCAGCAGGCTGGCCCAGTCGGCGGTGTAGCCTTTGCCCAGCAGCTGACCTCGGATGGTGCGCAGGCTTCGCGACGACAGGCTCTCATAGGCAATGTCGGCGTCCAGGATCTCGCCGGTGCGCGGGTCCATGTGGCTCGGGCCGATGGCGCCGAAGCTGGCCTGGGCGTTGGTCATCCAGCGCACCGACGCCACCCCCAGGTCCAGCGTGTCGAAATCGGCATCATCGGCCTGCTGGCGGGTCACGATGGCGTTCTTGAAGCCGATTTTTTCGAAGGCCTTGTTCCATTCCAGAATGCCCTCGGTGATGGCCCCCCGGTAGGCCAGCGGGATCGTCTTGTCCAGCCAGAACACGATCGGCTTGACGGGCTCGGACAGGGCGGCGGCCGGGTCTTTCTTTTCCAGCCGCCAGCGGTTGACCAGGTAACGCCTGGGGGTGCGCGCCAGATCGCTGCTGAAGTCCTGCACCGTGGTGGTGAAGTGTCCCAGCCGGGCATCGGCCTTGCGCGGTGTCATCGGCACATCGGGCAGCTTGCCCAGCGAATAGTGCAGGCCAAAAAACATGCTGCGCGAGTCGGGCAGGCTGCCGGGCGTGGTGGGGGCAGGTGCGGCCGGTGCACCGGCCGGGGGCCCACCCGGGGTGGGCATGGCCAGAGTGGGGGCGGCGTAATGGCTGGTGACCTCGAAGACCACCAGGTCCGGTTGGGCGCGCACCTTGTCAATGCCCGAGTGTCGGGCGTCAAAGCTGTAGTTCTGACGGTAGGTGCGGTTGAGGCTCATGCCCAGGCCCAGCATGTCGTTGACAAACAGGGCGTTGGCCTCGATCAGCACCGTTTTGCGCTCGGGGTGGGGGGTGCTGGCCACTGCGGTACTCGACAGCAGGCTGCGTGAGAAACCGGCCGCGATGGCACGCGCCTCGGGGCTGCCCTCGCGGGCCACAAACTCGTTGTTGACCGCCAGCAAACGCACCTGGTTGTGCACTTTCTGGAACTCCACGATTTGCGGACGGCCATAACCGCCCCAGCGGCTGGCCATCGAGCCGCCGTACAAGCCGCGCTCGCCGATGCCGCGCGATATCTTGGGCGAGAGGAAAAAGGGTTTGCCGAAGTCCTCGGGTTTGAGTTCCAGCCAGACCTTGTCGTCCTTTTGCCAGACGGTCAGCAGTCCGTCGGTTTTTTTGGCGTCCTTGATGACGGTGGCAAAAGGCTGGGGCGTGCCGGGTGCAGGCGGTGCGCCAGCAGCGGGCGGGCGCGAAGCGGCACCCGGGGCACTGGCCACCGATGCCGATGCAGCAGGCGCAGACGCGACCGCAGACGGGGGACCAGCAGCGGCGGGGGCGTCGGTTTTGGGGGCCGCAGGTTGGGTGGCAACCCCGACGGTGCCGACAACTGCACAGCCGCTGAGCATGAAAACGGCCGCCATCACGGCGGCCGGGGCCAAAGGAATTCGCGTGTTCATCGGCACTGCCTTGGAAAAAACAATCCTGCAGTGTGCACCAGAACACCGGCTTCAGGAGGTCGAATTCGGGTTAACCCGAATACCGACGCATTGAGCAAGCGTGCCTGGGTTTATTCGGCCCGTGCCCCCGACTCTTTGACCACCTTGGTCCATTTGACGATTTCACTGGCCTGGTAGCCGGCCAGCTCCTCGGGGCTGGAGAGCACCGCCTCCAGGCCCAGGGTTTTCAGGCGCTCGGCCACTTCGGGCAGACGGAAGACCCGCAGCACTTCGGCGTTGAGCCGGTCCACCACCGGCTTGGGCGTGCCAGCGGGGGCGAAGACAGCAAACCAGGTGGTCGCTTCAAAGCCAGGAATGGTCTCGGCCACGGTCGGAATCTCGGGAGCAGCTGCCGAGCGTTTCGCGGTGGTCACCGCGATCGCCCGGATCTTGCCTTCGCGCGCCATCGGCAGGGCCGAGGGCATGTTGTCGAACATCAGCTGGATGCTACCGCCGACCAGGTCGGGAATCGCGAACTGCCGGCCCTTGTAGGGCACATGGGTCATCTTGGTGCCGGTCATGGACTTGAAGAGCTCACCAGACACATGCACCGAGGTGCCCACACCGGGCGAGCCGAACGACAGCTTGTCCGGGTTGGCCTTGAGGTAGGCGATGAACTCGGGCACGGTTCGCACCGGCACGTTGTTGTTGACCACCAGCAGGTTTGGGGCCGAAGCGATCAGGGACACCGGTGCAAAGTTCCTGACCATGTCGTAGGGCATCTTTTCGTACAAGGAGCCGTTGATGGCGTGCGTGCCCACCGTGCCCATGACCAGGGTATGGCCGTCGCCAGCCGATTTGGCCACGAAGTCGGCGCCAATATTGCCGCCCGCGCCGGGCTTGTTGTCCACCACCACCGGCTGGCCCAGTTGCGCCTTTTCGCTGAACAGGCGGGCCAGAATGTCGGGCGCACCGCCGGAAGGAAAGGTGACCACCAGACGGATCGGTTTGGCAGGGAAGGTCTGGGCTGTAGCCGGCGTCCCGAAAGTCAGGGCCAGCGCACCGGCCAGCAAAGTCAGGGCGCTGCGGCGTTGCAGGGCTGTGCGCAACAGGGACAAAGCCATGGGAGTCTCCTCGTCAGATGGAGAGCACAGCATGGGTGGGGGGCGACCTCCTGTCTGTCATGCAGGCGACGGCGCACCGGAAAGTTCCCGGCCGGCCCACCGATGCCGGCTCCGCCATGCGGTGTGGACGGCCCCGCGATCAGGCGTCGCGCGCCCCACGATGAATCGGCAAGCCGGGTCAGAGGTTGGGCGCCAGCAGTCGCTGCAGGTTCTGCACGGCAGCGCCGCTGCGCGCCGCGAGGTCGTGCACCTGGTCCTCGCCGATCTTGCCGACGTTGAAATACTGCGCTTGCGGGTGCGCGATGTAAAAACCGCTCACGCTGGCGGCGGGCGTCATGGCCAGGCTGGTCGTCAGGCCCATGCCGATGTCCTCGCACTGCAGCACCCGAAACAACTCGCGCTTGGCGCTGTGGTCGGGGCAGGCGGGGTAACCGGGTGCGGGGCGGATGCCCTGGTATTTTTCGGCGATCAGGTCTTCGTTACTGAGCGCCTCGCCTTCAGCATAGCCCCACAGATCGGTGCGCACGCGCTGGTGCAGGTATTCGGCAAAGGCCTCGGCCAGGCGGTCGGCCAGGGCCTTGAGCATGATGGCGCTGTAGTCGTCGTGCGCGGCTTCAAAGGCTTCGGCGCGCTTGTCGGCGCCAAGGCCTGCGGTCACGGCGAACAGGCCCGCGTAGTCCTTGACGCCTGGGGGGCCGACAAAGTCCGACAGGCAGCGGCTGGGGCGGGGCACGCCATCCACGGTGGGCTTTTCGGTCTGCTGGCGCAGGCCATGCCAGGTCATGGCGGTCTGGCTGCGCGCTTCGTCGGCATAAAACGCGATGTCGTCGCCTTGCGCGTTGGCCGGATACAGGCCCACCACCGCGTTGGCGGTCAGCCAGCGGCCGTCGATGATTTTCTGCAGCATGGCCTGGCCATCGGCCAACACCTTGCGCGCCTGTTCGCCCACCACCTCATCCTGCAGGATGGCGGGGTAAGGGCCAGCCAGATCCCAGGTCTGGAAGAAAGGGCCCCAGTCGATGTACTCGCGCAGCACCGCGAGGTCGAAGTTCTTGATCACGCGCCGACCGATGAATTTGGGCGCCTTGGGCGTGTAGCCCGTCCAGTCGATGGGCGCGGCGTTGGCACGTGCCTGGGCCAGCGGCCACAGCAGCGTCTGCTTCTTGCCCGCATGCAGGGCGCGCACCGTGTCGTAGTCGGTGCCGAGTTCGGCCAGATACACATCACGGCCATCACCCAGCAGCCCCTGGGCCACGCCCACGCTGCGCGAAGCATCGGGCACATAGACCACCGGGCCGCTGTAATTGGGCGCGATTTTGACGGCGGTGTGCACACGGCTGCAAGTGGCGCCGCCAATGAGCAGCGGCGTCTGGCGCTCGCGGAAATACGGGTCCTTTTCCATCTCGGCCGCCACATACTGCATCTCTTCCAGGCTGGGCGTGATCAGGCCCGACAGGCCGATGATGTCGGCGTTTTCTGCCTTGGCCCTGGCCAGGATCTCGTGGCAGGGCACCATCACGCCCATGTTGACCACATCAAAGTTGTTGCACTGCAGGACCACGGTGACGATGTTCTTGCCAATGTCGTGCACATCGCCCTTGACGGTGGCGATCACGATCTTGCCCTTGCTCCTGACATCGCCGCCGGCCGCTTCGAGCTGGCTTTTTTCTTCTTCGATGTAGGGCACCAGATGGGCCACGGCCTGCTTCATCACGCGGGCGCTCTTGACCACCTGGGGCAGGAACATCTTGCCCTGGCCGAACAGGTCACCCACCACGTTCATGCCATCCATCAGCGGGCCTTCGATCACATGCAGCGGGCGCCCGCCCCGGGCCAGCACCTCGCGGTAGGCCTCTTCGGTGTCTTCGGTGATGAAGTCGGTGATGCCGTGCACCAGCGCATGCGCCAGGCGCTGTGCCACCGGCACCGGCATCTCGGGCGTGCCGCGCCAGGCCAGCTTGGTGCTCTCGTCCTTGGCGGCGCCCTTGGCGCTGTCGGCGATTTCGACCAGGCGCTCGCCGGCATCCGATCGGCGGTTGAGCACCACGTCTTCCACCCGCTCCCGCAGACCCGGCTCCAGTTCATCGTACACGCCGATCATGCCGGCGTTGACGATGCCCATGTCCATGCCGGCTTGGATGGCGTGGTACAGAAACACGGTGTGGATGGCTTCGCGCACCGGGTCGTTGCCACGGAAAGAAAAACTCACGTTAGACACACCACCGCTGACCTTGGCGCCGGGCAGGTTTTGTTTGATCCAGCGGGTGGCGTTGATGAAGTCCACCGCGTAGTTGTCATGCTCTTCA
>CAYMMK010000031.1:0-26280 GCA_964391575.1 uncultured Limnohabitans sp.
AAAAACCAGGCGCCTGCCGCCTGAGCCCTTGGAGCCCCTTCATGCCGCTGTTTCGCCGTCCCGATTACGAATCCGATGCCACCCGTTTCATCCACCAGCTCAAGGCCCAGCGCCCCGAGCTCGAACAGCAGCAGCGCGATGGCCGGGCCCTGCTGTGGGATCGCCCCCAGGATCGCGAGGCTCAACAGGCATTCAACGCCGCCCGCGTGGCCCAGCAACCCTACGTCTACCAGACCCGGGCCTGACTTGCTGCCCCGGCCCGTCCCGGCCTGCCGGCTGGTGCACTGAACCATGAACACAACCGCCCAGGTGCCCTTGCTGGAGCCCGACGCTTCGGGCACGGCCGCGCCCATGCCCGAGGTGGTGGATCATGTGGCCGTGGCGCGGCTGTATGGCGAGCCGCTGTTTGCGCTGCCTAACGACCTGTACATCCCGCCCGATGCGCTGGAGGTCTTTCTGGAGGCCTTTGAGGGCCCGCTGGACCTGCTGCTCTATTTGATCCGCAAGCAGAATTTCAACATTCTCGACATCCCCATGGCCGCCGTGACCCGGCAGTACCTGAGCTATGTCGACGAGATCCGGACGCGCAACCTGGAACTGGCCGCCGAATACCTGCTGATGGCCGCCATGCTCATCGAGATCAAGTCACGCATGTTGCTGCCCCCGCGCAAGGTGGCTGAAGGCGAGGAGGCCGAGGACCCGCGCGCCGAACTGGTACGCCGCCTGCTTGAATACGAGCAGATGAAGCTGGCCTCCATGCGCCTGGGCGAGCTGCCCCAATACGGCCGGGATTTTCTCAAGGCGCAGGTCTATATCGAGCAAAGCCTGCAGCCGAGGTTTGCCGATGTGCAACTGCCGGAGCTGCAGGCCGCCTGGCAGGACATTCTCAGGCGGGCGCGGCTGGTGCAGCATCACCGCATCAGTCGTGAAGAGCTCAGCGTGCGCGAGCACATGAGCATCATCCTGCGCACCCTGCAAGGTCGACGGTTCGTCGAGTTCGAGTCGCTCTTCGAGCCAGGGCGCGGTGTGCCCGTGCTGGTGGTCACCTTTGTGGCCCTGCTCGAACTGGCCAAGGAAAACCTGATCGAGGTCACCCAGGCTGAAGCTTTTGCACCGATCTATGTGCGACTGGCCTACACCCCCAGCTAGGGGTTGCGGCCAACAGCGCCTCCAGGTGCCGGCGGGACCAGTTCACCGCGCGGATCACGACCCATCAGCGCCCGAAGCACTTGCGCGGGCTGCGACCGCCCCTCCAGCAACGACACCACCGCATCGGTGATCGGCATGTCCACCCCCAGGGAGTGCGCCCGCTGTGCCACGGTTCGGGCGCTGTAGACCCCCTCGGCCACATGACCCAGCGAGTCGAGCGCCTGCTGCAGGCTTTGACCCTGGGCCAGCAGCAGACCCACCCTGCGGTTGCGACTGAGGTCGCCGGTGGTGGTCAGCACCAGATCCCCCAGACCCGACAGGCCCATGAAGGTTTCCGCACGCCCACCCAGCGCCACCCCCAGCCGGGTCATCTCAGCCAGGCCCCGGGTGATCAGCGCCGCACGGGCATTGAGTCCCAGCGCGAGCCCGTCGCACAGGCCGGTGGCGATCGCCAGCACATTCTTGACGGCACCACCGACCTCGACACCAATCACATCCGCGTTGGCATAGATGCGTAGCGAAGGCCCGTGAAAGGCTTGTACCAGCAGATCGCGCACACCCTCGTGCGAACTGGCGGCAACCAGCGCGGCGGGCTGCCCCAGCGCGACTTCCTGCGCAAAACTGGGACCGCTGAGGACTCCGGCTTGCAGATCCGGAGCCACCTGCTGCTGCACTTCATGGGCCAGCTGTCCGCTGCCAGCCTCAAAGCCCTTGCAGAGCCAGACCACCGGCACCCGGACATGGGCCAGGGCCTGCAAGGTCGGGCGCAGTCCGGCCATGGGCGTAGCGATCACGAACAGGTCCTGCCCATGCCCGGGGCCACACAGTTGCGGCAGGGGGTTGCAGACCACATGAAGGGCCGGCGGCAAGGCGATCCCGGGCAAATGCCGGGTGTTCAGATGCTGCTGCGACATGGCCGTGGCCTGTTCGCAACGGCGTGCATGCAGGGTCACCTGCGCGCGCCCACAGGCCACAGCGGCCAGCGCGGTGCCCCAGGCCCCCGCACCGATCACCGTGATGCGCATGGCGCGCAAAGTCTCCGCCAGTGCTTACTGGGCGACCTGGCCTTGCTGCTGGGCCAGTTGCTGCTCGTACATGGCCTGGAAATTGATCTCGGCCAGGTGCACCGGGGGAAATCCGGCACGGGTGATGTGGTCGGCCACATTGCCGCGCAGGTAGGGGTACACGATCTGGGGGCAAGCAATGCCCAGGATCGGGCCTAACTGGTCCTCGGGCATATTGCGGATTTCGAAAATGCCGCCTTGCTTGCACTCGACCAGGAAGACGGTCTTGTCGGCAATTTTGGTGAGCACCGTGGCGGCGACGCAGACTTCGTAAATGCCTTCAGCCACAGGTGTGGATTCGACAGCCAGCTGAATGTCCACCGAGGGTTGCTGCTGCTCGAGCAAGATGGCCGGTGAGTTGGGCTGCTCCAGAGACGCCTCCTTGAGGTAGACGCGCTGGATCAAAAATACGGGCGCCTGATCGGCGGGGATGCTTTGGACTTCAGCCATGGAGATCTTTCAAAAAACAGGCAGCCCTGGGGCTGCCTAGACAATTCCAAAATGTAATTATGCGCGATCCGCAGACTCAGGCACTTTGCCCGAGCAAGGGGACCAGCCCTCCGCGAGCGTCAAGGGCCATCAGGTCATCGCAGCCGCCTACATGGGTCTCGCCGATGAAGATCTGCGGCACGGTGCGGCGTCCGGTGATCTGCATCATGTGCTCGCGCTGCTGCGGCGAGGTGTCGATACGGATCTCCTCGATCTGCTCCACACCCCGGGCCTTGAGAAGCTGCTTGGCACGGATGCAGTAAGGGCAGACGGCGGTTGTGAACATCTTGACGGGGGGCATGGGCGCTCCTGGACGTTTGCAATTGGAAGGATCAGGCTTTTTCGACAGGCATCTGGGCGTCCTGCCAGGCCCGCAGCCCGCCGGTCAGGTTCTGCACCTTCTCATAGCCGAGCTTGCGCGCCAGCGCCACAGCGCGGCCTGAACGCATGCCCGACTGGCAGGCCAGGATGATGGGCGTGGACTTGTTCTTCACCACCTGGGGCAACTGGGTTTCGAGTTGAGCCAGCGGGACATTGCGCGCCCCGGTGACATGCCCCGCCGCAAATTCTCCAGGCTCGCAGACATCGATCACCATCGCCTTTTCACGGTTCATCCACAAGACAGCCTCGGTGGGCGTCAGACCTCCGCCGCCCTTGGCAATCACGGGCCACAACAGCGCCAGGCCGGAGGTCAGCGCCACCGTCAGGAGCATCCAGTTCTGCATCAGGAAATCCACAACTCACCACATTTCTTGCTTGTTCAAACAGACAGCGCCAGTCCATGGAAGGTCTGCACGCCACTGCCCGATTCTAAAATGGAGGGACAATCCCCGCTTTTTTCACCGTCTCTGCCCGCACCATGTACAAGCTTGTTCTGATCCGCCACGGCGAATCCACCTGGAATCTGGAAAACCGTTTCACCGGCTGGACGGATGTGGACTTGACCCCAGTGGGCGTGCAGCAGGCCCTCTCGGCCGGACAGCTGCTCAAGGCCGAGGGCTGGGACTTCGACGTGTGTTTCACCTCGGTGCTCAAGCGTGCCATCCGCACCCTGTGGCTCACGCTCGACAAAATGGACCGCACCTGGTTGCCGGTGGTCAAAGACTGGCGGCTCAATGAACGGCATTACGGGGCCCTGCAGGGACTCAACAAGGCGGACATGGCACGCCAGTACGGCGACGAGCAGGTCCTGATCTGGCGGCGCAGTTACGACACTGCGCCGCCGGCCCTGGAGGCTGGTGATCCACGCTGCGAACGCAGCGATCGCCGCTATCCCGACCCCTCGGTGGTGCCATTGACCGAATGCCTCAAGGACACCGTGGCGCGGGTCCTGCCCGCATGGAACGATGCCATTGCGCCCGCCATCCTGAGCGGCAAGCGGGTGCTGATCTCGGCGCATGGCAATTCGATCCGCGCCCTGATCAAGTACCTCGACAACATCTCCGAACAGGACATCGTCAACCTGAATATTCCCAACGGCATCCCGCTGGTTTACGAACTTGATGCCCAGCTGCGACCTCTGCGGCATTACTACCTGGGCGATGCCGAGGCCGCGGCGCGTGCCGCTGCCTCGGTTGCCGGCCAGGGCAAGGCCTGACGGCCGTCCTGCCGCCGACCCCTGGACCGGGAGACAACCGGGTGGCCGCAACACCGCGCCTGCATGGCCTTGCCCGGACCCTTGTTTGAGGGCTCGCTCAGCGCGCGCCCGCGTGCGGGTGTATATTGACTGCGTTCACACAGGACCTTCAATCACCATGGGACAGAAACTCAAAATCGTCGGCTGGATTGGCATCGGAGCGTTGGCCGGTGCCCTGACCACGGCCTCTTTGCAGACAGTGGCTCGCGGCTCGATGGCCCCCCTGCCGCTCGAGGAGCTGCAGCAGCTGGCGGCCGTCTTCAGCATGGTCAAAAGCGACTATGTCGAACCGGTGGACGAGAAAAAGCTGATCACCGAAGCCATTACCGGCATGGTCGCCAGCCTTGACCCGCATTCGCAGTATTTCGACAAGAAGTCATTCAAGACCTTTTCCGAGGGCACCTCCGGCAAGTTTGTCGGGGTGGGCATCGAGATCAACCAGGAAGACGGATTGATCAAGATCGTCTCCCCGATCGAGGGTTCCCCTGCCGATCGGGCCGGCCTGCGCACCAATGACCTCATCACCAAGATCGATGACACCCCTGTCAAGGGTCTGACGCTCAATGAGGCCGTCAAGCGCATGCGCGGGGAACCCCGCACACGCGTCACGCTGACCATCTTCCGCAAGGACGAAAACCGCACCTTTCCGGTCAACATCGTGCGTGAAGAGATCAAGACCCAGTCGGTCAAGGCCAAACTCGTCGAGCCAGGCTACGGCTGGGTGCGCGTGTCGCAGTTCCAGGAACGTACGGTGGAAGACTTTGTCCGCAAGGTGGAAGAGCTCTACCAGCAGGACCGCCAGCTCAAGGGTCTGGTGCTTGATCTGCGCAACGACCCGGGCGGTCTGCTCGACGCCGCGGTGGCCCTGTCGGCCGCTTTCCTTCCCGAGAACGTGACCGTGGTGAGCACCAACGGTCAGCTGGCCGACAGCAAATACACCTACAAGGCTTCGCCCCAGTACTGGCGACGCAGCCTGGGCGGCGATCCGATCCAGCGCCTGACCGAGGCGACGGGGGGCGCCCTCAAGAAAGTTCCGCTGGTCGTGCTGGTCAACGAGGGTTCGGCCTCGGCCAGCGAAATCGTCGCCGGCGCCCTGCAAGACCACAAGCGAGCGACCCTGATGGGCAGCCAGACCTTCGGCAAAGGCTCGGTGCAGACCGTGCGCCAGCTGGGCCCGGAGACGGCCCTCAAGATCACCACTGCGCGGTACTACACCCCCAGCGGGCGCAGCATCCAGGCCAAGGGCATCATGCCTGATGTGCTGCTCGATGAAACTGAAAACGGCAACATCTTTGCCGCCCTTCGCACCCGTGAGGCCGACCTGCAAAAGCATCTCTCCAATGGCGGCGAAGAGGAAAAAAAGGATCCCGAACGCGAGAAAGCGCGTGAGGAAGCCATGAAGCGGCTGGAGGAAGAATCCCGCAAGCCGGCGTCGGAGCGTCGCCTGCCCGAGTTCGGATCCGACAAGGACTTCCAGCTGCTGCAGGCCCTCAACCAGCTCAAGGGTCAACCGGTCAAGGCCAGCACCACCCAGACCGAACGCCAGGTCGTCAAGAAGGACTGACCCTCCTGAGTCCCGCAGCATGGACGACACCCAGCTGCTGCGCTATTCGCGGCACATACTTCTGGACGAGGTGGGCATCGAGGGGCAGGAAAGGCTGCTGGCCTCGCATGCCCTGGTGATCGGGGCCGGTGGGCTGGGGTCACCAGTTGCGCTCTACCTGGGCAGTGCCGGCGTCGGCCGTATCACCGTGGTCGATGATGACACCGTGGACGCCACCAACCTTCAGCGTCAGATCGCCCATACCCTTGAGCGGATCGGCCAGTACAAGGCCGATTCGGTGCGTCAGGCGATCGCGCAGATCAACCCCGACCCGGTGGTCACCGCCATCACCCGGCGCGCCGATGCCGACCTGCTGGCGCAATGGGTGGCGGGCGCCGACGTGGTGATCGATTGCTCGGACAATTTTGCCACCCGCCATGCCGTCAATGCCGCATGCGTGCAAGGGTCCAGACCCCTGGTCTCGGGCGCCGCCATCCGCATGGACGGCCAGGTTTCCGTCTACGACAGCCGCCGGCAAGACGCCCCTTGCTATGCCTGCCTGTTCCCGCCAGGCCAGATGCCCGAAGAAACCCGTTGTGCCACCCTGGGGGTGTTTGCGCCACTGGTGGGCATCATCGGCTCCGTGCAGGCGGCCGAAGCCCTCAAGATTCTGGCCGGCATGGATTCACATCTGCCTGGCCGGCTCTTGATGCTGGACGGCCGGGCCCTGGCCTGGACCGACATCCGGATTCAACGCGACCCGGACTGCCCGGTCTGCGGCAACCGACCCAGCGGCGCCTGAGCCGCCGCATCCGGATGGCAGCTGCCATTGAACTGGCGAAACACGGCCGGTGACATGGGTCTGTCCTGCACGGCAAACAGACCCTTGCGTTCGCTGCGCGCCTGGCGCTGCAAGGCGGCATAGGGTCCGCGGCCCGTGCGATGTTCATAGGCCCAGGCCTGGCCCTGGCGGACCAATTCGGCGCCCACGTCTAACTGGTCAACCCACAGGCGCCCCAAAGGTCGTCCGTAGCTGTCTTGACCGGTGGTCTGAACCCTCACCATGCGGCGCTGCACCAGGGCGATCAGCGCGAGACGCGCCGACTCGCCACCGGTTTGGCATGCCTCGGGCGCGTCAATGCCCGCAATTCTCAGTTTCACCGATTCGGGCTGACCCTCCGGGACCAGCACCACCGTGTCACCATCGATCACCCAGCTGACCCAGCCGCGCTCAAAGGCCTGCGCAGGCAGCACCAGGCAGGCCAGCAGTACGGCGCTGACAAGAGAGTGCGGGTTCGGTTTCATGAGTCGTCGCCAATTCCCCGGGCCGATGCATCAGGGTTTGTCTGGAGGTCTGGGCATCGCGTCCGTCGAGCGTCAGGCCCTACATTGTGGGGCTGACGGGCACGCTCTCTCTGCCCAATACCCCATGTTCAGGAGAATTCCATGAAAAACACCTACCGCCGCCTGCTGACGCTGGGCCTGCTGGCCAGTCTGGCGGCCCCTGTGATGGCTCAGGGCAAGCCCCCGCTGAAAATCCTGGTGGGCTTTCCGCCGGGGGGGTCGGCCGATGTGCTGGCACGCATGGTGGCCGATGCGCTCAAGGACGACTTCAGCAGCGTTGTGGTCGACAACAAGCCGGGGGCGGCCGGCCGCATTGCCCTGAACCTGGTCAAGGCCTCCAAGCCCGATGGTCAGACCGTGATCGTGCTGCCCAGCGGGCCAATGGTGCTGTTTCCCCACGTCTACAAAAAGCTTGACTATGACGCAGTAAAAGACTTCACCCCCATCTCGCAGATCGCCCGCTTCCAGTTTGGCGTCGTGGCCGGACCCTCGGCCGGGGTGCAGAGTCTGGGCGAGATGATTGCCAAGGCACGGGCCAACCCGGGCGCAAGCAGCTACGGCACGCCGGGTTTGGGCACCCTGCCGCATTTCATGGGGGTGCTGATGGAACAGTCGACCGGCATCACCCTCAATCATGTGCCCTTCCAGGGCGGTGCACCGGCCAACACAGCCCTGCTGGGGGGTCACATTGGCTACAAGTTTGACGTGGTCAGCGAGACCGCCGAACTGCACCGCACCGGCAAGGCCCGCATCATTGCCGTCACCGGCGGCCAGCGCGACCCCCAGGTGCCCGAAGTGCCTACCCTCAAGGAGTCGGGAGTGAACATGGAGGCAACCGCCTGGTTTGCCATGTACGGCCCTGCGGGTTTGACCGGCGAGGCCCTTTCCAGGCTGGAAAACGCGATGAAGAAAATCGTGCGTGACCCCGCCATGCGCGACAAGCTGGTCAAGCTGGGCTATGAGCCGATCGGCTCAGGCAGTGCCGAACTGGCGGCCGCCCAAAGGGCCGATCTGGCCCGCTGGGAAAAGCCCATCCGGGCCACCGGTGTCCAACTCGACTGAGTCAACCCATGACGCTCATTCAAAGTCAGACCTTGCGCGTGCGTTGCGTCCGAATGCTGGTGGGGCTGCTGGTCATGGCCGGCGCCGGCACCAGCCTGGCGCAGCCTGTCGCCGGCTGGCCCACCAAGCCGGTCCGGTTTGTCAACAGCTTCCCGCCGGGCGGACCCTCTGACATCCTGGCCCGGGCGGTGGGAGAGGCGCTTCAAAAGCAGTTCAACCAGCCTTTCGTGGTGGAAAACAGGGCCGGTGCGGCAGGCAATGTGGGGGCAGACCTGGTGGCCAAATCGGCCGGTGATGGTCACACCCTGCTGTGGGGCATCGACACCACGCACACCATCAACCCCCACATTTACAAATCCATGCCCTTCAGGGACAGCGATCTCAAGCCACTGGTGATCCTGTCGAGCTCGGGCCTGCTGCTGGGGGTGCATCCGGACAGCGGCATCCGCACGGCTGCCGATTTTTTGCGTACGGCACGCACCCAGTCGCTGAACTTCAGCTCGGGGGGTAACGGTTCGCCGGGGCACCTGTGGGTGAACATGGCCAACATCGGCGCTTCCACCCGTCTGGTCCACATCCCCTACCGGGGCAATTCCCCGGCAGTGATGGCGGTGGTGTCCGGCGAGGTCCAGGGCGGCACCCTGGCGACACCTGGCATGCTGCCGCATGTCAAGGCCGGCAAGGTGCTGGCTCTGGCCGTGACCAGCGCCAGCCGCTCGCGCATGGCCCCGGAGGTCCCCACCGTGGCCGAATTGGGTCTGCCCGATCTGCAGGCCGAGGTGTTTTACGTGGTGATGGCCCCGGCATCGACGCCTGAAGCGCTGATGAACACCCTGGCCAAAGCCATCATCGATGTCCTCAAGGGGCCGGATCTGCAGGCGCGCCTTCAGCAACTCGATATGGCCTTTCTGGGCCTGACGGGCCGTCCGGCGGCTGCGCTGCTCAACAGGCTGCATGACCAGTACGGCCGTGTCATCCGCGCCACCGGCATGAAAGTCGATTGACCCCTGCCCCGCGACAACCCTCATGAGTGCGCATCGACCCAACCTGATTTTCATCGTCGCCGACGATCTCGGATTTGCCGACCTGGGCTGCTATGGCGGCCGCGATGCCGACTTCGGCGCGGTCTCTCCCGTGCTCGATCAGCTCGCTGCCGACGGCCTGCGGTTCACCCAGGGCTATGCCAACTCGCCGGTGTGCTCGCCCACCCGCTTTGCCCTCATGACCGCGCGCTGGCAGTACCGCCTGCGTGGAGCTGCCGAGGAGCCGATCAACAGTAAAAGCAAAGGCAGCACCACCCTGGGTCTGCCCCCCGAACACCCCACCCTGCCCTCCTTGCTGAAGCAGGCGGGTTACCGCACCGCCCTGATCGGCAAGTGGCATCTGGGCTACCCGCCCGCTTTCGGCCCCCTGCAGTCGGGCTACGAAGAGTTTTTCGGCCCGATGTCCGGTGGTGTGGATTACTTCACCCACGCCAGCAACAACGGCACCCACGACCTCTACGAAGGCACACAGGAAAAGCACGAAGAGGGCTACCTGACCGACCTGATCTCCCAACGGGCGGTGGATTATGTCCGGCGCATGGCTGCGGGCGCCGCACAAGGCACCCCCTTCTTTTTGAGCCTGCATTACACCGCCCCGCACTGGCCATGGGAAACCCGCGAGGACCAGGCCCTGGCCAGCGATCTCAGCTCCAACCTGTTTCATCTGCATGGCGGCAACATCCACACCTACCGGCGCATGATCCACCACATGGACGAGGGCATTGGCTGGCTGGTGCAAGCGCTGCGCCAGAGCGGCCAACTCGACAACACCCTGATCGTTTTCACCAGCGACAACGGCGGCGAGCGCTTCTCGGACAACTGGCCCCTGGTGGGCGGCAAGATGGACCTGACCGAGGGGGGCATCCGGGTGCCCTGGATCGCGCACTGGCCCGCAGTCATTCGCGGCGCAGGCGTGAGCGAGCAACACTGCCTGACGATGGACTGGTCGGCGACCTTGCTGGCGCTGGGCGGCGCCAATGCGCATCCCGACTTTCCCCTGGACGGGGTGTCACTGGCCGGGGTCCTGCACGATCCGGACCGCACCTTCGAGCGCCCCCTGTTCTGGCGCATGAATCACCGCGGCCAGCGCGCCTGCCGCATCGGCGACTGGAAATACCTGCGCGTGGATGGTCATGAGTACCTGTTCAACATCACCGATGACGCTCGCGAGCGCGCCAATCACGCCAGCCGGCAACCCGAGCGTCTGGCCCAGCTGCGGCAGGCCTGGGAAAACTGGCACGCCGACATGCCCCCCATCCCGCAGGACGCAACGGTCAGTCTGGGTTACTCGGTGCGTGACATGCCCCAGCGCTGAGTGATGCCCGGGCACTGTCGCGGCTCGGTCGATGGGCCACAATCCTGATCCATGAACCGGCCTTTCTGGTCCCGCGTGTTGCCCTTTGTCCGGTGGCCCCGTCCCTCGATTGAACTGCTGGGCCGCGACGGCATGGCCGGCCTGACCGTGGCGCTGCTGATGATTCCGCAAGCCGTGGCCTATGCGGCGCTGGCGGGCATGCCGCTGGTGACCGGACTGTACGCAGCCCTGTTGCCGGCACTGGTCGGTGCGCTGTGGGGGAGCTCGACGCGGGTGTCGGTCGGGCCCACGGCCCTGATCTGCCTGCTGGTGAGCGCATCGCTGACCGGTCTGGCCGAGCCCGGCAGCGCCCGGTGGGTGGAACTGGCGATCTGGCTGGCGATTTTGTCGGGTCTGGTCCAGCTGGTGCTGGGTCTGGGCCGGTATGGCTGGGTGCTCAACCTGATCAGCTCGCCGGTCATGACTGGATTCACCCAGGCCGCGGCCTTGCTCATCATCGTCTCTCAAATCCCGGCGCTGCTGGGCCTGCCGCAGGGTTGGGCACACACGATCGCAACGATCGGCAGCGGCGCCCTCGATCCATGGTCCCTGTGCTTCGGTCTGGGCAGCCTGACGTTGCTTCTGGCCGCGCGGCGCTTCATGCCCCGCCTGCCCGCCATTATGCTGGTGGTGGTGGGCGCCGGACTGATCAGCCATCTGCTCGGCTTTGCACAACGAGGTGGCGCGGTGATCGGCCAGCTGCCTGCGGCATTGCCAAGCCTTGCACTGCCGGGTTGGCCGGGATTGCAGGCCTTGTCAACCTTGCTGGTACCGGCCATGGTGATTGCGCTGGTGAGCTTTCTGGAAACTGCCGCGAGTGCCCGTACCGAGCATCTGCAGGAAGGCTCGCAATGGAATGAAAACCAGGATCTCACCGGACAGGGCCTGGCCAAACTGGCTTCGGCACTCAGTGGCAGTTTTCCCACCGGCGCCTCGTTTTCCCGTTCGGCCATTTACCTGTATGCCGGAGCGCGCAGCGGCTGGGCTGTGGTGGTGACTGTTGTCCTGGTGGCTGTGGCCTTGCTGGGCGCAGGTGCACTGGCACCGGTGCCGCTGTCAGTGCTGGCGGCGGTGGTGGTGGCCGCAGTCACCAGCCTGCTCAAGCCGCAGGCCTTTGTGCGCCTGTGGCAAATTGGCCGCATCGAGGCCATGACGGCCGGGGCCACTTTTGCCATCACCGTGCTGACTGCGCCGCGTATCCATTGGGGGGTGCTCGCCGGGGTGTTGCTGACACTGGTGCATTTCCTGCACGCCCGGCTGCATCCGCGCATCATTGAAGTCGGACTGCACCCCGACGGCTCCTTGCGTGACCGTCACTTGTGGAAACTGCCGCCCCTGGCGCCCCATCTGTACGCACTGCGCATGGATGCCGAGCTTGATTTCGCCGCTGCCAGCACGCTCGAGCACGCCATCACCGCCCACCTGGCCGAACATCCCGGGGTGCGGCATGTCTGCCTGTTTGCCCAGCCCATCAACCGCATCGACGTCACCGGTATCGAAATGTTTGGGCAATTGCGACGCCAGCTCGAGCGTCGCGGTGTGATGCTGCATGTCAGCGGCATCAAGCTGCCGGTGGAAACGGCCCTGCTGCGCGCGGGCGAGTGGCCGGTGGTGCAGGGCCTCCTGCGCAGCTACCGTACCGATGCCGATGCGCTGCAGGCCTTGCAGTCCTTGCCCCAGCAGTCACAGCTGACACCCGGCACAACGGGTATCGCCAAAGCGATCTGAATATTTACCCGCCTTTTCAGGCGGTGGATTTACAAACCAGGCATTTGCAGCGACAGTACGGTCAAAAGGCTCAAAAAAAGGGAGGAGCCCATGACCACAACAGGTCTGTCGCATCACCTGGGCGTGAGCGAGGACGCGCCGCTGGTGCACTACCTTCAGAGGCTGATCGAGCAGGCCCAGGCTCTGCAGGCCTCGGACATCCACTTCGAACCCTACGAGCAGGCTTTCCGGATCCGCATGCGGATCGATGGCCAGCTGCGCGAGATGGCTGCACCGCCCCCGCAGCTCAAGGAGAGGATTGCGACACGCCTGAAAGTGCTGGCCCGTCTGGACATTGCCGAAAAAAGGCTGCCCCAGGACGGGCGCCTGCAATTGGGCGCCGGCGGGGATCGCGCACTGGATCTGCGCATCAGCACGCTGCCCACATTGCATGGCGAAAAACTGGTGCTTCGGCTGCTCGACCATCGTGCCAGCCACGGCAGTCTGGAGCAACTGGGCTACGCACCCGAGGAACTTGCCCGTCTGTTGCAGGCCATCGAGCGACCCGATGGGCTGGTGCTGGTCACCGGCCCGACCGGTTCGGGCAAAACCCGGTCCTTGTATGCCTGTCTGCAGCATCTGAACCGGCCCGAAATCAACATCTCGACGGTCGAAGACCCCTGTGAAATCAGCCTGGCCGGCATCAACCAGGTCAATGTGCACGACAAACCTGGCCTGGGTTTTGCGGTCGCCTTGCGGGCTTTTTTGCGGCAGGACCCGGACATCCTGATGGTCGGCGAGATTCGTGACCTGGAAACGGCAGAAATTGCGATCCAGGCCGCCCAGACCGGCCACCTGGTCTTGTCGACCCTGCATACGCGCAATGCGGTCTCGGCCCTGACCCGCCTGCGCAATATGGGCATCGCGCCCTACAACCTGGCTTCAAGCGTGACCCTGGTGAGCGCACAGCGGCTGGTGCGCAAGCTCTGCCCGCACTGCCGCCAGGAGGATCCCGCGGCACTGATGCATCTCCAGCGTGCCGATCCGCAAATGCTCCAAGCCACGACGACAGCCACCGCCTTCCGTGCCGATGTGCGCGGCTGCGCCCATTGCCATCGGGGCTACAGCGGACGCATCGGCCTGTTTGAAGTGCTGCCGGTGCATGCCGGCATGCAATCGAGCCTGCTTGAAAGTGCCGGCGAACAGGCCCTGGTCCGGCTGGCCAGACAGCAGGGAGTCAGCAGCCTGCGACAAGCCGGCTGGCGGCGTGTCCTGCAAGGCCTGACCACATGCGATGAAGTGCTGGCCCATACACCCGAAAACTGAAGGTGCAACGCCCATGCAATCCCCCTCCCAGGCCCCCCTGCCTCTGACCTTGCAGTCGTCGCGCGTCGCAGAGCCAGTGCCAGTGCCAGTGCCAGTTTCCCCCGCCCGCGCCCGTGCCCGTGAATCTTCCCGTGACACACCCGGGCCCCTGGTGGGCAGGTTCGGCTGGCGCGCGCGGTCCCGGCCGAACGCGAGCGAAACCGCGCGGGTGACGCGTCAGCTGGCCACCATGGCGCAAGCGGGCATCCCCATCGTACAGGCCCTCGAGCTGCTGCGTCAGGGCAGTATGCCCGGGGCCTGGCCTTCGACCCTGCAGGATCTGGCAGACCAGATCATGGCCGGCAGCAGCCTGGCCCAGGCCCTGACCCGGCATCCTCGGCATTTTTCGGTGCTCTACCGGCAGATGGTGGCTGCCGGTGAACTCTCGGGCAACCTCGCCGGCACCCTGGAGCAGCTGGCCGAGACCCTCGACCGCAATGAACGGCTGCGGTCACGCTTGCGCTCGGCTTTGCTCTACCCGGTCATGGTGCTGGGGGTGGCTGCACTGGTGGTGACCTTGCTGCTGCTGTGGGTGGTGCCGGTCTTTGAAGAGGTCTTTGAGTCGTTTGGTGCCAGCCTGCCCTGGCCCACTCGCATGATCATCCTGCTCAGTCAGGGCCTGACCGGCATGCTATGGCCTCTGTTGCTGACAATGGGGGTTGTGGCCTTGCTGGCACGCTCGAGCCTGCTGCGCGAGCGCTGGCCCGCCTGGCGTGACCGCTGGCTGCTGCGACTGCCCCTGATCGGGCCGCTGCTGCAAATGTCGGTGCTGGCGCGCTGGAGCCAGACCCTGGCGAGCCTGCTTTCGGCGGGCCTTCCGCTGGCAGAGGCCCTCGGACCGGCCGGTCAGGCCAGCGGGCACCCGGCCTATGAACGGGCCAGCGTCTACCTGCAGCGCCACATCACCCAGGGCAGCAGTCTGCATGGTGCCATGGCCACCCATCCCCGCTTTCCGCCCATGCTGGTCCAGATGTGCGCCACGGGAGAAGAGACTGGCACCCTCGAGATCCTGTTGCGGCGCGCCGGTGACTGGATGGCCGGTGAGTTTGAAACCCGGACCCAGTCCCTGACAGCGCTGCTCGAGCCACTGATCATCGTGATTCTGGGGCTGGCAATTGGCGGTATCCTAGTGGCCATGTACCTGCCGATTTTCCAGCTGGGCCGGGTCTTCTGAGGCACCATGGCCATGATCGAAACCTTCCTCGGTGTCGTGCTGGGTCTGGTGCTGGGCAGCTTTGCCAACGTGGTCATCCACCGGTTGCCACGGATGCTCGAGCGTCAGTGGACCGCTGCCGAAGGCATGGGCATTGACACCCCCCGTGATCCTTTCAATCTGGCCGTGCCGGGCTCGCATTGTCCGCATTGCAACACCCCGCTGCGCTGGTACGAAAACCTGCCGCTGCTGAGCTTCCTGTGGCAGCGCGGTCGCTGCCGACATTGCCGCGAGCCGATCGGCTGGCGCTATCCGCTGGTGGAACTTTCGGGGGCAGCGCTGGGCGGCTGGTGTTTCATGCGTTTCGGCCTGGAGGGACCGGCTGTGGCCTGGATGGCCTTTGGCCTGACGCTGGTGGTGCTCGCTGCGATCGACTGGGACACCACCTTGCTGCCGGATGTCCTCACACAGCCCCTGACCTGGGGCGGCCTGGTCGCCGCCGCCCTGGGTTGGAGCGGGCTGAGCCTGCCTATGGCCTTATGGGGCGCTGTAGGCGGGTACCTGTGCCTGTGGAGCCTGTACTGGGCATTTCGACTGGTCACAGGCAAGGAAGGCATGGGCCAGGGGGATTTCAAGTTGCTGGCCGCCCTGGGGGCCTGGTGGGGACCCTGGGCGGGTGTCTCGATCATCCTGATCGCTTCCCTGAGTGGCCTGGCAGTCGGGCTGTGGCTGCGTCGGCAGGGCGGTCTGCGCGAAGGCGGCTATCTGCCCTTTGGCCCTTTCCTGGCCCTGGCCGGGCTCTGGCTGCTGGTGTTCGGGCCCCTGCCGGGCTTGTGAGAACCTTGCCGATGAACGCTGCATCCGCTCTGCGCGTAGGCCTGACCGGTGGCATCGGCAGCGGCAAAAGCACCGTGGCCGCGATCCTGCGCGATGGCGGTGCTGCAGTCATCGATGCCGATGCCATCTCCCGCCACCTGACCGCCGCCGGCGGGGCGGCCCTGGGGGCCATCACCGAGGCCTTCGGTCCGAAAATGCTGGCGGCCGATGGCAGTCTGGACCGGCAAGCCATGCGCGCTTTGGTGTTTTCCGATCCTGCTGCCAAGCACAAGCTCGAATCGATCATCCACCCGCTGGTCGCCCGCGTCACCGGCGAGCAGGCACGGGCTGCGCTTGAACAAGGCGCTCGCCTGCTGGTGTTCGATGTGCCCTTGTTGGTGGAGTCCCTCGACCGTTGGCGCCCCAGGATCGACCGCATCTGGGTGATTGACTGCGAGCCCGAAACCCAGATTGCCCGCGTCATGACCCGCAGCGGCCTGACGCGTGAAGAAGTACTGCGCATCATGGCTCAGCAGGCCAGCCGGGCACAGCGACTGGCGTGTGCCGATCATGTGACCCTCAATGAGGGACTGAGCCTGGAGGCCTTGCGAGCCCAGGTGCTGCAGACCGCCCGCAGCTTCGGGCTATGATTGACAGAGCCCGACTGACAACACCGTGATCCAGTACGAATACCCCTTCAACGAACGCATCCGCACCTACCTGCGGCTTGAAGATCTGTTTGACAAGCTGTCCCTGCTGATCCGCCGGCAGGACGCCATCGATCACCACTTTGCCCTGAGCTGCCTGTTCGAAATCCTGGAGGTCGCCAGCCGCTCCGAGCTCAAGGGGGAAGTGCTGCGGGATCTTGAAAGGCAGAAACTGCTGTTCCAGGGCTACCGGGGCAACCCGGCCATTTCCGAGCAGGCGCTCGAACAGGTGGTCTCGCAGCTGGACCAGCATTTTGCCGCCCTCAATGAAATGACGGGCAAGATCGGTCAGGCCTTGCAGGAGCAGGAGTTCCTGACCTCCCTGCGCAGCCGCTTTGGCATACCCGGAGGCAGTTGCGAATTCGACCTCCCAGGCTACCACGCCTGGCAACACCGCGACGCCGCCGTTCGCAGCCAGGACCTGCAGCGCTGGGCGGCATCGCTGTGGCCGCTGGCCCAGACCGTACGCCTGCTGCTGCAGTTGTTGCGGCAATCGGGCACCCGACAAAAAGTGATGGCCACTGCAGGTCAGCTCCAGCAGAACCTGCCGCAGGGACGCACCTTCCAGCTGCTGCGCATCCGGCTGGATGCTGCAGCAGGCTTTGTGCCCGAGATCAGCTGTAATCGTTTGCTGGTGGTGATCCGCATGATGGAGCAGGACAGCGACGGTCACCTGAGCGCCTCCAGCCAGGAGGTTCCTTTCGAGATGACCCTGTGCGCATGAGCGACAGGGCCACCGAAAGTTTCGAGAGCCGCACGGTGCGTTGTCCCGGCTGCGAGGGCCGCACCCTCTACAGCCCTCGCAATCCTTTCCGCCCTTTTTGTTCGGCCCGTTGCAAGGGGCTGGATCTGGGCGCGTGGGCACAGGAGAGTTTCAGGTTGCCCGAAGACAGTCCACCCGATCCGACCCACCCCGAATAAGGTTGTAGCGCTGTCAGGCGCTCATGGCCGGTGGGTGGTCGGCCCCCTCCAGCTGCGTTCCTCAGCCAGCCAGTCCAGCACCGGGACCGTCCCGGGCAGTACCGGGGCCACCTGCACCGGCAACTGTTGCCAGGCACAAAACTGTCCTTCACGCATTTGCAGTTCGCCCTGCCAATCCTGCACCTTGCAGAAATGCAGACGCACCCATGCATGCGGGTAGTCCACCAGCTGGGTCTTCCACAGCGACACCCCACCGATGGTGATGCCCAGCTCCTCCTGCAACTCGCGTCGCAGGGCTTGCTCCACCGTCTCCCCGGCTTCGAGCTTGCCGCCCGGAAACTCCCAGTAACCGGCATAGACCTTGCCATCAGGACGGGTGGTCAGCAAAAAAGCACCATCCGCCTGCAGCAGCACGCCCACAGCCACTTCGGTCAGCGGGCGATCGGTCCCGCCTTCGCGCGCGCGGTGCGCGTCGGCCACCAGCGTGGAGCTCATGTTCAGGCCATGCGCCCCATGAAATCCCGCGCGAACTGGTAGGCCACTCGCCCACTGCGCGAGCCGCGCTCAAGTGCCCACAGCAAGGCCGCCGGACGGGCCTGCTCGATCTGCGCTGGCGAGGCGCCCAGCGCCCCAAGCCACTGCGCTGCGATCGCCAGGTATTCATCCTGAGAGAAAGGGTAAAAACTGATCCACAGCCCAAAACGTTCGGACAGGGAGATCTTCTCCTCGACCCCTTCGCCTGGATGCACCTCACCATCGGGCGTGTGCTTGTAGCTGAGGTTTTCGCTCATGTATTCGGGCAGGAGGTGACGACGGTTGCTGGTGGCGCAGATCAGGACATTGGCCGTGGCCGCAGCAATCGAGCCGTCAAGAATCGATTTGAGGGCCTTGTAGCCGGGCTCACCGTCCTCAAAGCTCAGATCATCACAGTACACCATGAATTTTTCGCCACGGCCGGATACCACGTCAATGATGTCGGGAAGATCGATCAACTCCTCCTTCTCGACCTCGATCAGGCGCAGGCCCTGCGGCGCAAAATGATTCAGGCAGGCCTTGATGAGCGAGGACTTGCCCGTCCCGCGCGCACCGGTCAACAAGACATTGTTGGCGGGCCGACCCCGCACAAACTGCTCGATGTTGCGCTGCATTTTTTCTTTCTGGTCATCGATTTCCTTGAGGTCTTCGAAGGCCAGGGCCGCCAGGTGGCGCACCGGCTCGAGCACGCCATGCCCGGATGCACGCTTGCGGTAGCGCCAGGCCAGCGCCTGCGACCAGTCCGGCGCTGACAATGGCTGGGGCAGGATGCGGTCAACGCGATCGATCAGCTGTTCAAACTGCCTGAGCACTCGTTCAAGGTTCTCACTCATGCATGCCTCGCAATCATGCCTCGCTGTCGGGCATCGGGCTCCAGCCTGCTGGAGCCCAAGGGGTGAAGGAAATGGGGTTTGGGCGACTCAGCTGCGGTAGTCGGCGTTGATCGACACATACTCATGGCTGAGGTCGCAGGTCCAGACAGTGTCGCTGCATGGACCCCGCCCGAGGCCGATCCGCACGGTGATTTCGGCTTGCTTCATGACGCGCTGGCCGTCCTCTTCACGGTAAGCCGGATGGCGTCCGCCGCGGGTGGCCACATGCACATCGTCCAGATGGAGCTCAATCAGGCCCTGGTCCAGATCTTCGATGCCGGCGTAGCCGACAGCGGCCAGGATACGCCCAAGGTTGGGGTCGCTGGCAAACATGGCCGTCTTCACCAGGGGAGAATGTGCGATCGCATAAGCCACCTGGCGGCATTCGGCGGCAGAGGCACCCCCATCGACCTGGATGGTCAGGAATTTGGTAGCCCCTTCGCCATCGCGCACGATGGCATGGGCCAGCTGGCGCGCCACCTGCATCAAGGCCGCCTTGAGGGTCTGGGCCTCGGACGATGTCCACGCCGTGACGGGCGCGTGACCCGCCTGGTGGGTCGCCACAAGCACAAAGGAGTCGTTGGTGGAGGTATCACCGTCGATGGTGATGCGGTTGAACGAGCCATCGGCCAGTTCACGGGCCAGATCTTGCATCAGGGCGGGATCGATGGCCGCATCGGTGGCAAGAAAGCCGAGCATGGTGGCCATGTTGGGGCGGATCATGCCGGCGCCCTTGCTGATGCCGGTGATATTGACCGTCTTGCCACCCACCTGAATGCGGGCACTGGCCGCCTTCGGCACGGTGTCGGTGGTCATGATGCCTTGTGCGGCGCGGTACCAGTTCGAATCCGCTGCATCGGCCAGGGCCGCGGGCAAGCCCGCCACGATCCGCTGCACGGGCAGCGTCTCCATGATGACGCCGGTCGAGAAAGGCAACACTTGTTGAGGCTGGCAGTGCAGCAACGCAGCCAGGGCCTCACAGGTCTGCCGTGCGTGGGCCAGGCCCTGTGCGCCGGTGCCGGCGTTGGCATTGCCGGTATTGATGACCAGAGCACGGATGACCTGGCCATTGTGCAAGTGCTCACGACAGATCTGAACCGGGGCGGCACAAAAACGGTTGCGGGTAAACACACCTGCCACACTGGCACCGTCATCGAGCAGCATCACGCTCAGGTCCTTGCGCTGCGCCTTGCGCACGCCGGCTTCTGTCACGCCCCAGCGCACACCGGAGACGGGGTGCAGTTCAGACGGATCGATGGGGGGGAAATTGACGGGCATGACGACTTCCTTGTGAGCACCTGTTCAATGCATGGCCGGCAGGTCCCGGGACTGCCGGCCGCTTGCAGTGCAATCAGGCCAATTTACCGTGGCACTGCTTGAATTTCTTGCCACTGCCGCAGGGACAGGGATCGTTGCGACCCACATGCCCCCAGCCGCCCTGCGGGGCCTGCGGATCGGCGGCGACCACCTGGGGCTGACCACTTTCATCGGGCGCACTGTAGGTGACGTGACTGATCTGTTCTGCGCGGTTTTCGATGTCCTGCGCTGCGCGCTCGGCCTGCTCGCCCGATTCGATGCGCACCGTCATGAGGATGCGCGTGACCTCGTTCTTGACCGCATCGAGCAGCATGCCAAAGAGCTCGAACGCTTCACGTTTGTATTCCTGCTTGGGCTGCTTTTGCGCGTACCCGCGCAGATGGATGCCCTGGCGCAGGTAATCCAATGCACTGAGGTGCTCGCGCCAGTGGCTGTCAATGCTCTGCAGCAGCACCATGCGCTGGAAGGGCAGGAAATTGGCCTCGCCAATCAGGTTCGCCTTGTGCTGGAAATGGGCATGCGCGGCCTGCACGACCCGCTCCACAATGTCATCGTCGGTGATGGCGCTGGAGGCCTGCACCTGCTCCTGCAGGGCCATCGGCATCTGCCACTCCTCGGCCAGCGCCTTTTCCAGTCCGGGCAGGTCCCACTGCTCTTCGACCGACTCGGCCGGCACATGCTGGCGCACCAGGTCCGTAAAACACCCTTCGCGCAGGGCGGCAATCTGGGCGCTGAGGTCCTGGGCGTCGAGAATGTCATTGCGTTGCTGGTAAATGACCTTACGCTGGTCATTGGACACATCGTCGTACTCGAGCAGCTGCTTGCGGATGTCGAAGTTGCGGGCTTCAACCTTGCGCTGCGCCGTTTCGATGCTGCGGGTGACCATGCCTGCTTCGATGGCTTCGCCTTCGGGCATGTTCAGCCGGTCCATGATGGCACGCACCCGATCGCCTGCGAAGATCCGCATCAGCGGATCGTCCAAGCTGAGGTAAAAACGGGAAGACCCCGGATCGCCCTGGCGGCCCGATCGGCCGCGCAGCTGGTTGTCGATGCGGCGCGACTCATGGCGCTCGGTGGCGATGATGCGCAGCCCCCCCTGGGCCTTGACGGCCTCATGGTCCTGTTGCCAGCGTGCACGTAAGGCCTCGATCTGCTGGGTACGTACAGACTCGGGCAGCGCAGTGTCGGCTTCGAGCGCCTGCACCTCTTTTTCAATATTGCCCCCGAGCACGATGTCGGTGCCCCGACCCGCCATATTGGTGGCAATGGTGATCATGCCGGCCCGGCCAGCCTGAGCGACGATATCGGCCTCCCGGGCATGCTGCTTGGCATTGAGCACCTGGTGCGGCAGGTTCTCGCGTGTGAGCATCGCCGAGATGAGCTCGGAATTCTCGATCGAGGTGGTTCCCACCAGCACCGGCTGCCCTCTTTCATGGCATTCACGGATGTCTGCAATGGCCGCGTTGTAACGCTCCTGCGAGCTTTTGTAGACCCGGTCGAGCTGGTCCACGCGCTGGCTCTTGCGATGGGGAGGCACCACCACGGTCTCCAGACCGTAAATTTCTTGGAATTCATAGGCCTCGGTGTCGGCAGTGCCGGTCATGCCGGCGAGCTTGCCATACAGGCGAAAGTAATTCTGGAAGGTGATCGAGGCCAGGGTTTGGTTCTCCGCCTGGATCTGCACACCCTCCTTGGCTTCAACCGCCTGGTGAAGGCCGTCGCTCCAGCGCCTGCCCGACATCAGGCGGCCCGTGAACTCATCGACGATCACAATCTCGCCATCCTGCACCACATAGTGCTGGTCGCGGTGGTAGAGATGCCTAGCCCGCAAAGCGGCGTTGAGGTGATGCATCAGGCTGATGTTGGCCGGATCGTAGAGACTCGCGCCTTCAGGTATCAGCCCCATGCGCGCGAGGATTTCCTCGGCTTTTTCATGCCCTGACTCGGTCAGGAACACCTGGTGGGACTTTTCATCGACCGTAAAGTCACCCGGGGTGATGATCCCCTCACCCGTGCGAGGATCAGCTTCACCTTCCTGGCGGGTGAGCATAGGCACCACTTCGCGCATGGCCAGGTAATGGGCCGTATGGTCCTCGGCCTGGCCACTGATGATCAGGGGCGTGCGCGCCTCGTCGATCAGGATCGAATCGACTTCATCAACAATTGCATACGACAGGCCGCGCTGCACTCGGTCGTGCGTCTCGTAGACCATGTTGTCGCGCAAATAGTCAAAACCATATTCATTGTTGGTGCCGTAGGTGATGTCGGCGGCATAGGCTGCCTGTTTTTGCTCGCGTGGCAGTTGCGGCAGATTGACCCCTACTGTCAGGCCCAGGAAGTTGTAGAGCCTGCCCATCCACTGGGCATCGCGGTTGGCCAGGTAGTCATTGACCGTGACCACATGCACGCCCTTGCCGGTCAGGGCATTGAGATAGACAGGCAAGGTGGCGGTCAGCGTCTTGCCTTCGCCCGTGCGCATTTCGGCAATCTTGCCGTTGTGCAGGGCGATACCGCCTGACAGCTGCACATCGAAGTGGCGCATCTTCATGACCCGCTTGGCGCCTTCACGGACCACGGCAAAGGCCTCGGGCAAGAGGGCATCGAGGGTTTCACCAGCGGCCAGGCGCTGACGGAACACTTCGGTCTTGCCGCGCAATTGCTCGTCGGTCAATCCCTCCAGGGAAGGCTCGAGCCCGTTGATCTGTTCGACCGTCTTGCGGTATTGCTTGAGCAGACGGTCGTTGCGACTGCCGAAAATCTGGGTCAGAAAATTGATGGCCATGGGTGAGCGGGTGGTGGCCGCACGCGGCAGCAGTCCCGGAAATCCTGTCGGTTCAAGGTGGGGGCCGGCCGGATGGCTGCAAGACGGTCAACCGTTGCAAGCGCCAGCAGGCAGGACAATTTCGGGATTTTAACGGCCTGCAGGTCGAACCCCGCATTTCCCCAACCCGACCGCATAATCAGGGCATGCGCAAAACCCCGTCAACGAACATCATGACGCTGCAGCAGGCAGCGGCTGCGTCCTCCACCCTCTCGAGTCTGGCCGAGCGGGCCCAAGCGTCCAGAGACCGTTTGCAACGGGTACGGGGCAGTCTTCCACAAGGGTTGCGCACCCTCGTGCAACCCGGCGCCCTGGAAGACGGTCAATGGTGCCTGCTGGCCCCGTCGCCAGCAGTGGCGGCCAAATTGCGCCAGTGCGTGCCCGCCATGCTGGCCTTGCTGGCCAGCCAGGGACAGGGTGTCGAGCAGATCCGCATCAAGGTTGCATCGCCAGCAGGCCGGGGCACCTGAACGCCCGGCCATGGCGCCCAAAAAAACCAGCCGCAAGGGTGGTTTCAGAACATGGTGCCGGTTGTCGGATTCGAACTGACGACCTACCGCTTACAAGGCGGGTGCTCTACCAACTGAGCTAAACCGGCACAGGGAAAATTTTACAACCTTGGCCGCTGCATTCAGGCCAGGATTGCCGATTATTTCACCCGCTTGAGTGAAGGCCGGCTCAAGGGAGCCGAAGGCGGCCGAGGCCCACCTGGGTGATCAGGGTCGTGCTGTTGACCAGGGACGGGCAGTGGCGCAGTCAAGTCCGCCGGAGCCGGGGCGGCGTCCTGCACTGGAAAAGCCATGCCCTGCCCATTTTCACGGGCATAAATGGCCATCACACGCTCCATCGGAACCATGATATCGCGGGCCTTGCCGCCAAAGCGGGCTTTGAACTCGATGAATTCATTGCCCAGCTTCAGGCCGCTGGTCGCGTCCATGCTGATATTGAGCACGATCTCGTCACCCTGCACAAATTCGCGGGGCACCTGCACCGAACTGTCCACCTTGACAGCTACATAAGGGGTCAATCCATTGTCACTGCACCATTCATAAAGGGCGCGAACCAGATAAGGCCGGGTCGATGGCAAGGCGCTGTCACTCATGTCGTCGGCAAATCTTATTTGCGCATGACTTTTTCAGAGGGCGTCAGTGCCTCAATATAGGCCGGACGGGAGAAAATCCGTTCCGCATACTTGAGCAGGGGAGCGGCATTCTTGGACAGATCGATGCCGTAGTAATCCAGGCGCCAGAGCAAGGGCGCAATGGCGACGTCAAGCATCGAGAAGTTGTCGCCCAGCATGTACTTGTTCTTGAGGAACACCGGCGCGAGCTGGGTGAGGCGGTCACGAATGTGCGATCGGGCCTTCTCAAGGGTCTTGTCATTGCCCTTGAGGGCACGGTTTTCCAGCATCGACACATGCGTGAAGAGCTCCTTCTCGAAATTGAGCAGGAACAGGCGGACACGGGCACGATCCACCGGATCGCCGGGCATCAGTTGTGGGTGCGGAAAGCGCTCGTCGATGTACTCGTTGATGATGTTCGACTCATAGAGAATCAGATCACGCTCAACCAGGATCGGCACCTGCCCGTAAGGATTCATCACATTGATGTCTTCAGGCTTGTTGTACAGGTCCACATCGCGGATTTCGAAATCCATGCCCTTTTCGAACAGGACAAAGCGGCAGCGGTGTGAAAAGGGGCAGGTGGTTCCGGAATAAAGCACCATCATGGCAACAAGCTCCTGTGAAAATCAAAAGAGTGGGAAGCCACTGAGGGCTGACCCACTCTGAGGGGCCGGGCAAGCCGGACCGGTTACGCGATTACTTGACGTCTTTCCAGAACGCTGCGTTGAGTCGCCAGGCGATCAGGGTGAACAGGGCCAGAAACAGCATCACCCAAACACCCACACGGACACGGGTATTTTGGGCAGGCTCGCCCATCCACTGCAAGTAGTTGACCAGATCGGCCACGGCATCATCGTACTGCTGGGGCGACAGGGTTCCAGGCTTGACCTGCTCCCATTTTCCAGTGAAAACCTGCACTTTCTGGCCATGCGACATGCGCTCTTCGTAGACCGGACGGCGCTCGCCCTGCAATTCCCACAGCACATGAGGCATACCGACATTGGGGAATGCCAGATTGTTCCAGCCAGTGGCCTTGGTTTCATCGCGGTAGTAGGTGCGCAGGTAGGTGTAGAGGTAGTCGGCGCCGGTACCACTGTGACTGGACTTGGCGCGCGCAATCAAGGTCAGGTCGGGAGGATTGGCACCAAACCAGTCCTTGGCCTGCCGTGGGTCTATCGACGCCTTCATCGTTTCACCCACCTTGTCGGTGGTAAAGAGCAGGTTGTCCTTGATCTGCTGTTCCGTCAGTCCGATGTCCTGGAGGCGGTTGTATCGCATGAAGGCCGCCGAATGGCAGTTCAGGCAGTAATTGACAAACAGCTTGGCGCCGTTTTGCAGCGAGGCCAGATCGTTGGTTGTTTTGGGCGCCCTGTCCAAAGGTATGGAGTCACCGCCAGCAGCATGGCTGCCTGTCACCATGGCCAAGGCCATCACCAGGCCCCATGCGATTTTCTTGAGTTGTTTCATGTTGTTCTCGCTGCTGGTCTCAGTGCGGCTGGAAGGTCACCCGCTCGGGCACGGGTTTGGGCTCTCCCAGTCGGCTCCACCATGGCATCAGGAGGAAAAAGCCGAAATAAAACAGCGTACCCACCTGCGACACCCGCTCACCGATCGGTGACGGCGGCTGGACACCCAGGTACCCCAGGATCAGGAAGTTGATCACAAACACGCCGTACATGATCTTGTGCCAATCTGGACGGTAGCGGATGGACTTGACGGGGCTGTAGTCGAGCCAGGGCAGGAAAAACAAAATGATGACCGCGGCACCCATCACCACCACGCCCCAGAACTTGGCATCAATGGAGAGCATGAGCACCGAGATGACCACGGCCGCGCCGATCACCCCACCCTTGAGCAGTTGCGGCAGCTTGCCCTTGGCCACAGCCAGCACTGCACCGACGACCACGCAGGCAATCAGCACATACATCATCTCGGTAGTGATGGCACGCAGCATCGAGTAATAGGGCGTGAAATACCAGACCGGTGCAATGTGCGCAGGCGTCTTGAGGGGATCGGCCGGGATGAAATTGTTGTATTCGAGGAAATAGCCACCGAACTCGGGTGCAAAGAACACGATCGCCGAGAAGGCCAGCAGGAAAATACTCACGGCAAAGATGTCGTGCACCGTGTAGTAGGGATGGAAGGGGATGCCGTCGAGGGGCTTGCCGTTGGCGTCCTTGGGGGCATTGGGGCCCTTGATCTCCACACCATCGGGGTTGTTCGAACCCACATCATGCAGGGCCAGCAAGTGAGCCACCAC
>CAYMMK010000032.1:0-26131 GCA_964391575.1 uncultured Limnohabitans sp.
GATTGCAAATCCGTGTAGGTCGGTTCGACTCCGGCCCGCGCCTCCAAATTTTTTCCAATGGCATCAGCGAGCGGCCACGATTCGATCGGGCTTTGATGACTGCGATGCCCTAATTCCGTCTTGCCATACCGAATGTGCATACGCAGCATCCCGGAGTCCGGGGTGGGCTGTTGGCCCGCGTGGTTTTTTGGCTGATTTGCAGGCTCTGGGACTGGATACCTGAGAAAACTGTCTGCACAGCCAAGGCTAAATTTGAATCATGACCTGGCTTTACGAGACGACCAGTGAATTGCCCGTATGAGCCAACCATTGCCGACCCTGGACAACACCATCAGTTCGGCCCCGGCCAGGTTCAGGGGCTTTCCCTCGTGATTGCCTGCGGTGACACTGGTCGATGTGACCCAGGCCACCTCGCCGAGATGTGTGACCTGGAGGTTGCTGCGTGTAGACCGAGCACTTTGAGCGAACTTGATGTCTGCGGCCAAGTGGTGGTCCAGGTACTGCCGACGCGACTCGAGTTCACCGCTCTCAAGAATTACTGCGTCCAAAGCCAGCAGATCTGTTGCGGACTTTGCGTCGCCCGCAGCAAGCGCAGCATGAAATCGATCAACGACAGACCGTACTTGCTCCGCCACTGGCGATGCCGGCTGCGCATGCACTGGACCCTGAAGCGCGAAGCTGAGAGCACAAGACAGTCCGATGAGAATGAAGCGCATATCTTTGAAGTGAAGTGAATTTAGATGAGAAAGGCCCACTATTGAACGCTCCCAGGCGCAAGGCCTGAAACAAGATGGCCTCTCCAGGTGAAAGTCGATGATGGCAAGTCCAGTCCTGACGTTAATGTATTGCGGAATACTTGCTGGATCAAAGATCAACAATGAGGAGGGGCCTTGTTGAACGTCCCACTGGTTTGTGGAATGAGAGCCATGGCCGCTGCGGATGAGGCGATGAGATCTCCCGGAGTCTCTTATCCTGACCGCCAGGATCTTTCAGCCATTGAAAATTCGTGGAGGTCGGTTCGACTCCGGCCCGCGCCTCCAGATGTCCGGCATTGCTGTGACCGCTCAGACCCAGGGCTGGTCACAGCTCGGGAGCGCCCCCCCCCGCAGTTTCCACTGGCGATGCAATGATTTTGCGCATGTGACATAGTGATTTTCGTTCGGGGCCAATGTCGCCCTGCATCCTTGGAGCTGCCCATGACGGACGACGAGCGCTGCTGCGGTACGGGGACCTGCATCATCAATGCTGAGGGCTACTGCTGGTGTGGCCAGAAATGGGATGGCGAGAAAATGTGTTTTCCGCCGACCGATCCCGAGCCACCAAAGCTGCTCCAAGCTGCGCCCGATGAAAATACACCCGCCGGGTGAGGGCGGGCACTGCGCATGAACCTCGCACATCGCCTGCAAAATCTCGCCCTTCTGGCGATTGGCAGCCGGGTGCGATCTGTCACCGGTTCCACAGCCTCCCTGGATGACTTTGTCACTCCCGTGGGCGATCCGGGACTGTTCGGTCCGCAGGCTGTGTGCTGGCGCGTCCATGCGCACTTTGGGGCCATGATGTGTGGCGGTCTGTCGTCCCTGATGGTCCAGGCCTTGCACCCCAGGGCACTGGCGGCGGTGTGGGACCATTCCGATTTTCGAACCAACCTCAAGGGGCGCCTGGGTCGAACGGCTTATTTTGTGGCTGCAACCACCTACGGCCCGCGGCCTCTGGCCATGCGCACAATTGCGCGGGTCAACGCCATTCACGCACAAGCGACCGGCACCGACTTGCAGGGGCAACCTTATGTTGCCAGTGATCCGCAGCTCCTGGCCTGGGTGCATCTGGTAGAGGTCACTTCTTTTCTTTCGGCCTATCAGCACCTGGCGCGCCAGGCCCTGCCGGTGGCCGAGTGTGACCGCTACATCGAAGAAATGGCGCAGATCGGGCACCTGCTGGGGGCTGTGGACTTGCCCACAACGCTGTGTGCCGCACGGGCCCGGCTGATGGATTTCCAGCCGCAACTGGCCTTTGATGCCCGCACCCGGCAGATCTTGCGGATCATCGAGTCCTACCCCGCCGATCTGGTGGATCAACCTTTCATGGCCCTGGTGCTGCGATCGGCGTTCGATGTGATGCCCGATTGGGCCTTGCGCCTGACCGGTCGAACACCCGCCTGCGAGGGCATTCGCCAGGCTCAGCGGCGGGCCTTGCAGCTGGCCGTGGAACCAGTGCAATGGATGCTCGATCAGCAAGGGGTGGCCGCCTTATCGCTCCAGCGGATCCGGGCTGGAGACGGTGCGCCCAATGAGCGCTCAATCCGGGGCGTGAATCACAGCCATTGATTCTCGATGGCGACCGCCACCACGCTGGCGCTCAGCAAGAGCAGGTAGATCTTCCCGGTGTGCCTGAAAATCAAACGCAGGCATTTGTCCTCCAGGGTGCGGTCATCAATGAGGGGTTCGCTGAGGTTCTGGCTTGACATCGTTGTCTCCTGATGGGGGTGTCGGCGGGCCCGTAACGGCCAGCTCAACAGGAGACTATGCGTCAATCAAAGTAGATGTCAATAAATATTGACAAATCCCGGATCCCCGAGGGTTGTCTGATGCATCCGCGCTGAGGGTCTGTCACTCAAAGGGGCGCGGAAGCAGGCCCTGTGACGCCCTCACAATGCGAGAGCATGGCATGGAGCAGGACATTACAACCCGCGCTCACATGTTCGGGCAAGGCATCTTCAACCTCGTTATGGCTGATGCCGTCCTTGCAGGGAATGAAGATCATGCCGGCCGGTGCGCGACGCGCGGCATACACCGCATCATGGCCAGCGCCCGAGACCACGCGCATGTGGGAGTGTCCGAGCAGTCGTGCAGCGCGCTCTACGGCCTGCGTGCATTGCGGATGAAATTGCTGGGCCGTGAAGCTCGACACCAGGGTCAGTTCGATGGGCAGCCCGGTGCGCGCGCTCAGCGACCGGGCACAGTCGCGCACTTCCTGTGCCATCTGCTCGACGGACTCGTCGGTGTGGTTGCGCAGATCGATCGAAAATCGCACCTCGCCGGGGATCACGTTACGGCTGTTCGGATGCACATGCACCATGCCTACCGTACCGCGACCATGGGGCGCGTGGCGCAGGGCTGTGGCCACAACCTCCTGCATCAATTGGGTCGCCACCTGGAGGGCGTCGCGACGCAAGCCCATCGGTGTGGGACCGGCATGCGCCTCCATGCCCCTGACCACACAATCGAACCAGCGAATGCCCAGCACGCCCTGGACCACCCCGATGGTGATGCCGGCATCCTCAAGCACCGGCCCTTGTTCGATATGCGCCTCGAAATAGGCCCCCATGGGGTGTTCGCCGGGCTCCTCCTCACCCATGTAACCAATGCGCTCGAGCTCTTCCCGTACGGATCGGCCGTGGGTGTCGGTGGCGGCATAGGCATGTTCGAGCGAGAACGCGCCGGCAAACACACCCGAGCCCATCATGACCGGGACAAAGCGCGAGCCCTCCTCGTTGGTCCACACGGCCACCTCGATGGGCGCATCGGTCTGAATGCCGTGGTCGTTGAGGGTGCGTACCACCTCCAGGCCGGCAAGCACCCCGTAATTGCCGTCGAACTTGCCGCCTGTGGGCTGTGTGTCGATGTGGCTGCCAGTCATCACCGGAGGCCGTCGAGGGTCCCGGCCCGGCCGGCGCATGAAGATATTGCCGATGCGGTCGACCGTGACCTGCATGCCAGCCTCGCGGGCCCATTGCACCACCAGGTCGCGTCCTTGCCGGTCCAGGTCGGTCAGCGCCAGGCGGGCCACGCCACCTTTGGGGGTGGCGCCGATGCTCGCAAGGGTCATCAGCGATTGCCACAGGCGCTGGCTGTCAATGCGCAGGTCGTCGATGTGGGAAGTGACTGTGGTCATGCAGGGTCCTTCGAAGCTGCAGCGGCGCCAGCTGCCACGGGCGCCCCTGGGTCCTCATTGTCGCGGTAAGACGCAAAAACATCCCGCAAGGATCGCGGGCTGGCCGGCCCCTGGGTCAGGGAGCTTTCAAGCTCACCCAGATGCCGCCGCATTTCGGCAGCTGCAGGTGCACCGCCACGGGCCAGGGCCGCGACCAGATCCACGTGGCGGTGTGCTACACACACCTGACCACCATGCAGCTTGAAGCGTGCCATCAGCAGGGAAGTGGTCGGCAGCAGGCCCGACAGCAGGCGGGTGTACACCGGGTTGCCGTGCATGCGTGCCAGTGCCAGGTGAAATTCACCCGAGCAGCGAATCGCCTCGGCGCGGTCACCGCGGGCGTCAGCTTCGGCTTCGGCCAGGGCGAGTTGTTCGAGTTCGGCACGCTGGGCGGGCGTGAGCCGGCCGCCCAGTCGACGCGCGATTTCGCACTCCACCATGCGTCGCGCATCGAACACATGGGCGGCATCTTCCAGGCTGGGCAAGGGCACGCGGGCGCCACGGTTGTGCATCAGCTCGATCACCTGCTCCTGGGCCAGCCGCTGCAAGGCCTGTCGAATCACGGTGCGGGAGACCCCGAATTCGGTGGCCAATTCCTCTTCGCGCAGCCAGGCTCCCGGGGTCAGCCGGTGCTCCAGCACCGCCTGGCAGATCGCCTGGTAAACACGGTCGGTGGCTGTGGGCATGCGATTGTTGCCAAAGCCGGGCCGGGCGTTCATCGGCGCGCTCCGCGCAGCAGGCGCACTGGGGCTGTGCCATCATGCGGGGGATGAATGCCAGCCTTGAACCCCGCGTCGAACCTGACAGCAAAACGCCAGAGCCTCGCAGACTGCAGGCCCAGCCACTGAGCGCACAGCCCCTGGCCGACTACGGCTGGATGATGGACATTGACCAGGCGTTTGCAGGAAATGCCGGTCATCCGATCAATGCAGGGACCAGCCGGCGGGTGGACATGCCCGGCACCCTGTCCCTTCACGCCCACGAGGGACAGGCACAAATGACCGTGTTTCGAGCCAGAGCCCAGGGTGTCGAAGGCCCGTGGCATTTGATGGAGCGACACCAGTGGGGCAGCCAGACCTTCGTGCCGCTGGGCCAATCCCACGAGGGCAGTCCGGCCTGTATTTTGCTGGTGGCCCTGGGGGCATCGAGCCCGGATGAGACCACGCTCAAGGCTTTTGTGGTGGGGGCGCGGCAGGCCTTCACGCTGCGACCGGGCACCTGGCACCACCCGTTGATCGCTGTGCAAGAACGCGACTTTCTGGTCATCGAAAGACGTGGTCCGCGAGAGGATTGCGAGGTGATGCATTTGTCGCGTCCCGTGCAGGTCTGGCTCTAGACGGTCTCAGGTGCGGGCCTCGCCAAGCCTCTCGGCCAGGGCAATCAGGCTGCGGTCACTGCCGGCGGGTCCCAGCAGGGAAATGCCAAAGGGTGCACCTGCACGCGAGGCCATGGGCAGGGAAATTTGGACACATCCGGACAGACCGGCAATGCACAGCATGCGGATGGCGCGGTTGCGGTAATCCTCCAGCGAGGCTTCGCTGTCGGTTCGCAGAGGTGCCACATCGGGCATGGTGGGCATCAGCAAAACGCCATCACGGCCCAACAGCGAGGCCAGATGGGTCCGGTAGCGCTGGCGATAGGTCTGGGCCTGGACGACCTGCTCGTCGGTCAGGGTACGCGACCAGGCAAAGCGGTCGGCCACGCCCGGCCCGAGGGGGGGCGAGAAGCGTTCGATCAGCGGCCCATCGGTCATCCAGGCTTCTCGCCCCTGGATGTAGCGGAAATTCCAGTACATCGCATCGAAGTCATCGAGCACCACCCGCGCAGCCTGACTCGAACCGAACACCGATTCGATGCGATGACGGGCCGGGGCGAGGGCCTGTCGTGCAGGCTCATCGAGCAGCCCCCACACATCCTCGGGCAAAAGCAGGCGCACCCGGTCAGGCAAGGGCTGCGGGTCCGCACCTAGCAGCACATCGGCGGCGCGGGCGAAGGTCTGCACATCGCGTGCAAACCAGCCACAGGTATCAAAACTGGGCGACAGGTCCATGCAGCCCTGCAGACTGACCCGCCCGTGGGTGGGCCGGATGCCATACAGACCGCAATGGCTGGCCGGAGCCCGAACCGAACCGCCGGTGTCGGTGCCCAAGGCGATATCGGCCAGCCGGTTGCTGACCGCTGAGGCCGAACCCGAGGATGAGCCCCCGGTGATCCGGTCGGGCGCGCCGCCATTGATCGGCGCGCCGAAATGGGCATTGTTGCCGTTCATTGAAAACGCCAGTTCGTCGGTCACGACCTTGCCGACAAATCGCGCACCGGCGTCCAGCAGCTTGCCCACGGCGTCGGCATGGCGGGTCTTGATACCCGACATCGCCAGCACCAACGGCTGACCTGCGCTGGTGGGATAGCCCGCCACGTCAAACAGATCCTTGACGGCAAAGCTCAGACCGGAGAGCGGTCCGGTAGCCGCCTGCGCTACCGGAACTTCGGGATAGGGCATGAAGGCCCTGGCGGTGTCGTGGACCCATGGCATGTTCAATCTCCAGTCGATGGGGTGTTCATGTTCAGGCCGGTTGAACGGCGCTGGCGGTCAACTCGGTGTGCAGGCACCGGGCCTGGTGGCCGGGACCCAGCACCACGGGCTCGGGGCGTACCTGCAGGCAGGCCTCGCTGGCCAAAGTGCATCGTGGGGCAAAGGCACAGCCCGGGGGCAAGGCAGCCAGATCGGGGGGAGCGCCGGCAATCGTTTCTAGCCGCGTACCCTTGGCCAGGGCGCCATGGGCACGGCTGGCGAGCAGGGCGCGGGTGTAGGGGTGACGGGGGGCGCGAATGAGTGTGCGTGCGGGCCCCTCTTCGACAATCCGGCCGGCGTACATGACAGCAATCCGGTCCGCCACTTCGACGGCGGCACCGATATCGTGCGTGACAAAAATCACCGACAGGCCCAGGTCACGCTGCAATTCGCGCAGCAGCAACAGGATCTGGATTTGGACCGTGGCATCCAATGCCGTGGTGGGCTCATCGGCCAGCAACAGCTGGGGGCGGCAGGCCAGGGCCAATGCAATCATGGCGCGCTGGCGCATGCCTCCGCTCATCTCGTGCGGATACGCCTGCAGGCGGCGCTGCGGGCTGGGGATGCGCACACGCTCAAACAATTGCAAGGCCCGTTGCTGGGCCTCGGAGGCGCTGACCGGCTCATGCCGGCGGATCGACTCGACAATCTGCGCGCCCACCGAATAGACCGGATCGAGGGCCAGCAGGGGCTCCTGAAAAATCATCGAAGCCACGCGGCCGCGGTAGTCGGCCAGTTCGCGAGCCGACAAGGCCATCACATCGTGCGGACCCACACGCATCTGACCGTGCATCTGGGTGCGTCGCGCCGGGTGCAGGCGCAGCAGTGAGCGCAGCGTCACACTCTTGCCCGAGCCCGACTCGCCGATCAGAGCGACCACCTCGCCGCGAGCGACCTGCAGGTCCACACCATCAACAGCGCGAACCGGCTGACGACCGCCGGTGAAGGTGACATGCAGATCGCGGATATCGACCAGCAGGTCCGGGGTGTGGTCAGGGCTCATGCGACCTCCGCCACCGGGCGAACCCCCGGGGTGTAACCGCTGTCGGACTCGAACATCAGGCAGGCTACCGGATGCCGATCGGCCGGTGCAGTCAGGGCCGGAACGTGTTGCGAACACACCGGCTGGGCCTGCGGACAGCGCGTGTGAAACCGACAGCCCGAAGGGGGGTTGATGGGGTTGGGGGGGTCGCCGGCCAGCGGCGGTACCTCGGTACGCCGGTCCGGATCCATGGACGGGATCGAGCTGAGCAGGGCTCGCGTGTAGGGGTGCTGGGGATGATTGAACAGGTCTTCGCTGGCACCGATTTCCACCACCTGCCCGAGGTACATGACCATGACACGGTCGCTCATGTAGCGCACCACATTGAGGTCGTGGCTGATGAAGATGTAGGTCAGATCGAAGGCCTCCTTGAGGTCGAGCAGCAGGTTGAGCACCTGGGCCTCGACCGACTTGTCGAGTGCGGAGACGGCCTCGTCAAGAATGATCAGCCGGGGCTGCAAGGCCAGAGCGCGGGCAATGTTGACCCGCTGGCGCTGCCCACCCGAGAGCTCGTGGGGATAGCGTTCGGCAAAGCGCCGGGGCTCGAGGCCGACACGCGAAAGCAGGTCGCGGGCCCGGCTCACGGATTCGCTGCGCGGCAGTCCATGCACCTGCGGGGCAAAGGCTATCGAGTCCTCGATGGTCAGGCGGGGGTTGAGCGAAGCATAGCTGTCCTGAAACACCATCTGGGTCTGACGCCGGAAGGCCTTGAGGGGCAGATCACGCCCGCCGACGGCAGCGCCGTCAAACACGATTTCGCCCTGGTCCTGGACGATCAGGTTCATGAGCAGGCGGGCCGTGGTGCTCTTGCCGCAACCGGACTCGCCCACCACCCCCAGGGTCTCGCCCTCGCGCACGGCGAAGTCCACGCCATCGACGGCGCGAACCACACCGCCTCCGCGCCCGAACACATCCTTCTTGAGCGGAAAATGCTTGACCAGGCCACGCACTTCGAGAAGATTTTTGTTGACAGCCATGATCAGTGCTTGATTTCCATGGCCGAGCGCAGACCATCGCTCAGCAGGTTGAAGGCGATCGAGGTGATGAAAATCATCACCCCGGGCAGGGCGGCAATCCAGGGCTGGGTGTAGATGGCCGTGCGTAAAGTGTTGAGCATCAGGCCCCATTCAGGCTCGGGGGGTTTGACGCCAAGGCCCAGGAAGGACAGACCCGAAGCCAGAATCATGGCCACAGCAATCAGGCTGGTGGCATACACAAAGATCGGCCCGAGCACATTGCCCAGCACGTGCACACGCACGATGGTGAAGGCCCCGGCGCCGGAAGCACGGGCGGCCTCGACAAAATCCCGGGTCCGGATCTGGGTGGTCACGCTCTCGGCCACGCGTGCAATCGGGGGGATGAAGACCACCGTGAGCGAGATCAGCGAGTTGGTGATGCCCGCGCCCAGCGCACCCGACAGGGCGATCGCCAGCAGGACCGAAGGAAAGGCGTAGAACACATCGATGGTGCGCATCACCACCGAGTTGACAGCACCGCCCGCATAGCCGGCCGTGATACCGATGATCGAGCCCATGACAAAGGCACAAATCACCGGGGTGATGCCCATGAACAGGCTCAGTCGCGCTCCGACCATCAGGCGCGAAAGCATGTCCCGGCCGAGCTCGTCGGTGCCCAGCAGGTAGCCGGGCGTGCCGATCGGCTTGAGGCGCGAGAGCATCGAAGATTTGTAAGGATCGGCCGGCGTGATCAAGCCGCCAAGCACGGCCAGCATCAGCAAGGCGAGGATCACCAGCGCAGCGGCCATCGCCACCTTGTCGCGCAGCAGGCGTCGCAGCACCGTCTGCCAGTAGCCGGGCGAGCGCTCGACGTTGAGTGCGGGCACCTTGGCGGGGTCGACCGTGATGTTCATGACCATCGCTCAGCCCCTTGCAATGCGGGGATCGAGCAGGGTCTGCACCACATCCACCACCAGGTTGAGAACCACAAAGAACATGGCCAGCACCAGAATCGTGCCTTGCAGCAAAGGCAGGTCGCGCTGGAAGATGGCTGAATTGAGCAGGAAGCCGGTGCCCGGCCAGGCAAACACTGTCTCGATCAAGATCGAGCCGCCCAGCAAATAGCCCAGCTGCAAGCCCATCACCGCCAGGGCAGTAGGCGCAGCATTCTTGACCACATGCAGGAAGACCCCCAGATCGGTCAGCCCCTTGGCCCGCAATCCAACCACGAACTCCTGGGCCAGGATTTCGGCCACCAGCGCACGCACGGTTCGGGAAATGATGCCCATGGGAATCACGCTCATCGTCAGGGCCGGCAGGATCATGTGTTTGACATGTTCCCAGTCCCACTTCCACAGGTCCGAGCCGCCTGGACCGGCCCCGCTGGCCGGCAGCCACATCAGCAGGGACGAGAAAATGATGACCAGCACCATGCCCAGCCAGTAGTGCGGCACGCTCACGCCCAGCACGGCGGTGAAAGAGGCAGCCTTGTCGATCCATGAGTTCTGAAAATAACCGGCCACAAAACCAAACAGGCAGCCGAACACAAAGCCGATTGCAGTGGCCATGGCTGCCAGTCGAAGGGTGTTGCCCACGGCCTTGAGCACCTCGTCGGTGACGGGGCGGCTGGTGGCAATCGACATGCCCAGATCGCCCTGCAGGGCGCGCCAGACCCAGCTGGCAAACTGTTCCGGGTACGAGCGGTCAAAACCGTAAAGCGTGCGCAGCTGCATCTGCAATTCCTGGGACGCGTCTGGCGGAAGAATCGAGACCAGCGGATCGCCCGGCGCCAGATGGACCAGAGCGAAACACACCAGCGCCACCCCCAGCATGATGGGCAGGGTGTAGAAAATTCGGCGGATCAGAAACTGCAGCATGAAAACACCAGCTCAGGGCTTGGACGGAAGACCTGGCCCCACGCGGCTGCAGGACAGGTCGGTGGTTGGCCGTGCACGGCGACAGGTCATGGCGCCGTGCACGGGGAGCGCGATCAGTCGATCGACATCGGCGCAATGTCAATGAACCAGCTGCGCGGCTGCACCACACCCTTGACCTTGGCGCTCATGGCACGCGGACCCACATCATGGGCAATCCAGATGAAGGGCGCTTCTTCCACGATGCGTGCATGGAGCTTGGCCAGTGCAGCGTCCCGACCCCGGTCATCAAAGGTGCTGCGGGCATCGGCGATCAGCTTGTCAAACTCGTCGTTGCCAAAGAAGCCCCAGTTGTTGGAGACCGGCGGGAAGGTTTTGGTGCTGGTGAAGCGGACCATGGCAAAGAAGGGGTCCATGGCCGCGTAGCTCACATTGATCGCATGCGCACCGCGCGCGGTGGCATCCTTGGCCCCCAGACGCCAGTTGGTGAACAGGGTGTTCCACTCGATCACGTCAAACTCGATGTCAAAGAAGCATTGCTTGAGGGACTGCTGGACGAATTCGTTCATCGGAAGAGGCTGCATCTGCCCCGAGCCTGAAGCCGAGATCTGAACCTTGGCCTTCATGGGTCGGGCGGCCGAGAAGCCTGCTTTCTGCATCAGGGCCTGGGCGGCCTTGACGTCGTACTTGATGTCGAATTTCGGATTGCCCCACCACGGATGGCCGGGCGGCACCGTGCCCTTGGGAATGCCCATCATGCCGCCCAGCAAGGTGCGAAGCCCCTCGCGGTCGACACACAGGTTGGCAGCATGGCGCACATCCTTGTTGAGCCAGGGGGAACCCGGCAGGAACGACAGTTGCCACGGCCAGACATGGGGCTGCGGATTGCTGTAGATGGTGAAGCCGCGCTGGCGGATTTGCGCCATCGCGTCCGGTGCGGGGGCCTCGATCCAGTCGACCTGGCCTGAAAGCAGGGCTGCCGTGCGGGCATTGGCCTCGGGCATGGGCAGCATCACGACACGGTCCACCTTGGGGCGGCGCCTGGCGTCCCAGTAATCTTTGTTGGCGGCCAGTTCCAGGCGCTCACGCGGCACGAAACGGGTCATGCGAAAAGGGCCGGAACCCGAAGCATCGCTGGCGAAAGCGGTCCAGGCGGCCTTGGCCTTGTCGGCCGGTGTGGCGCCCTGGGCAGCTTCAAACTTCTTTTGCCAATGGGCCGGGCTGGCCATGAACAGGTTGGTCAGGTTCAGGGGCAGGAAGGAGTCAGGCTCGCTGGTGGTCAGCTCTACCGTCAGATCGTCGATCTTGCGGGCGCTGCGCAGGGTGGGCATGCGCGAGGCCGTCACGCCCACCTGACTGGCGTCAAAATGGACCGCATCCTTGTCGAGTACCTTTTGCACATTCCACACCACCGCATCGGCATTGAAGGCCGATCCGTCATGGAACTTCACGCCAGGACGCAGTTTGAAGGTCCATTTGGTCTTGTCGGTGGCCCCGACGGCCCAGCTGGTCGCCAGTCCCGGGATCAGCACGCTGGGCTTGTCGCTGCTCGACAGATCCCAATGGGTCAGGGCGTCGTACATCGGAATCCCCGTGAAGCGGTTGCCCTCGAACCCCTGATCCGGTTGTCCGAGTGTGCGCGGAATGTCGGCAGCAGTCATCGCAATGCGAAGTACCTTTTCCTGAGCAAGGGCCGGGTGGGCGGCAGCAACTGCCAGAGCGCCGGCTGCCAGCGCCATGCGCCAGGGTGTGCGGGCAATCCGGGACGGGTTCGAGATCTCTTTCATCATGGCTCCAGGTTAGCGTGGGTGGGTGAGGGGGGCCGCGGCCCGACAGCAAACAGGTCGCATACAAAGCATGCAATCGGTTCAGGCATTTGGCAAGATTTTTGTATGCAACGGCCATGCCACAGGAGGCCGCCAGGTCGGGTCAACCTCCGCCAAGTTATTGAATTCAAATGAAAAAATTGCAATCAACCTGTCAATTTCAGTGTTTTCCCGCCCCCCGGTGTCCTGCCTCAGTCTGGTGCGCGAATCACTGTTTTGGCGCATGAGCCCTTTTTTTGTATGCAAAGCTGGGTCTCTCTGGCGCACAATCGGCGTGCATAACCACCACCTTCCTGACCATGAAGCTTCTCGTCATCAACCCCAACACCAGCGCGGTCATGACCGGCGCCATCGCTCAGGCTGCTCGGGCAGTGGCGTCGCCGGGCACTGAAATCGTCGCTGTCCAACCCGGTTTCGGGCCGCAATCCATCGAGGGTCATCATGAAGAGGCCTGGGCGGCGGCCGGGGTGGCCGAACAGGCACGCCTGGCCAGCGAGTGGCAGCCAGCGGCCACGGTGGTGGCCTGTTTCGGGGATCCGGGGCTGGAGGCAGCGCGCGAGGCGCTGGATGGCCCGGTCATCGGCATTGCAGAAGCCGCTTTCCAGGCCGCCAGTCTGCTGTCGAGTGGTTTTTCAGTGGTCACCACCATGACCCGCACCTGCATCATGGCCGAGCGGCTGGTTCAACGTTATGGCTTCGAACACCAGTGCCGCGGGGTGCATGGCACTGACATTGCCGTGCTCTCGCTCGAAGACTGTCCGCCACAAACCGTGGCCCAGATCGAAGCGGCAGCCCGTGAGGCGCTGGCACGCGACCGCAGTAGCGCCATCGTTCTGGGCTGCGCGGGCATGGCCCCGCTGTGCAGACAGTTGACCCGAACCCTGGGTGTGCCAGTCATTGACGGGGTGGCCGTGGCGGTCAAGTGGGGTGAGGCCCTGGCCGCGCTGGGCCTGGCCACCAGCAAGCACGGCGATTATGCGCGGCCCCTGCCCAAAACCTACACCGGCTTTGCCCAGAAACTGGGCTGGTGAAGCTTCGGCCTGTCCAGCCTGTTTTGAGCCATCTTTGTTGCGCTGTTGAAGGCCGATTGCCATCATCGCCAGGCATGGGCTAAGCTTCGATCACGACCCTTTCGGGCGCAGGTTTGACCAGGAGAGGCCGATGACCATACCTCGCAGGCATATGTTGGCCGGTGCTGCCCTCGCTGCACTCCAGGGTGGGCGATTGGCCGGTGCCCAGGCCCCGATGGATCATGCCCATCATGGTGGAGGCTACGAGCGCCTGACGCAGCCGGGACTGGTGCCGCGGCCTGCGCAGGCCGACCAGCAGGCAGTTTTCGACAGCCCTGCGCCCCGGGCCGCCCAGCCCGGACGCTGGAGCGTGCGAGCTGCATTGCCTCTGCCGCGCAGCGAGATGGCCTGGGCCGCCGTTTTGCGCGAACGCATGCATCTGGTCGGAGGCTACGGTGAGCAGCGGGTGGACCGGCCCTACCACCATGTCTACGACCCCCATCACGATCGCTGGCTGATCGCCAGCCCCTTGCCGTTGGGGGCCAACCATGTGGGCGTGGCGGCCCTGGAGGGACGCCTGTTTGCGATTGGCGGCTTTGTGGAGCAAAACCGCAAGCCTCATGCCGAATGCTTTGTCTACACCGAAGACGGTGACCGTTGGCAACGGGTAGCTCCCTTGCCGATGGCTTGCGGGTCGGTGGCTTGTGTGGCGCTCGATGGCGTGTTGCACGGCATTGGCGGTGCCATTGGGGACACTTTTGCCACCAAGAGGTCGGTGGACTGGCATGTGGTGTACGACCCCCGGGCCGATCGCTGGGAGCGACGCGCTCCATTGCCGACCGGGCGAGACCATGTGGCCGCATTGCCGCATGCTGGCAGGATCCATGTGATCGGCGGCAGGGTCGACAGCTTTCTGACCAACTCCAATCTTCACCACGCCTACGACCCACTCAAGGATACCTGGGAAATGCGCAGCCCCTTGCCCACTGCGCGTTCAGGCCATGGCGCCGCGATCGTCGATGGGCGCATCTTTGTCATGGGGGGAGAAGGATCGAACCGGGTTTTCGGGCAGAACGAAGCCTACGACCTGCAGCGCGACAGCTGGGCGCACTATGCCCCCATGCCGACACCCCGGCATGGTCTTGGCGCCGTGGCCATCGGCCGCACGATTTATGTCGCTGGCGGCGGTGCGGTGATGGGCGGCGGTGTGCAGACCTCCATTCACGAGGCTTTCACACCCGATTGAAAACACGCCCCGGAAAGTGCCTGTGTCTGGTGTACAATCAACTGCGTTGCGGGAATAGCTCAGTTGGTAGAGCGCAACCTTGCCAAGGTTGAGGTCGCGAGTTCGAGCCTCGTTTCCCGCTCCAGACATCACAACCGGGAAGCGCATGCTTCCCTTTTTTGTGTCAGCGATCCCCTGAAAATCCCCCCGTTCTCCCGCATTTTCCCGGCAAATCACTGGGAATGCTGCGCCGCAATGGATGCAAGCAGGGCAGGGGACATTGAGCCCCAGCAGCCACAACAGGCGCTGAGAATCCAAACACCTGCAGAGACCTGCTCATGGATATCCTGAACAGTGCGGTTACCGCTGCGCTAAAACAGCGTGCAATTCAGGTCTGCGAAGGCTCGCGGGGGGGCTTGGCCAGTTCCCGGAGTCTTGAGACCATGAAGCCCGAGGCCTGCATCAGGTGCTCCCGTGCCAGCTGCTCGGCACGTTGCGGATCGCCGGCGGCGATCGCCTCCAGAATGGCTGCGTGCTGATCCCAGATGTCACGCGGGCTTTGGTCTCTCACCAGCACTTCGCCCATGGCCCTCTGGGTGTAGGTCAGGTGGGTGTCCATGGCCGGTCCGATCAGTGGGTTGCCCGCCAGGCTGTAAATGAACTCGTGAAACCGGATGTCGGCAGCGATCATTTTGGGAACTGCACCGCTGGCAACGGCCTTGCGCCCGGCCTCGATCAGGGCGGGTCCATGCTTGCGGGCCTGGGCCGATTGCTGTTCGGCCGCCAGTCGACAGGCCAAAGACTCGATGGCGGCGCGGATCTGGTAGACATGGTGGACATGCTCGGGGTCCAGCGGCGTGACCACCAGACCGCGTCCCCCGGCTTCCTGCAGCACCCCCTGGTTGCGCAGCAGCGTCAGGGCCTGCTGCACCGGCTGGCGCGAGACGCCCAGCGCCTGGGCAATTTGCTCCTGGATGATGCGTTCACCGGGCTGAAGCTTTCCTGAAGCAATCTCGCCCAGCAAGGCGTCGCGGACCTGTTCGACCAGGTTGGGTGTGGGGGTCAGGGCTTTCATGCCAGCAGTCTAGCGCGCGACAGGGCTCGACAGGGCGGGGCTCATTGCGGCTGGGCCAGCGCCGATTTTGCGGGTGGGGTGTGTCGCATCCATTCTTCGCGCAGCACGCGGTGCAGAATCTTGCCGGTCGCTGTTCTGGGCATGTCATGTTCGGCCACAAACCGGATTGTTTGCGGGCGCTTGTAGCCCGCCATGCGGCCCCGGCACCAGGCCAGAAGATCGGATTCCGAGAGGGTCTGGCCCGGGTGCAGCACCACCACCGCGTGCACGGCCTCGCCCCATTTGTCGTGGGGCACGCCAATGACAGCCACATCTTTGATCTGCGCATGGGCGGCCAGTGCGGCCTCGACCTCCGAGGGGTAAATGTTTTCCCCGCCGCTGATGATCATATTGCTTTTGCGATCGACAAGATGGATGAAGCCGTCCTCGTCGCGCCTGGCCATATCACCCACCGAGCACCAGTCGCCCCGAAAAGCCTCGGCTGTCTTGTCCGGGTTGTTCCAGTAGCCATCAAACACATAAGGTGTGCGCGAGTACAGTTCGCCCACTTCGCCATCGGGCACTTCGCGACCCTCGGCGTCGAGCAACCGGATCGGGCCCGAGCCGGCCCATTCCCGGCCCACCGAGCCCAGGCGTTCGAATTGCTCTTGGGGTCGCAGCAGCGTGACCCATCCGGCCTCGGTGGAGCCATAGAGTTCGTAGAGCTGGCTGTTGTGAAAGAACGCCATGATCGCCCGCTTGGTCTCCTTGCGGGCGGGTGCCGAGGAAATCATGAGCTTTTCCACCGAACCGACGTTGTAGCGCGCCTTGACTGCATCGGGCAGCCCCAGCATCATGATGTAGTGGGTGGGCACCAGCGAGGTAAAGCTGACACGCTCGCTTGAAAGGGTGGCCAGCATCTGTTCGGCGTCAAAGCTGCGCCGGTCGTCGATGACGCAAGTGGCGCCCAGATGCACAAAGGTGTGGCTGAAGTACAGCGAGTTGGCGTGGCACATGGGCATGACCAGCAGTGCACGGTCGCTGGTGCTGAAACCCATCTCGAGCGCTGTGGCCCAGGCAATCAGGGTGCTTCCCTCATGGCTGCGGATGGCGCCCTTGGGCCGACCTGTTGTACCCGAGGTGTACATCAGCGCGCTCATGTCTGACGGCGCCACCGGCACCGCTGACAAGCCGCAGGGTGCCGAGTCGATCAGATCTTCGTAAGGTGTCCAGCCGGCGGGGACCTGTCCGAAACCGATCCAGGCCGCTTGCTCGATGGGCAGGCTTTGCCGAAGGGGCTCCACCACCTCGCACAGGGCGTCCTGCACGATCCAGGCCCTGGCCTGACTGTGCTCGGCAATGTAGGCCATCTCGGGGGCGGTGAGCCTGAAATTCAGGGGCACAGCCACCAGGCCGGCGGCGGCCAGGGCCGCATAAATTTCCATCCATTCAAGACAGTTGTAGGCCAACAGAGCCACCCGGTCGCCCTTATCCAGGCCCAGGCCACGCAGTCCCGCAGCCAGGCGCTGGCTGCGCGCATGCCATTGGGCGTAGGTCAGACGGCGCCGCGAATCCTGGACGGCAATTTTTCCGGGCTGCAGACGGGCATGCGTGGCAACGGCGTCACTGAGGGTATGGAGACGATTCATGGTGTCCGGATGAAAAGGGCAGTTGATTGCCCGTCATAATAGCATTCTGAATTCAGAATACATTATGGAAAACACCGATTTTAATGAACTCTGTATTCAGAATACTGTAATGCTTGAGCCCTTGCCCATCTGGAGAAGCCCATGAGTTCATCCCAAGTCAGCGATCGCAGCACCGCTGCATGGATCGCCCGTTGCCTCAAGGCCCGTGGCATCGACCGCGTGTTCGGTCTGTGTGGCGGCCACATCATGCCTTTGTGGATGCAACTCGATGCCCAGGGGATCAGGATCATTGATGTGCGCGACGAGCGTGCCGCGGTCTACATGGCCCATGCCCATGCAGAGGTCACCGGACAGATTGGCGTGGCGCTGGTCACGGCCGGGCCGGGCGTCACCAATGCCATGACGGGGATTGCCAACGCCCATGTGGCGCGGGCATCGGTGCTGGTGCTGTCGGGCACGCCACCCCGGGCGCAGGAAAACCGCGGGGCTTTACAAGACATGGCGCATATCGAATTCGTGCGGCCGCTGACCCGCTATGCCCGCACCGTGCGAGAGCCCGAGCTGGTCATGCAGGAGCTTGATGAGGCCCTGGCGCGGGCTGCCGGCATTGGGGGTGAACCTGGGCCGGTCTATCTGGACTTTCCGGTCGATACCCTGCGTGCCGAGCCCTGTGCTGCCGTTCAGTTGCCCGAGTGGCTGCTGCCCAGGCGGCCGCCTCGGGTGCTGCCCGATCCTGATTCGGTGGTGGCCGCGGTCGATCTTCTGTGGTCCGCCCGCCGGCCGCTGGTGATCAGCGGGCGCGGCGCGCGCGGAGCCGGAGATGCGCTGATCCGTTTGCTGGACGCCTTGGGCGCCGTCTATCTGGACACCGGGGAGAGCCGGGGCCTGGTGCCCGAATCCCATCCGTCTGTCGTAGCGGCCATGCGCGGCACAGCCATGACCGAGGCCGATGTGGTCCTCACGCTGGGGCGAAAGCTCGATTTCCAGCTGGCCTACGGTTCGCCGTCAGTCTTTGGACAGGCGCGCTTTGTGCGTATGGCCGACAACGCTGCCGAATTGCGCGACAACCGCCGTGGTGCAGTGGAGGTGCTGGCCTCGGTGGATGCGGCCCTGCAGGCGCTGGTCTGCGCCGCTGGCGATCGCCCGGCCGCTTGCGACAGGCAATGGGCCCAGCAGATGCGTGCCCGCCACGAGGAGCGCTCGCACAAGCTGTTGCAGTCGATGCGCCAGGCACCGCCCGGCAGCGATGGCCGCATGCACCCCAACCGGGTGCTGGCGGCCCTGCGCGATGCGTTGCCGGACGACAGCGTGGTGGTGGCCGATGGGGGTGATTTCCTGAGTTTTGCTCGCGTGGGCCTGCCGGCCAGCACCTACCTCGATCCGGGCTCATTGGGGTGTATCGGTGTGGGTACGCCATTCGGTGTCGCGGCCAGTCTGGCATTGCCGCAGCGCACCGTGGTGGTGGCCACCGGTGATGGCGCGTTCGGCTTCAACGCCATGGAGATCGACACGGCTGCAAGGCACCGCGCGCCGGTGCTGATCGTGGTGGCGAACAATGGCGCCTGGGCCATCGAGGTGCGCGATCAGCAGGAAACCCACGGCAAAGTGGTGGGTACGCAGTTGCAATTTGCCGATCATGCGGCCATGGCCCGTGGATTGGGCCTGCACGCCGAACGCGTGGAGCGAGCCGAGGATCTGCCGCAGGCCATCGGGCGTGCACTTGCGCATCTGCCGGCCCTGCTCGATGTGGTGGTGACGCCGCAGGCGGTGTCTTCCGATGCCCGCTCGGGGCTGGCCTGGGTGCCTGATCTGCAACCCTTGTCGGCCTGGGACGACGCCGAGCGCCGCTGGCGTCAGGGGCAGGGTGAAAGCGGACCGACGCCAGCGCGCCCCATGTAATTCGCGATGGCCGCCTGCAGGCCTTGTCCGGGCTTAAAACCCAGGTGCTTTGCGTTCGCATTGGCATGGGAGACCACCCCATGCATCCAGGCGTCGGCCGCATCACCGATGCGGGCGCTGGAGTGTGACACGGTCAAGGCAGCGCGGCCCTGCGATTGCAGGATGTCCAGTGCTGCCAGACCCGCCTTGTCCTTGCCGACACCTGCATCATTGAAAACTGCCAGTGCCAGTGCTGCCGCCAGGGCGTAGTGCGCCGAGCTGGTGCCACCATGCGAGCCCGAGACCACAATGGCACCAGCGTCCTGTGGGGTGACCTGGGTGATGCTGTCCATCAGCCACACCGCGCAAGGGGCTGAGGGCAGATCAACCTGCTGGCGAACGATCATGGTTGGGGTGGAGAGTCCATGCGGTTGAAGACTTCCCTGATTATGCGGCGGCCTGACCGTAGACCGATCATTCCCTCAAAGGGTGGTCTGGCGGGACGGAAAAGCCCTTGGGCCAAGGCACAATAGAGCATTGGTCCGGCCCCGGTGGTGAAATTGGTAGACACATCGGACTTAAAATCCGCCGCTTCCTGAAAAGGGGCGTGCCGGTTCGATTCCGGCCCGGGGCACCATTGAAGTCACAGATCATCATGAAACACGATAACGCGCCTTTTGAAATCCATGTCCATGGTGATATACCGATCAAGCCAGGTATCGAGGCTCAGGCCCTGCAGGAAGCTCTCAAGCCTTTGTGGCACTATGCGGGCGCCCGTTCGCTCAATGACGGCGGCGCGAGTCTGTACGAGGAGGAGCCGGGCCTGCATTTCGATGCCGCCAACCAGGTGCTGCAGATGTGCTGGACGGTCAAGGGCGATGACGATTTCCGCATGGTGCTTGACGACCTTTGCATGAACCTCAACGAGGTCTCCTCTGCCGGCGCACAGATCGAAGTGACGTTCTATGACACCGATTTCGATGAAGACGAAGAATCCCGCGAGGAGGACGCGCGCGATGATTTCCTCGTCCTGTTTGTCGGCCCCGACCCGGCGGCCATCATGCAAATCCAGCGTGACCTGCTGGTCAATGATGTGGTCCACCTGATGGAGAGGCACTTTGATGGCTCTGAACTCAGCGGGGTGGTGGCCGAAATTGACAAATTGTTTGGCCAACGCTTTGACAATCTGGTCAGTTCGCTCGATCTGGGCAAACCCCCGCGGGGATCCGGACCAGGCAACGGCCATGGAGGGCGGCGCCCCCGCCACCTGCACTGAATTTGGCGCGGCTGCGCCGCTGGGGAACAGGCGCCATCCGTAAGGCTGACAGGAGATGCTTGCATGCCATTGCTGAAAATTTCAGAGAGCCTGCGCCCCGGGGTTCGCCGCCGGGAAGTCCTGGGCTGGGCCATGTACGACTTTGCCAACTCGGGCTATACCACGGTGGTCATCACCGCAGTGTTTGCGGCCTATTTTGTCGGGGGTGTTGCAGGTGGCGCCAGCTGGGCCACCCTGGCCTGGACCGTCGGGCTGAGCATTTCCTACGCCATCGTCATGCTTACCATGCCCTCGCTGGGGGCGTGGGCCGACCGGCATGCGGCCAAAAAACGCCTGCTCTTGCTGGTGACCCTGGGTTGCGTACTCTCCACGGCCGCCCTGTCCTGGGTCGGCCCCGGCGAGGTGGCCCTGGCCCTGTTGTTGCTGGTGGTGTCCAACACCTTTTTTTCCTATGGTGAGTCGCTCTCGGCCTCCTTTCTGCCCGAACTGGCCCGGCCCGAGGCCATGGGGCGTGTCAGTGGCTGGGGCTGGTCGCTGGGCTACCTGGGCGGCATGCTGACGCTGGGCGTTTGCCTGGCCTATGTGCTGTCGGCACAGGCGCGTCAGGAGCCGGCTGCCCGCTTTGTGCCGGTGACCCTGCTGATCACGGCCGGCATGTACGCCCTGGCCGCCTGCGTCACCTTTGCCCTCTTGCGTGAACATGCCCAGGCCCAGGGCAGCGCGACAGGGAAGGGTGGTTTTGCAGCCCAGTGGCTGCGCCTGCGCCAGACCTGGCGTGACAGTGCGCGATTGCCGGATTTTCGCCAGCTGATGGCCTGTGCCGTGGCTTACCAGGCCGGTGTGGCGGTGGCGATATCCCTGGCGGCCATCTATGCCGAGCAGGTGGTCGGATTCCAGCCGCAGGAAACCATGATCCTGATTTTTGTGCTGAACATCGCGGCCTTTGTTGGCGCCTTTGTCTTTGGCTATGTGCAGGACGCCATCGGGCACAAGCGGGCGCTGGGTTTGACGATTGTGGGCTGGATCATCACCTGCGCCCTGGCGGCGGCCTCCACCACCAAGGGCCTGTTCTGGGTTGCGGCGGCCGTTGCCGGGCTGTTTCTGGGCTCGAGCCAGTCGGCCGGCCGTGCGATGGCGGGCATGATGGTGCCACCTGGCAGGCTGGCCGAGTTCTTTGGCCTGTGGACCTTTGCGATCCGCCTGGCCAGCATTGTGGGGCCCCTGAGCTATGGCCTGATCACCTGGCTGACCGATGGCAATCACCGTTTGGCTATTGGTTCGACCGCCCTGCTGTTTGTGATCGGTCTGTGGTTGCTGCGGCCCCTGGATGTGGAGCGTGGCCACCGGGCGGCGCAGCAGGCTGGTTGAGACGTCCTCAGATCACCGGAGCCTTGTGGCAGCAGCCGGCATCGAGCCCCAGCCAGCGACCGGCAGCGCACTGAAGGCCCGCCAGATGGCCGCTGGTGAGTAATTCGATGCGAGCATCGGTCGCGGTGTTCTGCGCCGAGTCTTGCAGCAGCCCGGCATCCTCGAGCAAGCGACGGGTTTGCCGGGCCACGGCCGGACCGGTAGACACCAGTTGCACATCCGGGCCTACCAGCGCTTGCAACTCGGGGGCTGCAAACACATAGTGGGTGCAGCCCAGCACCAGCGTGTCGATCTGGCCCGGCCCAGTGCCGAACGCGCCCAGGGCCTGGGTACATGCCCCGAGCAGCCGGCGGACCTCGGTGCTGGCCCGGTTGTGCAAAGCGGGCCAAGTGGTCTGCTCGATCGCCAGCGCCAGTCCGTTGCAGGCACACACCTCAAATCGGGCCTGGTCCTGCATCCGGGTCAGCAGGCGGGCAAACTTTTCGCTGTCCACCGTGCCACGGGTGGCCATCACGCCCACCCGGCCGGTGCGGGTGAGCTCGGCAGCGGGTTTGAGTGCGGGCTCGACACCCACCACAGGCAGTTGCGGATACTGGGCGCGCAGTTCATGGATGGCGGCCGCCGTGGCGGTGTTGCAAGCCACCACCAGGGCCTTGATGCGGTGCTGATCGACAAGAAACCGGGTGATCGCATGGCTGCGCCGGCGTACCTCGAGATCGGTTTTTTCCCCATAGGGCGCGTGGGCAGTGTCTGCCAGGTAGACAAAACGCTCGAGCGGCATGGCCTGCCGCAGTGACTGCAGCACACTCAGTCCCCCAATGCCGCTGTCAAACACCCCGATGGGGTGATGTACGCTCATGCGAGACGGACCCTCAGGTGGATGTGCGGTGACGCCGGCCCTGTCCGTGCATCAGGCCGCCGTCACGCTGATGCCCTTGAACTCGCCGCTGGCAATGCGTTGTTGCCACTCGGCCGGACCGGTGATGTGGGCACTGGTGCCGCCGGCGTCCACCGCCACCGTCACCGGCATGTCGACCACGTCGAATTCATAAATGGCTTCCATGCCCAGGTCGGCAAAGCCCACCACCTGGGCGCCCTTGATGGCCTTGGACACCAGGTAAGCGGCGCCGCCCACAGCCATCAGATAGGCGCTCTTGTGCTGCTTGATCGCCTCGATGGCGACCGGGCCGCGCTCGGCCTTGCCGACCATGGCGATCAGGCCGGTTTGGGCCAGCATCATGTCGGTGAACTTGTCCATACGGGTGGCGGTGGTCGGGCCTGCAGGGCCGACCACCTCGCCCTTCACCGGATCGACCGGGCCGACGTAGTAGATCACGCGGTTGGTGAAGTCCACGGGCAGCTGCTCACCCCTGGCGAGCATGTCCTGGATGCGCTTGTGCGCGGCGTCACGGCCGGTGAGCATTTTGCCACTCAGCAGCAGGGTCTGGCCGGGTTTCCAGTTGGCGACCTGTTCCTTGGTCAGGGTGTTGAGATTGACGCGCTGGCTTTTTTGCGTGTCAGGCACCCAGTTCACGTCCGGCCACAAATCGAGGCTTGGAGCGTCCAGGTACACCGGGCCGGATCCATCCATCACGAAATGGGCGTGGCGAGTGGCCGCGCAGTTGGGGATTATGGCCACGGGCTTGGAGGCGGCGTGGGTGGGGTACATCCTGATCTTGACGTCCAGCACCGTGGTCAGACCGCCCAGGCCTTGAGCGCCAATGCCCAGGGCGTTGACCTTCTCATAGAGTTCCAGACGCAGCTCCTCGACCTGGTCGAGCTTCTCGCCGCGCGCGCTCTTGGCCTGCAGTTCGTACATGTCAAGGTCGTCCATCAGGCTTTCCTTGGCCAGCAGCACGGCTTTTTCGGCCGTTCCGCCGATGCCGATGCCCAACATGCCCGGCGGGCACCAGCCGGCGCCCATGGTGGGCACGGTTTTGAGCACCCAGTCGACCAGGCTGTCGCTGGGATTCATCATCACCATCTTGGACTTGTTTTCCGAGCCGCCACCCTTGGCGGCCACGGTGATGTCGAGTTTGTCGCCCGCCACGATCTCGGTGAAGATGACGGCGGGCGTGTTGTCCTTGGTGTTCTTGCGGGCGAACTGCGGATCGGCTACCACCGAGGCACGCAGGGGGTTGTCGGGGTTCAGGTAGCCACGGCGAACACCTTCGTTGATGGCGTCTTCCAGGCTGCCTGTAAAGCCTTCCCAGCGCACGTCCATGCCAACCTTCAGGAAGACATTGACGATGCCGGTGTCCTGGCAGATCGGGCGGTGGCCCAGGGCGCTCATCTTGCTGTTGGTCAGGATCTGCGCCATGGCATCCTTGGCTGCGGGACTTTGCTCGCGCGCGTAGGCGCGTGCCAGGTGCGAAATGTAGTCGGCCGGATGGTAGAAGCTGATGTATTGCAGGGCCGCAGCGATGGACTCGATCAGGTCCTGTTGCCGAATGACAGTCATGGAATTGACCTCAGGAAGTTGAATTCAATGGGGAGCCGGGTGCGTGTGCGACATCAGACGGTCCGCCAGGGCAATGGCCAGCGCGCTGAACAGGAAGGCGATATGGATGACCGTCTGCCACAGCAGCACCTGTTCGGTGTAGCTGCCGGCGTTGATGAAGGTTTTGAGCAGATGGATGGAGCTGATGCCGATGATGGCGGTAGCCAGCTTGACTTTCAGCACCGAGGCATTGACATGGCTGAGCCATTCGGGCTGATCCGGATGCTCTTCAAGGTGCATCCGGGAGACAAAGGTTTCATAGCCTCCCACGATCACCATGATCAGCAAATTGGAGATCATGACCACGTCGATCAGTCCGAGCACCACGAGCATGATGATGGTCTCGTTGAGGCCGTTGATGGGTACATCGCTTTTGTAGCCGATGCTTTTGACCAGCGTCATCAGGGCATTCTGGTTGCCAAATGCGGCCTCGAGCAGGTGGATCAGTTCAACCCAGAAATGGAACACATACACGGCCTGCGCGGCAATCAGACCCACGTACAGGGGCAGCTGCAGCCAGCGGCTGGCAAAAATGAAGCCCGGCAGGGGTTTGAGGCGGTGGGGGGAGGACGAATTCGGGGTGGACATGGAGGAAAATGCGGTCAGGGATTTCGACCAGCGCCGTGGGTGTTGATATGCTGCAATTTTAGGGCCCTCCCGACGGCGTGGCTTCACAAGCCCTGCAAGGCAGTTGTCAGTCAGTGCTTTGTAAGAGCCAGCGCTGACATTTGCGCCCGCATCACCGTTTTTCAGTCCTCAAGGAGACACCCCCCATGAAGCTCTACCAACCCAGCGACGCTTTTGTCAAAAGCGCCCATGTCTCGGGTATGGCCGCCTACGAGGCCCTTTGCAAGGAAGCTGAAACCGACTACGAGGGCTACTGGGCCCGACTGGCCAGGGAACTGATCAGCTGGAAAAAGCCCTTCACCCGGGTGCTCAACGACAGCCATGCGCCATTTTTCAAGTGGTTTGAGGACGGGGTACTCAACGCTTCCTACAACTGCCTGGATCGCAATATCGAGAAGGGTCTGGGCGACAAGACGGCCCTGATATTCGAAGCCGATGATGGCGAGGTGTCGCGTGTCAGCTACAGCCAGCTCCTGGCCAAGACCTGTCAGTACGCCAATGCCCTCAAGAGCCTGGGCGTGCGCAAGGGCGACCGGGTGGTGATCTACATCTCGATGTCGGTGGATGGTGTCGCCGCCATGCAGGCCTGCGCCCGCATCGGGGCCACGCACTCGGTGGTTTTTGGCGGCTTTTCAGCCCAGTCGCTGCGAGACCGGATCGAGGACACCGGTGCGGTGGCCGTGATTACGGCCGATTGCCAGGTTCGCGGCGGCAAGCAACTGCCCCTGAAAGCAATCGTTGATGAGGCCCTGGGCCTGGGCGGGTGCGAGAGCGTCAAAAGCGTGCTCGTGGTCAACCGCGCGGGCGCTGCGGTGACGATGGTGGCCGGACGCGATGTCTGGATGGCCGACGTGGCCGACGGGCAACCCACCACCTGCGAGCCCGAGTGGGTCGAGGCCGAGCACCCGCTGTTCCTGCTCTACACCTCCGGCTCCACAGGCAAACCCAAGGGCGTGCAGCACTCCACCGGCGGTTACCTGCTGCATGCGGCGCTGACCACCCAATGGACTTTTGACCTCAAGCCTGAGGATGTGTTCTGGTGCACGGCCGACATCGGCTGGGTGACCGGCCATACCTACATCGCCTACGGCCCGTTGGCCCTGGGCGGCACCGAAATCGTTTTCGAAGGGGTACCCACCTACCCGGATGCCGGTCGTTTCTGGAAAATGATCCAGGACCACAAGGTGAGCATCTTCTACACTGCCCCCACGGCCATCCGCTCGCTCATCAAGGCTGCAGAGTCCAACGAGGCAGTGCACCCCAAGCGCTACAGGCTCTCAAGCCTGCGCCTGCTGGGCTCGGTGGGCGAGCCGATCAACCCGGCGGCCTGGGAGTGGTACCACC
>CAYMMK010000033.1:0-25243 GCA_964391575.1 uncultured Limnohabitans sp.
CCCGCCCCGCCCCAGATCACCCCGCTCAAGCCCGGCACGGTGAGCGTGACCCGGCCGGCGTCGGGCTGCAGCGTGCCTTCGCCCCACCAGCGGGCCAGGCGCGTCTGGCGCAATCCGGGGGGCAACTCCAGGGTGACGGTTTGGGGCTGCTGCGCGTTGTTGAAGGCCATCAGCGCCCACTGCCGGGCGCTGCCCTGGCCGTGCTGGCGGGCCAGCACCAGCAGGTGGCCGGTCTGCAGCAGCGGGGCCAGCAGCGTGCCCTGGCGCAGCGCCGGCTGCTGCTGGCGCATCATCACAAGTTGGCGCATTTCATCGCGCAGCGCCAGATCGGGCTGACCGCCCTCATCGGCCCACGGGTAGGGGGCACGGTTGTAGGGGTCGTCGCCACCGCTTTGGCCGACTTCGTCGCCATAGTAGATGGCGGGCGCGCCGGGCAGGCTCATCTGCACCAGGGTGGCGAGCCGAAAGCGCTCACGCGCTGCACGCCGGGCCTCGGGGCTGGCACCCGGGCGGTCGCCCAGCACATGCAGGGCCCGCGGCTGGTCGTGGCTGGAGAGCAGGTTCATCAGCGCCTGCAGCGCCTGGGGCGGATAGGCCTCTCGCAGATGCTCGATGTGCCCCCCCAGCAGTCGCGCGTCCTGACCGGCGGCAAAGTCCAGGATGGCGTTGCGCCAGACGTAGTTCATGGTCGAGTCGAAGGTGTCGCCCAGGAAATACTTGGAGGCATCAAACCAGGTTTCGGCGATCGTCACGGCATCGGGTCGCGTCTGCTTGACGGCGCGGCGCCATTCCCGCCAGAAGTCGTCGCTCACCCAGGGGGCCACGTCCATGCGCCAGCCGCCCGCGCCGGCGTGCAGCCAGCGGCGCGTGACCGAGTCCTTGGCGCCGTAGGCAAAGCGGCGCCAGCCGGGCGAGGCCTTGTCGAGCTCGGGCAGGTCGCTCACGCCCACCCAGCCCTTGTACTGGCGCTCGGGCTCGGTCTGCGTGGCGTCCAGGCTGAACCAGCCGGCATAGGGCGAGTCGGGCTGGATGCGGCCACCGGCAAAGGCGCCGCGGTCGCGCTCGCGGTAGTTGCCAAAGCGGTCAAAGTAGCGCGAATCGGCACCCACATGGTTGAGCGAGGCATCGAGCACGATACGCATGCCGCGCCGCGCAGCCTCGCGGGTCAGGCGCTCGAAGTCGGCCTGGCTGCCAAAGGCCGGGTCGATGCGGTGGTAGTCGGCAGTGTCGTACTTGTGGTTGCTGGCCGCCTCGAAGATGGGCGTCATGTAGATGGCGGTGGTGCCCAGAGCCCGGATGTCATCGAGCTTGTCAATGATGCCCTGCAGGTCGCCGCCAAAGAAGTCGTTGTTGTAGACGGCGTCCGAGCCATCGCCGCTGCCGGGTTTGTGGGGCGTGCCCAGCCAGCGCGCATGGCGTTCGATGCCATGGTTCTGGTAGCGGCGCTCGCCCACGCGGGGGTCGTTGGCCGGGTTGCCGTTGCGAAAACGCTCGGGGAACAGGTAGTAATACACGGCGCCCTGGGCCCAGCGGGGCACGGCAAAGGCCGGGTCGTACACGGTCAGCCGGTAGCGGCGCACACGCCGGGGCTCGTCGGGCGCCAGGACCACCTGGCCCACGCCGCCGCTGCCTTTTTCCTGCGTCCAGTGGATCGGGTCGGCGTTGTTCTGATAGACGAAGGTCTGCGCGCCGATGCGCACCTCGAACCAGTAGCCGTACACCGCCTTGTCGCTCAGGGTATGCCGCACCCGGAACCATTCATGGCCGCCCTGCATGCTGCGCTGCATGGGCAGGCGGCGCAGTTCGCGGTACTCAAGGCGCTCCTGGTTGCCTTCGAGCCGGCGCAGTTCGAGCACCAGCGTAGCGCTGCCCACCCCCGACGCGGCGCGCAAGGCCCACTGCACCGGGGTGCCCTGGGGCACGGCTCCAAAGGGCTGGCGGTAGTGAAGGTCCCGCGAGTCATGGAACAGGCTGAGCGCCACCGGGTCGGTGACCGGCTGCAGGCGCGGATCGGCAAAGTGCTGCACCTGGATCTGCAGGACGCGCTGCGCACCCGCCGGGCTCACGCGCAGGGTGTGGGCACCATCGAAACGGGCCTGCACCGCCGGTGCGCCCGGCAGGTCGGGGCTCAGCATCAGGCCGGCGCTGCGCGCATCACCGCCGGGCTGCGGCGTGGACCAGCCATGGCCGGCCGACCAGTGGGCATCGGCGATCTTGAATTCGTACTCGCCCTGCAGATGCACATTGAGGTACCAGGCGTCGCAGTCCCAAAGGAACTCAAAGTCATCCTGCGCCGTCCAGCCGTTCATGCTGCCGCGCAAAAACAGCGGACGGCTGTCGGCCGGGGCGGCGCTGCAGGTGCGGTTGGTGCCCTGGGCGATAGGGGTGCTGTCGGCGGGGGGACCGGGAGCGCCTGGCGCCGCTGCGAAACCGGGCTGCAGGGCCAGCCACAAGACCAGGGGCATGGCGTGCAGTGCGGCCGTCCGCAGGGCGGCGGCTGTGGGCGATCGGGACATGCTCAGGGCTCCAGGGCAAAAACCTGCACTGACTGGGCGGGCAGCAGCAGGGCCCCATCGGCACCCAGGGTGATGACCGCCGTTGCAGGCGGCACTTCCAGGTTGCCCGCCACGGCACGGGCCGGCATCAGGACGCGCAGGCGCTGGCCGGGCTGGACACCGTGCAGCACCAGCGGGCCCGCTTCACGGCCGTAATTGAAGGTCACCAGGGTGTGCTCGCGGCCATGCCGGCGCTGGTAGGCCATGCGCTGGCCCTCGGCCTGCGGCCACTCGTAGCTGCCACGGGCGATCGACACGCGGTTGTTGCGCAGCTGCAGCAGGTTTTTGTAGAAGTGCCACAGCGAGGCCGGGTCGCGCAACTGGGCCTGCAGGTGGTGCGTGGCCTGGTTGGCCGCCAGCGCGCGGTAAGGTCGCCCGGCGCTGAAGCCGGCGTGCAGCGGCTCGCCCGTCCAGCTGTAAGGGCCGCGGATCGCCGGATCGCCCGTCAGGCCGCTTGCACCGGCCATGCCGATCTCCTCGCCGTAATAAATGAAGGGGGTGCCCGGCAGCAGCAGGTAGGTGGCGGCGGCCAGGCGGTAGGCCCGCTCGTCGCCCTCCACCTGGTCCCACAGGCGGCGACCGGCGAACTGGTCATGGTTGGAGACAAAGCTGGCCAGGGTGTGCGGCGCCGTGCGGTAGAACTCGGCCACTCGGGCGATGGCCTCGGCGTCGCCACGGGCGGCTGGCGCCAGGTCTTTTTCCAGGCCAAAGGCAAAGGCACCTCCGCACAGCTGGGGCTGCGCGTAATCGCGTGGTTCGGCGGTGGCCTCGCACACCACATAGCGGCCGGGGTAGCGGTGCACGCCGCGGACCAGCTCGGCCGTCAGGCGGCGGCTTTCGGGCTGGTCGTTCCAGTCTCGGGCGCTGTTCTCGATCAGGTGCGGCACGGCGTCAAGCCGGAAGCCGTCGAGACCGCGGTTGAGCCAGAAGCGCAGGCTGTCACGGTGGTAGGCCACGGCCGGCGCATGGCGCAAGTTGAAGTCGGGCATGTCGGCACCGAAGGTGCCCAGATAGCTGCCAACGGAGGTGGTAAACCACGGGTCCTTGCCCCAGATGTCCCAACCGGCAGGCTTGATTTCGCGCCATTCGTACCAGGCGCGGAAAGGGCTTTTCGGATCGCGCAGTGCCTGCACAAAGAAGGGATGCCGATCGGCGCTGTGGTTGACCACATAGTCCATGATGATGCCGATGCCGCGCGCATGCGCCTGGCGCAGCAGCTCGTCAAAATCGGCCAGCGTTCCATAGGCGGGCTCGATGTCGCGGTAGTCGGTGGTGGCGTAGCCATGGTCACCGTCGGCACTGCGGGTCACCGGCATCAGCCAGAGGCCGCGGATGCCCAGTTGCTGCAACATGTCCAGCGACTGCGTCAGCCCCCGCAGGTCACCGATGCCGTCACCGTCACTGTCTTTCCAGCTGCGAACAAAGATTTCCATGAAGGCGCCGTGGTGCCAGCCTTCAGGCAGGGCGCTGGGCACCAGCCGCTCCGGCACCGGCGACAGGGCTGCGGCCGGCACCTGCGCCAGCGCCGGACCCGCGAAAGCCGCGCACAGGGCCAGCCAGACGCTTGCCAGGTGCCGGCGCGCACTGGCGGCGGGGCGCTCAAGGATTTTGCAGGGCATAAATTCGCAAGGATTGGGGGGAAAGGTCCAGCAAGGCCCGGCCACTGCCGGGAATCAGCAGGTCGGCCTGTGCGCCTTCGAGGGCGCGCCAGCGACTGCCTGCGGGCAGGGACACGGTGGCGCTCAAAGGTGCGCGGCCATAGTGGATCAGCACCAGCACCCGCTGCTGCCCCTGCGTGCGCTCGAAAGCCAGCAAGGGGCCCTGGCTGCCGGCGTCGCGCAGGTCGCCGCTGTGCAGGGGGGCGTGCGCATGGCGCAGCCCGATCAACCGGCGGTAGTGTTCGAGCAGCGAGCCCGGCTGGCCCAGCTGGGCCTTGACGTTGTGGGTGGCGAGGTTGGACGCAAGGGCCCGGAAGGGCTGGCCGTTGGTAAAACCGCTGCCCGAGTCGCTCCAGCTCATCGGTGCGCGCAAGGCCGGATCTCCCTCCAGACCCTGGCCGTGCGCCATGCCGATTTCCTCACCGTAGTAAATGAAGGGGGTGCCGGGCAGCAGCAGATAGCTGGCCGCCGCCAGACGGTAAGCCGCCTCGTCACCGCCCAACTGGTGCCACAACCGGTCGCCGGCAAACCGGTCATGGTTGGCCAGGAATGTGGCCAGGCCGGCGGGCGCACCGTCAAAGTAGCGCACCAGCGAGGTCGTCGCCGAAGTGTCCTGCTGACGCGCCGCCCGCATCAACAGATCCTTGAGGTCAAACGCAAAGGCGCTGCCGCAGGAACTGGAGGCCGCGAACGCCCGCGAGGCCCCTGGGGATTCGCACACCATGTAGCGGCGCTCGTAGGCATGCACCCACTCACGTACAGAGGCCATGATGGCGTGGTTCTCGGGCTGGTTGTCCCAGGCCGCGGGACCGTTCTCGATCAGATGGCCAACGGCGTCGAAGCGAAAACCATCCACCCCCAGATTGAGCCAGTAGCGCAGGTTGTGCTGGTGAAATTCGCGCACCGGTGCGTGCCGCCAGTTGAAGTCGGGCATGCCCGACCAGAAGGGCGCAAAGTAAGCGCCGGTGGGCGTGGCCGTCCAGGGATTGCGTCCATAGATGGACCACCCGGCGGGCACCTGGGCCTGCCAGACAAAATAGTCCCGCTGCGCATGGCTGGCACTGCTGCGGGCGTTGAGAAACAGCGGGTGCTCGCTACTGGCATGGTTGATCACATAGTCCATGATCACCCCCATGCCCCGCTGATGGGCGGCTGCCAGCAGATCCTGGAAGTCCTGCAGGCGGCCGTAATCGGACTCGATCGCCCGGTAGTTGCGCACCGCATACCCGTGGTCGCGGTCGGCACTCTCGGTCACCGGCAGCAGCCACAGGCCCCGCACACCCAGATCCTTCAAATAATCCAGGCGGGAAATCAGACCGCGAAGATCGCCCACGCCATCGCCGTTGCTGTCCTGGTAGGCGCGCACATGAATCTGCATGAAGGGCCCGCGCTGCCAGTCCGCGCCCATTGCGCTGCTGCGCTCGCCCTCGGGGACAGCGCCCAGATCGGGCACCGTGCGGTGTTCAGCCACCGGTTGCAGCCCACCGCCTCCAGTCGCCCCGCCCCCGCCACAGGCCGCCAACGCGGCCAGCGCGAGCGCGATGGCCGGGATCCGCTGGCGTTTGCACGGCATGTACAGCTGGCCCATTCCCCCTCCAAAATGTAGGAAAGCTACAAATTGTCCGGGCAGTCCGGGCCGATTCATTCGGTACTTACCCGAATTCAGGGGATTCATATGTCTAGATTTGTAGTTTAGTTACGATAATGTGGCGATGTTCAGTGCACCGGCTTTCTCACGCCCCAGGCGGTCCTCGACCAGCGCCCGTCGCTGCAGTCGCTGGCTGGGTCTGATGGCCCTGGGAGGGCTTGTCCTCGCTGCCCGGGCCGCCGACCCGGTGTGCGACAGCTCCACGCACGCCACGCTGCTGCAGGCCCAGCTGCAAACCGATCCGACGGGCACCCAAGCCCTGTGGCTGGACGCGCATCAAGTCCTGTGGCCTGGCCAGCGGGCCGGCGCCGGTCAGCGCTGGCGCCTGCTGGTCTCGGACAGCGGTCAGCTGCGCTGGCGGGTGGGCGAACCCGCCGCCGGCCACGATCTGGCCCTGAGCCTGCTGGTGTCCGGCGACGCCGCAGCGGCCGGTACTGCAGCACGCTGGCGCTATGCCGGCAGCGGTCTGCGCCTGCAGCTTGCCGACACCCTGTCGCCGTCCGCGCAAGCCGCCCTGCACGCAAGACTGCACGCTGGCCAGTCCTTGCTGGTGCAGGAAGACGCACAGGGGCAGGTGCTGGCCGCGGCCCGGCTGCAACTGCCCGGGGCGCTCGATGCGGTGTTCGCACCAGCCGCCGAGTCCGTCCCACTGGGTGCCCAGGTACTGGGCGGGCCCAATGCCGGCCTGCGGTTTGCCCTTTGGGCGCCCACCGCCCGAGAGGTGCAACTGTGCCTTTACCCCGATGCCCGCAGCCCCTCGAGCGCTCGCCACGACATGCAGCGCGATCCGGCCAGTGGCGTGTGGCAAATTCAGCGACCGGCAGGCACGCGCGAGCGCCATTACCGCTACGCCGTCACCGTCTGGGTGCCCGGACAGGGTCTGGTACGCCAGCTGGTGACCGACCCCTATTCGGTCAGTCTCACTGCCAACTCGCAGCGCAGCGTGGTGGCCGATCTGGACGATCCGGCCCTGCGCCCACCTGGCTGGGCCGAGACGCCCTTGCCCTCACGGGTGCGTCACCCGGTGGACATGACGATTTACGAACTGCATGTGCGCGATTTTTCAATCAATGATGCCAGTGTGCCCGCGGCCCACCGCGGCAAGTACCTGGCCTTCACCCACCCGCGCTCACGCGGCATGCGGCACTTGCGGGCGCTGTCGCGGGCCGGCCTGACCGATGTGCACCTGCTGCCCGTATTCGATCTGGCCACCGTCCCCGAGAAGGGTTGCAGCTCGCCTGTCATTGAGGGATCAGGTGACAGCGAGCAACCCCAGGCCCAGGCCATGGCCGGTGCGGCACAGGACTGTTTCAACTGGGGCTATGACCCGCTGCACTTCAATGCCCCGGAAGGCAGTTACGCCAGCGATGCCGACGATGGGACCCGGCGCATCGTCGAGTTCCGCCAGATGGTGCTGGGCCTGCACCGCGCCGGTCTGCGGGTGGGCATGGATGTGGTCTACAACCACACCTCGGCCTCCGGGCAGCATCCGCAATCGGTCCTCGACCGCATCGTGCCGGGCTACTACCAGCGCCTGAACCTGCAGGGCGAGGTCGAACGTTCGACCTGCTGTGACAACACGGCCACCGAGCACCGCATGATGGACAAGCTCATGTCGGACTCGGTGCTGCTGTGGGCGCAGCACTACCGCATCGACTCCTTCCGTTTTGACCTTATGGGTCACCAGCCGCGCGATGCCATGCTGCGCATGCACCAGCGCGTGCAGCAAGCGACCGGGCGGCGCATCGATTTCATTGGCGAGGGCTGGAACTTTGGTGAGGTCAAGGACGGCGCCCGCTTTGTGCAGGCCTCGCAACTGTCACTGGGGGGCAGCGGCATTGGCACCTTCAACGACCGGCTGCGCGACGCCGTACGGGGCGGCGGCGCCAGCGACAATGCCCAGCGCATTCGCGCCGAACAGGGCTATGTCAGCGGTCTGGTGCTGCACCCCAACGAGGTGGCGCCGCCGCGTGAACGCGAGGTGCTGCTGCGTGCAGCCGACCAGGTGCGTGCTGGTCTGGCGGGTTCGCTGCGCGAGTACCGCCTGCACAGCGCCAGCGGCCAGACCCTGGCGCTGCAGGACATGGCTTATGGCGATCAGCCCACCGGGTATGTGACGCAGCCGGGCGAGGTGGTCAACTATGTGGAAAACCACGACAACCTCACGCTCTACGACAGCCTGGCCTTCAAGCTGCCACTGACCACCTCCACCGCCGAGCGTGCACGGGTGCAGACACTGGCCAGTGCACTGGTCGCGCTGAGCCAGGGTGTGGCGTATTTCCATGCGGGACAGGACATCCTGCGCTCGAAGTCGCTCGATGGCAACAGCTACGACTCGGGCGACTGGTTCAACCGTCTGGACTGGACCTACCGCCAACACCACTTCGGCACCGGCCTGCCCCCGGCGCGTGACAATGCCCACCTGTATCCGCTGATGCGTCAGTTGCTGCGCGAGCCGGCGCTGCGGGCCCGGCCGACGGACATTGCTTTCGCTCGCGATGCCTTTCGCGACTGGCTGCGTATCCGCCAGAGCACCCGGCTGCTGCGCCTGACCACGGCCCAGGACATCCATCAGCGGCTGCGCTTTTTCAACACCGGGGCGCAGCAGAACCCGGCCGTGATTGCCGGCCATCTGGACGGCGCCGGCTTGCCGGAGGCCGGCTTTGCCGAACTGGTGTACCTGGTCAACGTGGACACCCGTGCGCACACCGTGCAGGACCGCACGCTCGCTGGCGCCGCCTGGCAGCTGCACCCGGTACACCGCGCCACCGCCGCCGCCGACAGGCGGCCCCGGCAACAGGCACGCGCCGATGCGACGCAGGGCCGTTTCACGGTGCCCCCGCGCACCGCTGTGGTCTTTGTCCGCCCCCTGCCTGCAGGATCTGTCCGATGAGGCCCAACCGACCTTCGCTGCGATGGCTTGCCCGCTGGACGGCGCTGTGCCTGGGCAGCACACTGGCCACTGCACAGGCGGTGGAAATCGCCATCACCTGCGGCCCGAGCGGCAGCGATGTGGAGTTCTGCCTCAAGCACGCCCAGGCCTGGGCTGCAAAAACCGGGCACACGGTGAAGAACTTCTCGCCCCCCACCAGCCCGACCGAAAAGCTGGCCCTGTACCGCCAGCTGTTTGCCGCCAGGTCGCCCGACATCGATGTGGTGCAGATCGACACCGCCTGGCCGGGGGTACTCAAGGACCACCTGCTCGACCTCAAGCCCTTGAGCCGGGGCATCGAGGCCCAGCATTTTCCGGCCATCATTGCCAACAACACGGTGGGCGGCCGTCTGGTGGGCATGCCCTGGTACACCGATGCCGGACTGCTGTACTACCGCAAGGATCTGCTGGCACGCCATGGCCGCCCGGTACCCACCACCTGGGCCGAACTGACCGAGACTGCTCGCCTGGTACAGGAGGCCGAGCGCCGCCGCGGCGCAGCCAATTTCCATGGCTTTGTGTTCCAGGCCAAGGCCTACGAGGGCCTGACCTGCAATGCCCTCGAATGGGTCAGCGGCCATGGCGGCGGCTCGGTGGTCGATGCTGCCGGGCAGATCACCGTCAACAATGCACAGGCGGCGCAAGCCCTCAATCTGGCGGCCAGCTGGATTGGCAAGATCGCACCCATTGGCGTCCTCAATTACGAGGAAGAGGAAGCACGCGGCGTGTTCCAGAACGGCCAGGCCCTGTTCATGCGCAACTGGCCCTACGCCTGGGCCCTGCTGGAAAAGGACGACAGCCCGGTCAAGGGCAAGGTGGGTATTGCCAAACTGCCAGGCCAACCCAGCGCGGCGACGCTGGGCGGTTGGCAGCTGGGGGTGTCGCGCTACAGCCGGCACCCCGAGATTGCCGCCGATCTGGTGATGTACATGACCAGTGCCCAGGTGCAAAAAGCCCGGGCCATCGGCGGCTCCTTCAACCCCACACTGCCCGCCCTCTATCAGGACCGTGAGGTGATCGCAGCCAATGCCTTCATGGCGAATCTGCAGGAGGTGTTTGCCAACAGCGTGGCGCGCCCGACCAGCGCCACCGGCCTGAAGTACCCGCAGGTCAGCCAGAGTTTCTACAACGCCGCGCATGAAGTGATGTCGGGCCGCGCCACCGGCGAGGAAGCGGTGCGCCGACTCGAAAAACGACTGCGCCAGATCCGTCGCAAGCACTGGTGAGCCGCATGCACAACCGCACCCGCACCGCCTGGCTGTTTCTGTCCCCGATGATCGTGCTGATGCTGGTGGTGGCCGTCTGGCCGCTGGCACGCTCGATCTGGTTTGGCTTTACCGACACCAACATCAATGACATGGCCGCCAGCCAGTGGGTCGGACTGGAAAACTATTTCGGTGAATACGGCCTGTTCTTCAACCCCAATGATGACGAGGGCTTCTGGGCCGGCGACTGGGGTCTGTCGATCCGCAACACCTTCTTCTTTGCCGTGGTTTCAGTGCTGCTGGAGACGCTCACCGGCCTGGGGGTGGCGCTGCTGCTCAACCAGGACTTCAAGGGCCGCGCGTTCGTGCGCACCGCGGTGCTGGTGCCCTGGGCCATTCCGACCATCGTCTCAGCCAAAATGTGGGGCTGGATGCTCAACGACCAGTTCGGCGTCATCAACGACCTGCTGCTGGGTGCCGGGCTGATCAGCCAGAAGATTGCCTGGACCGCCGAGCCCGCCTACGCGATGTGGAGCGTGGTGCTGGTGGATGTGTGGAAGACCACGCCCTTCATGGCCTTGCTGATCCTGGCGGCGCTGCAAACGGTGCCGCGCGACTGCTACGAGGCCGCTCGGGTCGACGGGGTCCATCCGCTGCGGGTGTTCTGGCGCATCACGCTGCCGCTGATCCGCCAGCCGCTGATGGTGGCGGTGGTGTTCAGACTGCTCGATGCGCTGCGGGTGTTCGACCTGATCTATGTGCTGACCTCCAACAACGGCAGCACCATCAGCATGTCGGGCTTCGTGCGTCGCGAGATGGTCGAATACGGCAACATGGGCTTCGGCTCGGCCGCATCGACCTCGCTGTTCCTGATCATTTTGCTGACCGCACTGGTCTTCCTGCGCGCCACCCGGGTCAGGTTGTCGGAGGATGCGCGATGAGCAGGCGCCCCTTGTGGGCCGGTGTCGGCCTGTACCTGGCCTCGGCGGTGGTGGTGATCCTGTCGGTTTACCCCTTGCTGTATGCATTCTCCACCTCGCTCAAGAGCGGCACCGACCTGTTCAACACCGCGCTGTGGCCTGCGGGCGGTGACCTGCGCAACTACCGGGCCCTGTTTGAAGGTGTCCAGCCCTTCGGCAAGAGTCTGGTCAACTCTTTCATGGTATCGGTGCTGACGGTGGGCTGTGCGCTGCTGATGGGCCTGACAGCCGCCTACGCACTGGGCCGCATCCGCTTCAAGGGCAAGGGGCTGCTGCTGGTCACGCTGCTGGGCGTGTCGATGTTTCCGCAGGTGGCGGTGCTCTCGGGCATGTTCGAGCTCATCCAGTGGTTGGGCCTGTACAACAAGGCACTCGGACTGGTGGTGCCCTACACGCTGTTCACGCTGCCGTTCACGGTCTGGATCCTGACCACCTTCATGCGCGAGCTGCCCGGGGAGCTCGAGGAGGCCGCCATCATGGACGGCTGCGGACCGCTGCGCATCATCTTCCAGGTCTTCATGCCGCTGCTGTGGCCGGCGCTGGTGTCGACCGGCCTGCTGGCCTTCATCGGGGCGTGGAACGAATTCCTGTTTGCACTGACCTTTGTGGTCAACGACACCGAACGCACCGTGCCGGTGGCGATCTCGCTGATCGCCGGTGCCACCGCGTTCGAAATTCCCTGGGGCACCATCATGGCCGGATCGGTGATCGTCACCGTGCCGCTGCTGCTGCTGGTGTTCTTTTTCCAGAAACGGATCGTCTCGGGCCTGACGGCCGGAGCAGTCAAAGGCTGACTTTTTTCACTCATATCCGCATCATGAGCAAGGCACCCAACAACCAGTGGTGGCGCGGCGGCGTCATCTACCAGATCTACCCCCGCTCGTTTGCCGACAGCAACGGTGATGGCGTGGGCGACCTGCCCGGCATCACCGCACGGCTGCAGCATGTGGCCGATCTGGGCGCCGACGCCCTCTGGCTGTCGCCGATTTTCAAAAGCCCCATGAAGGACTTCGGCTACGACGTGAGCGACTACTGCGACATCGATCCGATGTTCGGCACCCTGGAGGACTTCCGTAACCTGGTGCAGCACGCCCACGCCCTGGGCCTGAAGGTGATGATCGACCAGGTGCTCTCGCACACCTCCGACCAGCACCCCTGGTTTGCGCAAAGCCGGGCCTCGCGCGACAACCCCCGGGCCGACTGGTACGTCTGGGCCGATGCCAAGGACGACGGCAATCCGCCCAACAACTGGCTGAGCGTGTTTGGCGGCAGCGCCTGGCAGTGGGACACGCGACGGCGCCAGTACTACCTGCACAACTTCCTGAGCAGTCAGCCGGACCTGAATTTCCACAACCCCGAAGTGGTGCGGGCGCTTCTGGAGACGGTCAAGTTCTGGCTCGATCTCGGCGTGGACGGCTACCGGCTGGACACGGCACCGTTCTACTTCCATGACCAGCAGCTGCGCGACAACCCGGGCCGCGGCAAGGCGACCAGCGGCGACGCGGCGTTTCCTGACGTCAATCCCTACACCTGGCAGCGCCACATCTATGACAAGGAGCGCCCCGAAAACATCGGTTTCCTGCAGCAATTGCGCGCCCTGGTCGACCAGTACCCCGACACCACCATGGTGGGCGAGATCGGCACCGACGACAGCATCGCCACCATGGCCGAATACACCCGCGGCGACGACAGGCTGCACATGGCCTACAGCTTCGACCTGCTGGGCGCCGACTGGTCCAGCCCTTTCCTGCACAACCTGTTGCAGCGCTTTGCCGACAAGAGTCGCGGCGGTTGGCCCTCCTGGGCACTGTCCAACCACGACGTGCCCCGGGTCGGTTCGCGCTGGGGCGGCCCGGACTGCAATCCGAAGCTGCTGCGGCTGGCCGCAGTGTTGCAGATGACACTGCGTGGCTCGCCCTGCCTGTACCAGGGTGACGAGCTGGGCCTGCCCGAGGCCGAGGTGGCCTACGAGGATCTGCAAGACCCCTACGGCATCACCATGTGGCCCGAATTCAAGGGCCGCGACGGCTGCCGCACGCCCATGCCCTGGGACAGCACCGCCGTGGACCTGGGCTTTGGCAACCACAGCCCCAAGGCCTGGCTGCCGATCACCGGGGCCTACCGCAAGCTGGCCGTGGATCTGCAGCAGCGCGACCCGGACTCGATGCTGCACTTCTACCGTCAGCTGCTGCACTGGCGTCGCAGCCAGCCCGTCCTGATCAAGGGCGAGCAGTCTTTGCTGCCGGTGCATCCACAGGTGCTGGCCTATGTTCGAGAGCACGCCGGCGAGCGTGTGTTGTGTGCGCTCAATTTCAGTGACCGCCCGGCCACGCTGACCTTGCCCACAGGCCTGCAAGCGGCCGCCGTGCTCGACCTGCCCGGCCTGCAAGGCGGGCGGCTGCAAGGCGGCGAGCTTGCTTTCGAGGCCTTTGGCGGGCTGTTGCTGCGCCTGGCCTGACGGCCCAATGGAGAACCTGCGATGTCCCGCATTGAATTTCGCAATGTCTGCAAGCGCTACGCACCCGATCTGCCGCTGACCATCCACAACGCCAGCCTGACCATCGAGCAGGGCGAGTTCTGCGTCTTCGTCGGCCCCTCCGGTTGCGGCAAGTCAACCCTGCTGCGAATGGTGGCAGGCCTGGAGGACATCAGTACGGGCGATCTTTACATTGGGGATCAGCGCGTCAACGACCTGCCCCCGGCGCAGCGCGGCGTGGCCATGGTGTTCCAGAGTTACGCCCTGTACCCGCACATGACCGTGGCCGAAAACATGGCCTTTGGCCTGCGGGTGCTGGGCGCCGACAAGGCAGCCATCGAGCGCAAGGTCAAAGAGGCGGCCGCGATCCTGCAGCTCACGCCCCTGCTCGATCGCCTGCCCAAGGCGCTCTCGGGCGGGCAGCGCCAGCGCGTGGCCATCGGGCGCGCGATTGTGAAGAACCCCAAGGTGTTCCTGTTTGACGAGCCTTTGTCCAACCTGGACGCTGCCCTGCGCGTGCAGACCCGGCTGGAGATTGCCAGACTGCACCGCGACATGGGCTCGGCCAGCATGATTTATGTCACCCACGACCAGGTCGAGGCGATGACGCTGGCCCACAAGATCGTGCTGCTGCACACCGGTGAGCTTATCGGCGCCCGTGGCAGCGTGGCCCAGGTCGGCACGCCGATGGATCTCTACCACCGCCCGGCCAGCGTGTTTGTGGCCGAGTTCATCGGCTCGCCGCGCATGAACCTGCTCGATGCCGTCCTGGTACGGGCCGAGGCCGACCACGCAGTGCTGGCGCTGGCCGGCCAGCAGCTCCGCGCGGACGTCGATGCCCGTCACCTGCCTGCGGGTGCGGCAGTGCGGCTCGGGGTGCGCCCCGAGCATCTGCCGTTGGCCGACCACCCGCCTGCCCGGGCTGGCGTGCTGGACGGCCCGCTGCAGCACATCGAGCGGCTGGGCGACGCCTCACTGCTGTATGTGCAGGCCGGCGGCGCCCTGCTCACCGTGCGTGTGGACGGCAGTGCCCTGCAACCCTCCGGTGCCAGGGTGCGCACCCTGTTGCTGCCCGAGCACCTGCATCTCTTCGACTCCGACGGTCTGGCCTGCCGCCGCACCGCACCCCTGCCGCACTGAAGCCATGGCCGGCAAGACTCCCTGGTGGCAGCGCAGCACGATCTACCAGATCTACCCGCGCAGTTTTTGCGACAGCAACGGTGATGGCATCGGCGATCTGCCGGGCATCGTGCAACGACTCGACCATGTGCAGTCGCTGGGTGCCGATGTCATCTGGCTCTCGCCGGTGTATGCCTCGCCCAACGACGACAACGGCTACGACATCAGCGACTACTGCGCCATCCATCCCGACTTCGGCACCATGGAGGACTTCGACCACCTGGTGGATGAAATGAAGCGGCGCGGGCTTTCGCTGATCATGGACCTGGTGGTCAACCACACCTCCGACGAGCACGAGTGGTTCCGTCAGGCCCGCAGCGCGCGTGACAACCCCTACCATGACTACTACATCTGGCGCGAGCCGGTCGACGGGCGCGAGCCCACCAACTGGGAGTCGGCCTTCAGTGGCCCGGCCTGGACCTGGAACGAAGCCACTGGCGAGTACTACCTGCACATGTTCTCGCCCCGCCAGCCCGACCTGAACTGGGACAACCCGAAGGTGCGTGCCGAGGTCTACCGGCTGATGCACTTCTGGCTGCAAAAGGGCGTGCGTGGCTTTCGCATGGACGTGATCAACCTGATCTCCAAGCCCTGGCTCGAAGGCGGAGCCCTGCCTGATGCGCCGCGTGTGCAGGCCGGATTTGTGCAGCCCGCATTCAGCATGGTGACGCATGGACCTCGCTTCATGGAATTCATGCGCGAAATGCGCACCGAAGTCCTCGACCATTACGACACTCTGACCGTGGGCGAAGCGCCCTGTGCGACGGTGCAGCAGGCCCGCGAAATCACCCACCCCGACAGCGGCGTGCTCGACATGGTGTTCCAGTTCGAGCATATGGACGTCGACAGCCAGCCCGGTCAGGGCAAATGGGCGCTGCGGCCGCTGCACCTGCCCGAACTCAAGACCATACTCTCGCGCTGGCAAAACGGCCTGCACGGGCAGGGCTGGAACAGCCTGTACTGGTGCAACCACGACCAGCCCAGGGTGGTCTCGCGCTTTGGCGACGACAGCGCGCGTTACCGCGTGCGATCGGCCTGCATGCTGGCCACCGCCCTGCACCTGATGCAGGGCACCCCCTTTGTCTACCAGGGTGAAGAGCTGGGCATGACCAATGTGCGCTGGCCCGACATTGCGCACTACCGCGACATCGAAACCCTCAATATGTACCGTGTGGCCATCACCGAACGCGGCCAGAGCCCGGCCAAAGTGCTGCAGAGCATCCACGCCAAAGGCCGTGACAATGCCCGCACCCCCATGCCCTGGAACGCCGGTCCGCAGGCGGGCTTTACCTGCGGCACCCCCTGGCTGGCGGTGCATGACAACCATGCCGAGGTCAATGCCGAGCAGGCGCTCGACGACCCGGCTTCGGTGTTTCACTATTACCGACGGCTGATTGCGCTGCGCAAGACACTGCCGGTGCTGGTGCATGGCCGCTTCGAGCTGCTGTTGCCCAGGCACCCGCATCTGCTGGCCTATCTGCGTGACGATGGGCACACCCGACTGCTTGTGCTGTGCAACTTCAGCGGTCAGTTCCAGCCCCTGGAGGGTCTGGCCCTGCCCGACCGCTCGGGCGCGCAAGCGCTGATCGGCAATCTGCCCAGCGAGGAATGGGCGTTGGCCCCCCACACCCTGGCCGCCTGGGAAGCACGGGTGTGGCAACTGTCTGAGGCCACGCGGGTTTGATGCAGCTTGTGAAGGCGCAAAAAACATGTACAGCCAGCCCATAACCCGTCGCTCGGCGCTCAATTGGGTCGGTGCGGGCGCCTGCATGACGGCGGGGTTCGCACCCCCTTCCAACGCACAACAAGAGTCCGCCACGGCCAAGGTCCGCCACGGCCATCTCGAACACCTGCAGGGCCTGGCCTGGCAGCATGTGCAGCCCCGGCCGGTGCAAGTCTGGCTGCCGCCAGAGCATGAGCAGCTGCAGGCTGCCGGGCAACGCTATGCGGTGATCTACATGCACGACGGCCAGATGCTCTGGGACGCCAGCACCACCTGGAATCGTCAGGCCTGGGAGGTGGACGTGACCCTCAGTCGTCTGATGCAGTCCGGCGAAATCGGTCCGACGATGGTGGTTGGCATCGGTAATGCCGGCGAGCACCGTCACAGCGAATACTTTCCCCAGAAGCACCTGCAGTACCTGCCCGCAGCAACCCGCGAGACCTTCCTCAGTCAAGCCCTGCGGGGGCGGTCGCAGGCCGATGCCTACCTGCGGTTTCTGGTCGAGGAACTCAAGCCCCTGATCGATCGACGCTACCCCACGCGCCCCGGGCCGGGCAGCACCGCCTTGCTCGGCGCAAGCATGGGCGGCATGATTTCAGTCTACGGACTGTGCGAGTACCCGAAGATTTTTGGCCGTGCCGCCGGCCTGTCGACCCACTGGGTGGGTGCCCACCAGCCCAACGCCACGCTGCCCCTGGCCGCTTTTAGTTACCTGCAGGCCCATCTGCCAGCCCCGGCCGGCCTGCGCCTGTACCAGGACCATGGCACCACCGAGCTCGACGCACTCTACCCGCCCCACCAGCGCATCGTCGACCAGATCGTGCGCGACCGTGGCTGGCGCGAAAGCGGCCCTGAGGTGCACTACATGAGCCGTGTTTTCGAGGGCACTGGCCACAACGAAAAGGCCTGGGCGCAGCGGCTCGATGTGCCGGTGAAGTTCCTGCTGGGGCGTTGAGGCCTCCAGCGTTGCAGGCCCTGCGCTCAAAAAAACTTCGCCGCCATGCATCCGGACAGACACTGCGCTGCATCCAAGCCGTGTTTGAAAGGAGTTCCTCATGGATTCGCATCTGTTGATTCCGCTGGCAGTCCTGGCGGTTCCTCTGCTGGCCCTGTGCATTCCCATCGTTTACCTGGTGCTGCGCCATGCGCAGCACCGGAACAAGGCCCGGCTGGTGCACGAAACCATACGGCAGCTGGCACAGCTGGGGCAGGCCATTCCGCCCGAGCTGATGATGCAGGAGCCGCCGCCCCGACCCGATCACGCCCTCACGCCCGAAGCGCGGGCTGAACGCGTGAGTGCCTTGCTGCGCAAGGGGGTGATGGCCATCTGCGCGGGGGTCGGCCTGGGCCTGGTGGTGTTTCTGGTCAACCTCGAAGACGGGCAGTTCACCGGCTTTCATGGCTGGGCCTGGGGCTTGCTGCCCTGCATGCTGGGGCTGGGCTGGCTGTACCTCTGGCGCGTCGAATCGCGGCAGCTGCAGCGTGAACAGGCGGCCGCCTCAACCCCACGCTGACGATGTCCCTCCCGCCTCCCGAGCAGGAGCGTGCATGGCTGCTGCAGGCCCAGCGCGAGCGTGATCCTCAGGCCTTTGCCCGGCTGGTGGCGGCGCACCAGGGCCGGGTACGGGCCGTGCTGCGCCAGCTCACCCACGGGCAGCAGGCGCTGGCCGACGATCTTGCGCAGGAAACCTTCCTGCATGCCTGGCGCGCCCTGCCCGGCTTTCGCCACGATGCCCAGTGGAGCACCTGGCTGTACCGCATCGCCTACCGCGAATTCCTGCAGCACCGGCGCCAGCAGCCGACCGGCATGGCCCACTCGCCAACGGGCGAATGGGGCGATACGGACCACGAAAGCGCTGCCGAGCCCGGCCACGAGCTGCGTCTGGACCTGACGCGGGCCCTGGCGCAACTGCACCCGCTGGAGACAGCGGCCATCGTGCACTGCTACCACGCGGGCCTAAGCCACACGCAGGCGGCCGAGGTGCTGGGCCTGCCCCTGGGCACGCTCAAGAGCCACCTGATACGCGGGCGTGCCAAACTGCAAACGCTGCTGGCCGCCTGGAAGCCCTCCTTCGCGGAATGAACCCACCGGAGTCCACCATGAACGCCACTTCACGCCCCGATAAGCGCCGCGAATCACGCCAGACGCCCGCCCTGGTCACCCCGGTGTCGGGCTCTGATCGCGCTGGGGACGATCAGGGCAAAACCGACTGGCTCGATGCACTGCTGACCGAAGACGCCGGGTCACCTTCGGCCAGCACCGACGATCCGGTCTTTGTCGCGCAGGTCATGGGCCGGTTGGCGGCAGAGCCGAGCGCTTCTGGGTGCAACGAAGGGTTCTCGGTCACGCGCTGGTCCCATCGACTTCTGTTGGGCTTTGTGGCCCTGGTGGTCACAGCCCTGTGCCTGGCCGCGCCTTCGGCCCTGCAAGCCTGGCTGCAGATCGCCCGGCAGCCCTGGTCGGTCTCGACCTGGTACCAACCGGACTTGTGGGGCTTCATGGCGGGTGTGGCCATGCTGGTGTTTGGGGGGCTGGAGCTGGTCCGAACCATCGAAGAGACTGAGGTGGATCGCGCGCCAGGAGGCTTTTAGATCACCCCAGCAAATGCCGCAAAGGCCGGTGCAGCCGGGCGCGGCGGGACCAAGATGCGGGTGGTGGGATCATGGCGCCGGTTCGGCGGGCAACGTTGCAGCCACCCCGGTGGGCGTCCCCCGTGTGCGGCGCTGGACGGCGCGAGCATGGGGCACCCAGCCCAGCCGAACCCAGCGAAGCCACATCAGCAGACCGCGGATCCATTCGTCAGCGGCATAGGCGATCCAGACCCCCACCAGCCCCCAGCCGAGGTGGACCCCCAGCCACCAACTGCCGCCCGCCAGCACCACGGCCATCGAGCCCGCCCCAGCCAGCACCGGGTAACGGGCATCGCCGGTGGCGCGCAATGCACCAATGACAATCAGGTTGAAGGTGCGCCCGGTCTCCAGGGCGATGGCCCACCACATGAGCTGCTGGCCGGTGCGCAGGATGTCCGGATCGTCGGTGAACAGCCGCAGCACCCAAGGTGAGGCCAGCGCCATGAGCACTGCGATCAGCAGCGCCAGCGAGAGGCCCAGGGCCTGCGCCCGCAGCACCAGCCGATGGGCTTCGTGCAAGGCGCGTGCGCCCACCATGCGGCCGACCACCATCTCGACCGTCACGCCCAGTGCCACGGCGCTGATCAGGATCCACATATTGAGCTGCAGCACATAGGTCTGGGTGGCCAGGGCCTGGGTGCCCATCACTCCAACGGCCGCCACACTGACCATGAAGGCCGCCTGCCAGGCCAGATTCTCAGCCGCGCCGGGCAGTCCGATGTGAAGGACCGGCCCCAGCTGGGCCCAGCGCAATTGCCAGCCGTCGCGCCAGCCGGGACGCAGTTGCAGACGCCAGCGCCACAGCCACAGGTACAGCCCGAAACCCAGCACCCGGCTGAGGGCCAGCGCCAGCGCGAAACCGGGCAGCCCCAGTCCGGAACCCAGGCCGGCACCGCCCATCAGGGGCAGGGCCAGGAGGAGGTGGCTGGTGTGCATGGCCCAGGTGACACGCAAGGTGTCGGTGTTGCGCAGGTGGGCGCGCATCACGCTGGCCATGCTGGCCGTCCAGGCATCGAGCAGCAAGGCCGGCGCCAGCGCCATCAGGAAGGGTGCTGCCAGTGGCATCACCTCGGCAGGTGCATTGAGCAGTCCCAGCAGGGGCGAGGCGCAGGTCAGGGCCAGCAGGGCCACCGCCAGGCCCAGCCAGGTGGCGGCGGCCAACCCGGCAAAGGCCACGCGCCGGGCCTCCTGGAGCTGCCCCGCCCCCAGGTTCTGGCTGATGACCACACTGACGCCGGCACCCACCAGCCTGAAGACCATGAACAGCAGGCCAAACAGGTGATTGCCCAGGGCAAAGGCTGCACCCGCGGTGTCCGATGTGCGGGCGGCCAGGGCCGTACCGATGAGGCCGACGGTGATGCCCAAAGCCAACTCCAGCAGCAGGGGCCACACCAGTGAGCGCAGTTCGGCGCGGCCAAATCGTTCCAGGCTCATGGCACGGTCAGCACGGGTGTGTCATCCATGATGCGTGGCCCGTCGGACGTACCCCCACCCACCACAAAGGGGCCGGCTTGGGGGGCCAGGGCACGGTAGCCGTTGTCATAGTCCCAGGTGGTCACGTACAGCCGAAGGCCGCGCAGATCGCGCAGACCGTGCAGCGCGCTGCGGGGCCACTCGAGGGTGATGGAGCGCTGCCGTGGATCGGCCTGCACTCGAGCAGCCTCGGGCCAGGGCGTGCCTTCATGGTGCTCGCTGGCGCCCTCGTGGGTGAACAGGGCATTGGACCAGCCGTGCACGCGCAGACGCTGGTGCCAGTGCATGCCCTCTGGCAGTCGGGCATGTTGCAGGGGCATCAGCGCCAGCCCCGGCCCCCGGCCGGGCAACTGCACATAGACGGTCAGTGCCAGATGGTCGAAACCGTTGGCCGGTTTCCAGACCTGACTGAGGTGTCCGAGCTGCAGTTGCAGGCGCAGCCGGTTGCCCGAAGTCTGCAGGGTCACCCGTTGCAGGTCCAGTGTGCCTTGCGCGTAGGGGGGGTCCAGTGGCCGAAGGTAACGGCCTTCAGGCCCGCGGTCGTCGCCAGCCGGATCGTGATGATCGAGTACGGTCTGCCAGGGCCGCTGCCAGGGCAGGATCAGGGGCTCGCTGAGTGCGGCCAGTTGCGGCCCCTTCCAGCCGGCCAGCACCAGCCGGTGACCTTCGGGCGCATCATCGAGCGCCTCTTGCGGCAGACACGCCTGTACGGCCCCGGCGGTTTCGGTCCAACGCACGCCGTCTTGTACGCGGCCATTGCGCACCAGCTCCCAGCGCAGTCCTTCCTGCCTGGCCGGCGCAATCTCGGACTGCAGGTCCACACAGCCCGGAGTCTGCCCGCTCGGGCGCACCAGCGCCAAGCTCGAAGGGGGCTGCGGGACCGGCGCTGCCATGCCCTGCGGATCTCGCAACCAGACCCGAACGCTGCGCGCCGGCAGGGACAGGTGCACCTGTCCGCGAGCGTCCAGCGAAAGGTCGTCAGTCGCCATGATTGCGTTGCCCTGCCAACTCAGCAGGCTTCGGGCACGGCCGCCCGCCCCCCAGCCCGGCGTGAGGCCATCGAGCAACACGTCATGATCGGCCGTGTTCATCACCACCAGGGCCGACTGTGTCTCATGGTCCATCCGCCAGGCAATCGCGCCGGCTGACTGGCTCTGGGCCTGCAGCACATGGGGATAACCTCGCGTGAAGACCGGGTGGCCCCGACGCAACGCAGTCAGTTGCTGCAGGGCTCGGTACAGGGGCGCCGACGGATCGAAATGGTCACGTCCGCCAGAGCCGTACCCGGCGGCAAACATGGCATCGCGCTGCCCACGAAAACCTTGTTCGGTGCCGTAGTAGATCACCGGAATGCCCGGCAGGGTCATGATCGCGGCCAGGGCCTGGCGCAGTGCGGCCGGCGTGCCGCCGGCAAGAAAGCGGTCGACATCATGGTTGTCGACAAAGGTGGGCATCCAGTGCGGGCGGCTGTGCAACTGCATGGTCTGGCGGATGCGATCGGCCAGTTCGATCGGCGGCTGGCCGCGTGCAAATACATCCCCCAGCGTACCGTACAGGGTGAAGTGCAGCATGCCAGGCAATACCGGTCGCCCCTGGGCGTCGCGCACATAGCTTTCGATCTTGCGCATGCCGGCCGTTTCACCGGGGCGATCCATTGCAAAACCTTCCCCGAACATGAAGAATTCCGGCCGTCCGAGGCGCTGCGCCAGCACCCGCATCCCCGGGGCTTGCGGATCGGGGTTGTCGAGGAAGTCCTGCAGAAAGTCCTGGGGCACATAAAACGCCGTATCCAGGCGAAAGGCGTCCACCCCCACGCTGCGCAGCCAGTGCCCGTAGCTCTGGCGCAGGACGCGGCGCACGCGGGGGTTTTCGGTATTGAGGTCATCAAGCCCCGACATCTGGTAGCGCAGTTCCTGCTGACGGTCGCCATAGTCGATCACGTCGGGCGTCCAGTGGTAAATGCCCGCGCGAAAGTGACGGGGGTTGCGGGCGTCATTGCGGTCAAACGGTGCCTGCCGGGGGGCACCCGTAGGGCGGCTTTGGGTGTTGGCCTGCCAAAGCGGGCGGCCCTGCCCGTCAGGCACCATGCGGAAGTAATCGCCAGTGTGATTGAGTACGATGTCCTGAACCAGCGTCATGCCACGGCGGCGCAGGTCACCCGCCAACAAGCGGTAGTCGGCGGATGTCCCCAGGTGGGGGTCGATGCGGCGAAAGTCCGAAGCCCAGTAGCCGTGGTAGCCGCCGTAGCTGCCGTTCCACCACTGATTGAGCACAGGAGGGCTGATCCACAGGCCGGTCACCCCCAGGGCCTGGATGTAGTCGAGACGGCGCCGCAGGCCCGCCAGATCGCCGCCGCTGAAGCGACGCCGATCGCTCGGGTCGTACTCGCCCGCCCCCTGGTCGTTGTTGCGGGGATTGCCGTCGTCAAAGCGGTCGGTCAGGACAAAGTAGAGGATTTGATCGCGCCAGTCCAGCGCGGGCCTGGCCGCCGGGGCCGACCAGACCATGGCAGCGAGAACCGGGGCCAGCAGGAGGGTACGAAAACGCATCGCAAATGTAGATTAACTACCGAAAGTGGTGGGTTTGGGGTCAAGGATTCAAAAAATCGACTGAAACAACCCTTTCAGGGCCGATTTTCCACCGCTTCGGGATGTTCCGGATCAATTTTGTCCTTGATTCAGGCATGATGCGGGCCTGAAATGTAATTCAAGTACACGCCCCCCCGCGATGCCAACCCTGGATTCCCCACGCCTGATTGCCGATATTGGGAGTCTGTACGCCCGTTTTGCGCTGGAAGTCGAGCGCGGGGTGCTCTCGAACCCGGCCTCGCTGCGCTGCGCGGATCACAACAGCCTGCAGGATGTGGTGCAAGCCTATATGGACGCCGTGCGCCCCCACAAGGTTGTCCATGCAGCCCTGGCGGTGGCCAATCCGGTCGATGGCGATCTGGTGCGCATGACGAACTACCCCTGGCAGTTCTCCATCGAGGCCACGCGCCAGGCGCTGGGCCTGGAAACGCTGGTGGTGGTCAACGATTTCACCGCATTGGCCATGGCATTGCCGCGTCTGGGCACCAAGGATGTGCGCCAGATCGGCGGCGGCCAGCCGGTGCGCAACAGCGTGGTGGGTCTTCTGGGTTCCGGCACGGGACTGGGCGTGTCGGGCCTGATCCCGGCGGGCGACAGTTTCATCTCCCTGGGCTCCGAAGGCGGTCACACCAGTTTTTCACCACGCGACGAACGCGAGGTGGCCGTGCTGCAATACGCTTGGCAGCAGTTCACGCATGTTTCCTTCGAACGACTGATCTCGGGCCCCGGGCTGGAGCTCATTCACCAGGCCCTCAACCCCGGGGCACGTCTGCATCCCCTGGCCGCGCCGGACATCACGCAGCGAGCCCTGGAGGCCCACGACCCGGCCTGCCAGAGTACCCTGGACGTTTTTTGCAACATGCTGGGCACCGCCGCCAGCAATCTGGCGCTCACCCTGGGCGCGCTCGGGGGCATCTACATCGGCGGCAGCATCGTGCCGCGTCTGGGCAGTGCCTTTGACCGTTCGGGCTTTCGTGCCCGCTTTGAGGACAAGGGCCGTTTTTCGGGCTATGTGCACAACATCCCGACCTATGTCATCACGGCCGAGAACCAGACCCTCATCGGTGTCTCGGCAATTCTGGAAGCCCAGTTGCGGCAGCTGCAGGGCTCAGCCGGTGCAGCGATCCTGGCGCAGATCAGCCGCCTGCGGCCGCAACTCTCGCCCGCCGAGCAGCGGGTCGCCGATCTGGTGCTCTTGCAGCCCCGATCGGTGCTGGGCGATCCGATCCATGACATCGCCCAGGCCGCGCAGGTCAGCCAGCCCACAGTCATTCGGTTTTGCCGTTCGGTGGGCTGCAAGGGCCTGTCAGACTTCAAGCTCCGTCTGGCCTCGGGCCTGAGTGTGTCAGTGCCGGTGACCCACACCCAGGTGACGCAGGAGGACTCGGTGCTGGAACTGGGTGCCAAAGTGCTGGGCAACACGGCCAATGCGGTTTTGCAACTGCGCAATGCGCTGCAACGCGAGGAAATTGACCGCGCCATCACGCTGGTGGAGAACGCCAGCCGGATTGAAATTTTTGCCGTTGGCAATTACGCAGCTATCGCCCAGGATGCGCAAATGAAATTCCTGCGGCTGGGCCTGGCCTGTGGTGCCCATACCGATCCGCACCTGCAGCAACTGATGTGCAATGTGATGGATCCCCGATCGGTGGCCCTCTTCATCAGCAGCGGAGGGCATCTGCCTGAACTGATGGCGCTGCAGCTGCGCGTGGCCGAGCAAGGCGCCCGCGTGATTGCCATCACCGCCAGCCAGTCTCCGCTGGCGCGCAAGGCCGACGCCGCCCTGGTGGCCGAGCACAACGAACATGCCGCCACGCACCTGCCGATGGTCAGCCGGGTCCTGCACCTGCTGCTGGTGGACATTCTGGTCACTGGCGTCGAGATGCGCCGCCCCCATCGCGACCGGAGCCCCCTGGCCGACCTGCAGGCAACGGCCAGCGCCGATCTGCCTGGTGTGCAAATGGCCTCGCCCCTGCGGCCTTTCATTTCCCACCGCCAATGACGGACAGTGCCCCTGAATCAAGGGATAACCCCCATGTAGTTTTATTTCCTGAGTCTTGGCTCGGGTTGTAACCGAATTACAATTTCAGCGCACATGCGCCCGGCCCACCGGGCGTCTTTCATTCCATAAGGAGAGCTGTTCTGATGGACGACTACGCCAGCCGGCAAAGAAAACCCGGCAAGCACCTGATGGG
>CAYMMK010000034.1:0-24823 GCA_964391575.1 uncultured Limnohabitans sp.
AGTGCGACCACCTGCCCGAGCAGGCCTTCTACATGGTCGGCACCATTGACGAAGCTTTCGAGAAGGCGAAGAAGGTGGCCTGAGCGCCCGGGGGCACCGCCCCCGAGCCCTGAACATCATGGCCTTTTTGAACTGGAGCAATCATGAACACCATCCGCGTTGATGTGGTCAGTGCCGAAGAATCCATTTACTCGGGAGATGCCCGGTTTGTGGCCTTGCCGGGTGAAGCCGGCGAACTGGGCATCTACCCCCGCCATACGCCGCTGATCACCCGTATCAAGGCCGGTTCGGTGCGCATCGAAACGGCCGACGGCGGCGAAGAGTTTGTCTTTGTGGCTGGCGGCATCCTCGAAGTGCAGCCCGACAGCGTGACTGTGTTGTCCGACACCGCCATCCGCGGCGCCGACCTGGACGAAGAGAAAGCCAATGCCGCCCGTCAGGCGGCTCAGGAAGCCGTCCGCAATGCCAAGAGCGAGGTTGATTTGGCTACGGCCCAGGCCGAGCTGGCCGTGCTGGCCGCTCAGCTCTCTGCCTTGCGCAAATACCGCGGCAAGAAGTAATCGTCCTGTTGGGCGCAAGCCCAGCCTCAAAACCCCTCCAGCGCAAGCGGAGGGGTTTTTTGTTTCATTTTTCCGCAAACTGCCTGCAGGGTTCAGTCGAGGCTGGCGCTCCAGCGCTCGTTCCAGTGATGCTCGAGCTGGCGTCGATCGCGCTTGGTGGGGCGGCCGTCGGGCATGCTCAGTGCCGGTTCCCGTGACAGGCGGTGCAGCTCGGCGGCCTGCGCGCGCGCTGCCTCGCTCTGCGGGGTTTCGGTGTAGAGCTGCCGCGCCACTGGAGCCGGGCCGCGCTGCAAGGACAGTCCTTGCACCTGCAGGGTCCATTGCATCGCGCCGATACGCAAACAGACCATGTCACCCGGGCGCACCTCGCGCGAGGGTTTGGCCAGCACACCGTTGACCTGTACCCGGCCCTTGTCGATTTCCTCGACAGCAAGCGCCCGAGTCTTGTAAAACCGCGCGGCCCACAGCCATTTGTCGATGCGTTGGGTCGTCAGCAAGCCGGCCGGGGATGAAACCATGGTCCAATCATCTTAGCAAGCCGGGACGGGCTTGGTGCAAGGCGGGCATCACCACGGAGACAAGAAATGAATCTGCAGAACTGGAGACGCTGGACGCTTGGGTTGATGGCGCTTTGGGGGGCGGTGAACGTGAGCGCGTCAACCGCGCCCTTGCAGCCGGTCGAGGCGGTCGATCTGCAGCGCTACATGGGTACCTGGCACGAATGGGCGAAATACCCCAACCGTTTCCAGCGCCAATGCGTGGGTGACACCACGGCCACCTACCGGCAGCTCGACGACGGCAGTGTGGAGGTGCTCAACCGTTGCCGCAAGGCCGATGGCCAGATGGACCAGGCGATCGGCAAGGCCTTGCAAACTGGCGGACCGACATCGTCGCGGCTGCGGGTGCGTTTTGCGCCAGCCTGGCTGTCTTTCCTGCCCATGGTCTGGGGCGATTACTGGATCGTGGCCCTGGAGAGCGACTACCGCTGGGCGATCGTCAGCGAACCTCAACGGCAGTACCTGTGGGTGCTCTCGCGCACGCCCACCCTGGGGCCAGAGGATCAACGCGCCATCGAGCAGCGGTTGTTGGCGCTGGGCTTTGATCTGGCGCGGCTGGAGCGTCCGCGCTGAGACCAAGGCGTACAGCGGGTGCTGCAGCTCGTCAGCGCGCTTGCCAGCGGCTGAATTCGCAGGCGGCCAGGGCCTTCTGGCGGATCGCCTGTCTTTCGCTTTCCGGGCGCTCCTGCAGTTTGGAGGCCGAGGCGCTCAGGCTCGAGAGGTAGCAGTTTCGTGACGCATCGGCGTAGGCGCCCGGATCGACCGGCGCCGGTCGGGGCGTGCAGGCATGTTGGGCCATCAGGTTCACCTGGGTCTGGATGTTGATCAGATGGTTCTGGATCAGGCCGACGCGGGCCGCTTGCTGGGCGGCCGAGCGGTCTTCAACTTCGCCTTCATGCTGGAGCAATGCGGCCGAAACCAGATGGCGGTCGATGCTGGCATTGAGACCGGCGCAGGCGGCAGGCTCCGGGTCGACGCAACCCGCCAGCGCAAGAGCCAGCAGTACGGTCGTGAGGCAGGGAAGGGTGCGGGCAGCAGGGGAGACTACGGTGGGCATCCAGGCATTATCTACAAGCCTGACCGGCTATTTGAAAGGATCCTTCACCCGTGCGACTGCAACAGCCCCGGCCATGGGCTAGACTGCCACCTCAGATCCGGCCTGTGACCGGACACATGAACCGAGGAGACAAACCATGCAACGACGCGATCTGCTGCTGGGCGGGCTGGCTGCTGCCAGCGCTCCCTGGACCCTGGCTCAGGCCCTGGAAAAACCCAAGGTGACGATTGCCGTCGGCGGCAAGAACCTGTTTTACTACCTGCCGCTGACGATCGCCGAACAGATGGGCTATTTCAAGGCCGAGGGGCTGGACGTCAACATCGTCGACTTTGCCGGCGGCTCACGGGCCTTGCAGGCGGTGGTGGGCGGCAGCGCCGATGTGGTCTCGGGCGCCTTCGAGCACACCATCAACATGCATGCCAAGGGCCAGCCGATGCGTGCCTTTGTGCTGCAGGGCGCAGCGCCCCAGATCGTGCTGGGTGTCAACCCCAAGACCATGCCCAACTTCAAGAGCGTGGCCGACCTCAAGGGCAAGAAGATCGGCGTCACGGCGCCGGGCAGTTCGACCAATGTGATGGTCAATTTTGTGCTCGCCAAGGCCGGCCTCAAGCCCTCGGATGTGAGTATCGTCGGGGTGGGCGCCGCCAATGGAGCCGTGGCCGCAATGAGGGCCGGCCAGATCGACGCCATCAGCAATCTCGATCCGGTCATCACCTTGCTGCAGCGCTCGGGCGACCTGCGAATCATTTCGGACACCCGGGTACTGGCCGAGGCCGAAAAGGTGTTTGGCGGCCCGATGCCCGCCGGCTGCCTCTATGCCCCACAGCCCTTCCTGGACAAACATCCGCAGACCGCGCAGGCGCTGGTCAACGCCATGGTGCGCGCCAACAAGTGGATCCAGCAGGCCGGCCCGGGCGAGATCATCCGGGTGGTGCCCGAGAGCTATTTGCTGGGTGACCGGGCGGTTTATATCGACGGTTTTCTGGCGGCGCAAAAGGCCCTCTCGCCCGACGGCTTGTTTCCGGCCAAGGGGCCACAGACTGCATTCAACGCCCTGGCCAGTGTCGAGCCCAAGTTGCCCAAGGTCGACCTCAATGCGATCTACACCAACGACCTGGTCAAGAAGGCGATGGCCCGTTATCCGAAGGGCTGAGGCGTGAGCACACCCGCCATCGAATTGCAGGACATTGCCTGCACGTTCATCAGCAAGGAGGCCCCGGGCCAGCGCTATACCGCGGTCGATCAGGTCAGCCTCACGGTCGGGGCGGGCGAATTCGTCAGCGTGGTCGGTCCCACGGGCTGTGGCAAAAGCACGCTGCTCAATGTGGCCGCCGGCCTGCTCGAGCCCAGCCGCGGATCCGTGCACATCTTTGGCCAACCGCTGCAGGGCATCAACCGTCGTGCGGGCTACATGTTCCAGGCCGAGAGTCTGATGCCCTGGCGCACCGGATTGGCCAATGTGATGGCCGGCCTGGAGTTTCGCCAGGTGCCCGAGGACCAGGCGCGCGCGCAGGCCGAGGACTGGTTGCGGCGGGTCGGTCTGGGCGGTTTTGGCGACCGCTACCCGCACCAGATGTCCGGAGGCATGCGCAAGCGAACCAGCCTGGCCCAGACGCTGGTGCTCGACCCCGACATCATCCTGATGGACGAGCCGTTTTCGGCGCTGGACATCCAGACCCGGCAGCTGATGGAAAACGAAGTCCTGCAGCTGTGGGCACAAAAGAAGAAGGCGGTGCTGTTCATCACCCACGATCTCGACGAGGCCATTGCCATGAGTGACCGGGTGGTGGTGCTCAGTGCCGGACCGGCCGCGCGCCCGATCGGTGACTTCGTGATCGACATGCCACGCCCGCGCGATGTGGCCGAGGTCAAGATGATGCCGCGCTTTCTCGAGCTGCACGCGGCCATCTGGGCGGTGCTGCGCGAGGAGGTGCTCAAGGGCTACCGACAGCAACTGGCCAAGGCGGCCTAAGGCCGGCATTAATCATGTGGAACTGGATCAAGCCGCGCAGCGGCAACCTCCGAATCTGGCAGCTGACCCTGCTGGTGTTGCTGTTCGTGTTCTGGCACGTCATGACGCAACCCGGGCTGGTGCCGCCGATCATGTTCGACAACGACCGGCAGGCGGCCTTTTTCTTCGGCGAGCCGCTCAAGATCTTCGCCCGCATCTGGTCCTGGTTTGTGGTGGACGCCGACATCTACCGGCATCTGGTGGTGACGCTCATCGAAACCCTGGCTGCGTTCGGCATCGGAGCGGTGTTTGGTCTTGCCGGGGGCCTGTGGCTGGCGCTCTCGCCCATGGCTTCGGCCATTCTGGAGCCCTACATCAAAGCCCTCAATTCCATGCCCCGCATCATCCTGGCGCCGATTTTTGCCGTCTGGTTCGGTCTGGGCATGGGCTCGAAGATCGCGCTGGGGGTGACGCTGGTCTTCTTCATCGTGTTCTTCAATGTGTACCAGGGGGTGCGCGAGGTCAGTCCGGTGGTGCTGGCCAATGCCCGCATGCTGGGCGCCAGCCAGCGCCAACTGCTGCGCCATGTCTACCTGCCCAGCGCCACAAGCTGGGTGTTCAGCTCCTTGCACACCTCGGTGGGGTTGGCGTTTGTGGGCGCCGTGGTGGGCGAATACCTGGGTTCGAGCGAAGGGGTGGGCTACCTCATCTTGCAGGCCGAGGGGCAGTTTGATATCAACACCGTGATGGCCGGTATCCTGGTGCTCACCGCCTTTGCCCTGGCGCTGGATGCCGCGGTCGGCCGGATTGAAAAACGTCTGATGACCTGGCAGCCCAAGGCCGGTGAAACCGAGAAGCTTTGAAGCCCGCTACCATGGCACTGTGCCAGTCACCAGATCCATTCGCCGGCTCGTCAAGCCCGGTTCTTTTCCAACCCCACCTCCTGGAGGCTCCGTGAAAAAAATTCTTCTGACCCCTGTCGTGCTGGCTCTGTCGGCGATCGGCTCGGCCCAGGCGCAGAACAGGGAACTCAATGTCATCTGCTCAGCCCAGGCGGCCTGGTGCAACATCATTGCCGTGACCTTCGAGAAAAGCCAGGGGGTCAAGGTCAACATGACCCTCAAGGGCTCGGGCGAGGCGATTGCGCAGATCCTGGCCGAGCGGGCCAACCCCAAAACCGATGTCTGGTTTGGCGGCACGGGCGACCCGCACCTGCAGGCCGCCGAGCAGAACCTGACGATGGAGTACAAATCACCCTCCCTGCCCCAGCTGCACGACTGGGCCCAGAAGCAGGCCGCACAGTCAGGCTACAAGACGGTGGGCATTTATTCCGGGCCGCTGGGCTTTGGGTACAACACCGAGCTGATGGCGAAGAAAAAACTGCCCGTACCCAAGACCTGGGGTGACCTGCTCAAGCCCGAATACAAGGGCGAGATCCAGTCGGCCAACCCCGCCTCCAGTGGCACGGCCTACACCATGGTCGCCACGCTGGTGCAACTCATGGGCGAAGACAAGGCCTTTGATTACCTCAAGAAGCTGCACGGCAATATTGCCACCTACACCCGCTCGGGCACCGGCCCCATCAAGGCGGTGGCCCGCGGCGAGGCTGCCGTCTCGATCAGTTTTGTCCACGACGGCCCTGGCGAGAAGGCGCAGGGATTCCCGCTCGAGACCATCACCCCGGCCGATGGCACGGGCGCAGAAATCGGCTCCATGTCGATCATCCGGGGCGCGCGCAATCCCGAAGCCGCCAAACTGTTCTATGAGTGGGCGCTCACGCCCTCGGCACAGGCCCTGGGGGCAGCGACCCTGCAGTTCCAGCTGCCTTCCAACAAGGCGACCCAGGTCGATCCACGGGTGCCCGATTTCCGCAAGATCAAACTGATCAATTACGACTACGCCAAATACGGACAGACCGCCGAGCGGCGGCGTCTGATCCAGCGCTGGGAGCGGGAGGTCAACAGCCTGCCGCGCTGAGCCATGGCGTGGATGTCGGCACTGGGACCGAACCGGGCCATCGGAGCCTGGGTACTGGTGGGCCTGTTGGCCTATGCCTGTTTGCCCTGGTATTTCCTGCAGGAGGGCTCGCTGCTGACCGCCTTGCTTGGGGTCTGGGGCAGCGAAAGAACCGCCAGCGGCCTGTGGCAGGCCTTGGCCCACGAGCGGCCGTGGCTGGGCTTCGGGCTGGCCGGCCTGCTGCTGTCGGCAGGGGCCGGGCTGTGGCCCGCCGGACGCCGGCAAGGCCATATTTTGGTCAGCGCCGCCGGCCTGGGACTGCTGGGATTGCTGGGCAGTGGATTCACGATTGGCGTCACGGGCTGGATGTTTCCGTCCCTGGAGGCTTTATGGGGGCCCTTGCCGCGTGGCCAGTTCGGCATGGGCTGGGGTGGGGCGGTGGTTCTGCTCAGCCTGGCCGTGCTGCTGGGGGCGGGGCTGGCCCGGCTGGGCTGGTTCCGCTCGGATGTGTTCGTATCCGCCTCGGTGGTGGTCTGTGTCGCTGTGCTGCTGCTGTTTGTGGCCTACCCGGTGATGCGCTCCATGGTGTCGGCGGTGCAGGACGACCTGGGGGCCTACGCGCCTGCGCTGTTGCTGGAGCGACTGGGCACCCAGCGCATCTGGGGGCTGGGCTGCCTGAGCGGTCCGTCGCGCTGCGGGGTGGCCTGGAACACCCTTTTTCTGGCCCTGATGACCGCCACCGGCACCACGCTGCTGGGGACCCTGATGGCGTTATGGGCCGAACGCGGCGGCACCCGGCTTTCGCGTCCGCTCAATGCGCTGGCCATGCTGCCCATCATCACCCCGCCGTTTGTGGTCGGGCTGGGGCTGATTTTGCTGTTCGGTCGGGCCGGGATCTACAACCAGTTCATGGAATGGGCCTTCGGCATTGCGCCCTCGCGCTGGTTTTACGGTGTCTTCGGGGTCTGGCTGGCGCAGATGTTCGCATTCACACCGATTGCATTCATGATCATGCGCGGTGTGGTCCAAGGGGTCAGTCCCTCGCTCGAAGAGGCTGCACAAACCCTGCGCGCCAGCCGCTGGCGCACCTTCACCAGCGTGACGCTGCCGCTGCTCAAGCCCGGTCTGGCCAACGCCTTTCTGGTGGGCTTCATCGAAAGCATGGCCGACTTCGGCAACCCGATCATTCTGGGCGGCTCGTATTCCGTGCTGTCGACCGAAATTTTCTTTGCCATTGTGGGCGCTTCGCTCGATCCGGGCATGGCGGCTGCGCTGGCGCTGATCCTGACCCTGTTTGCACTGACGGTGTTCTTCATGCAGCAGCGCCTGCTCTCGCGTTCGCAGTTCACCACGGTCACCGGAAAGGGCGATGCCGGACTGCCCATGCCCCTGCCCCGGGCGGTGCGCTGGCTGTGCGTGGGCGTGGCCGGGCCCTGGCTGGTGTTCACGGTCGCCCTGTACCTGTTTGCGTTTGCAGGCGGCTTTGTACAGACCTGGGGGCGCGACTACACCTTCACGCTGCAACACTTTCGCAGCGCCTTTGACCTGCAATGGGGCGAGTTCGGTCTGGTGTGGGCGGGCACCGCATGGAATTCCTTTTTCACCACGGTCAGCCTGTCCGCCATGGCAGCGCCGGTGTGCGCGGCCTTGGGGCTGCTCATCGCCTGGCTGCTGGCGCGTACCGAGTTTCTGGGCAAATCGGCGTTCGAGTTCACCGCCCTGCTCACCTTTGCCATTCCCGGCACCGTGCTGGGAGTGAGCTATATCCTGGCCTTCAATGTGCCGCCCTTCGAGCTCACCGGCACCGGCCTGATCATCGTGCTGTGCTTTGTGTTTCGCAATCTCCCGGTGGGTGTGCGTGCCGGCAGTGCGGCCTTCAAACAACTCGACCGCTCCCTCGACGAAGCCTCGATGATGCTGCGTGCAGGCACACTGACCACCCTGCGCCGGGTGGTACTGCCCCTGCTCAAGCCGGCACTGACGGCGGCCCTGGTGTATGCCTTCGTACGGTCCATGACCACCGTGTCGGCGGTGATTTTTCTGGTCTCGGCCCGTTACGAGTTATCCACCACCTACATCATCGGCCGCGTGGGCAATGGCGACTACGGCGTAGCGCTGGCGTACTGCACCGTGCTGATCCTGTTCATGTCCCTGATGACTTTTCTGGTGCAGCGTCTGGTGGGGGAGCGACAGCTCGGCCGCCGCGCGAATGCACCCTGACCCCACCACGATGCCCGCAGAGAGTTGCCATGTCCACGCCCGGTATTGAATTTCGCCAGGTCACCAAGCGCTACGGTGACCCGGCCTCGCCCCTGGTCGTCAAGGGGATTGACTTCACGGTGGCGAAGGGAACCCTTACCACCATCCTGGGGCCCTCGGGGTGTGGCAAGACCACCACCTTGCGCATGCTGGCCGGACTGGAGTCGCCCACCCGTGGCCAGATCCTCATCAACGGGCAGGATGTGACCGCGCTGGGACCGGCCGAGCGCAATGTGAGCATGGTGTTCCAGAGCTATGCCCTGTTTCCTCACATGACCGTGCTCGGCAATGTGCTCTATGGCTTGCAGGTGGGCCGGGTACCTCCGGCCGAGGCCGCGCAGCGGGCGCACCGTGCGCTGGACACCGTGGGCCTGAGCGGTCTGGACCGGCGTTTGCCCAGCGAGCTGTCGGGCGGCCAGCAGCAGCGGGTGGCGTTGGCGCGTGCCCTGGTCATCGAGCCGGCGGTGCTGCTCTTTGACGAGCCCCTGTCCAACCTCGACGCCCGTCTGCGGCGCAGCATGCGCGAGGAAATCCGCAGCCTGCAGCAGCGGCTGGGCCTGACCGTGGCTTATGTGACCCATGACCAGAGCGAGGCGCTGGCTGTCAGCGACCAGATCATCGTCATGGAGTCCGGCCTGATCGCCCAGGTCGGGACACCTCAGGCCCTGTATGAACAACCCTGTAATCCGTTTGTCGCCGGCTTCATGGGTGAGGCCATGCTCTACGACGGCGAAGGTCTTGAAGGTGGCGCGGTGCGGGTGGGGCCCTTGCAGGTCGTGCCCCGGTACCCAGCTGCCCTTGGGCCGCTGAAGGTCGCGATTCGCCCCGAGGCCTGGCGGGTGTCGGCACCGCAAGCGCACACGCTGCACGGGACCGTGCTCAAGCAAGCCTACCTTGGCAGCCACCAGGAATTGACGGTGGACACTTCGCTGGGCGCCGTGTTTGTCATCAGCGCCGATGCCCATCAGCGCTGGCAATCGGGACAGGTGGTGGGTCTGAGCCTGCACTCCCAGGGGGTGGCTGTCTTGCAAGACGGGGTCGGCACGTGATCACCAGGGTGGTGTTTGACCTGGGCGGGGTGGTCTTCAACTGGCAGCCCCGGCAGGTGTTGCGGCAGTTGCTGCCGCACCGCATCCACAGCGAGGCGCAAGCTGGTCATTGGGCAGGCGAAATTTTCCAGTCGTTTCACCCGGACTGCGACTGGGCCCGGTTTGACCTGGGCCTGATCGAGCCGCCGGCCTTGGCCGATCGCATCGCCCGGCGGACCGGTCTGACCGTGCAGGAGATGCTCACGGTCATTGAGGGCATTGTCCCGTTGCTGACGCCGATGGCGGGTACGTTGGCGATCATTGAAGCCTTGCACGCGCGCGGCACCCCCTTGTTCTACCTGTCGAACATGCCGGCCAGCTACGCACAGGCGCTGGTCGGGTGCCATCCGTTTTTTGCTTGTTTTGCAGACGGCATTTTTTCGGCAGATGTGCAGCAGATGAAGCCTGAAGCCAGAATTTATGCCACCGCCGACAAGCGCTTCGGCGCCGCTGGTGCGGGCACCTTGTTCATTGATGACACCCATCTCAACATTGCCGCCGCCAGAGTGCATGGCTGGCAGGCCTTGCACTTCGAACATCCTCAGCAGTGCCAGCAGCAATTGCAGGCGCTGGGCTTGTTATAAGGTGGAGGAGGCTCAAGGGCAGAAAGTTGGCGCGGCTGGCGGGGATCGAACCCACGACCCTTGGCTTCGGAGGCCAATACTCTATCCACTGAGCTACAGCCGCACGCAAAACCATTATCGCACGCCGATGCTGGCACTCCTCTCGACTGAAAGTTCACTGAAGGGTCCGGGACTATAATGTTGGGTTGATTACTGCACAACAGGGCTGGGCGCTAGAGCATCTGGCCGCTTTCAGAGGACGTCATGAGCCAACACTCCGCACACGAAGACCATACCGGTCCGATCAAGAAGCCCAGCCAGCTGTTGTGGGTGAGCCTGGCGCTTTTCGTGCTCCCCGTCATCATCATCATCGGACTGGTGTACTACGTGACCTCGGCGGCCAAACCTGCTGCCGGAGCCTCCGATCCCGAAAAGGCTGTGGCGCAGCGCATTCAAAAAGTGGGCATGGTGGAAGTGCGTGACGCGAATCGCCCCCTGCGACCGGCCGAAGAGGTCTACAAGGTTCAGTGTGCAGCCTGTCATGATGCCGGTGCTGCAGGCGCCCCCAAACTGGCAGACGCTGGTGCATGGGGGGCGCGCATCAAGCAGGGTTATGACACCCTCCTCAATTCCGCACTCAAGGGCAAAGGCGCCATGGGCGCACAGTCGGGGGGTGATTTTTCCGATGCCGAAATTGCCCGTGCCGTGGTTTTCATGGCCAACAAGGCGGGCGCCAAGTTCGAGGAACCAGCAGCACCCGTGCAAGCCAAAGCCGCTCAATGAAGGCGTGCCGGCGGGTCAAATCGGTTTGAATCTCTGCTCAGAATTTCAAACCGAGCGCCTCAAGGTGGCCACTTTGGTGGGCCACGGAAATCACGACCACACACAGAATCAGCACGGCTGTCAAGGTGATGAGCACCCCGGATGCGCGTGGCCGCGGCTGCGACGAACCTGTGGTTGCGGTTTTCGAATCCCGGTCGCCTGAAGTGTCTGCAGGCGCTTGTGTCTGGTCGGCAGTGGGTGTGGCCAGCAGGGCGACTCCGCTGGGGGGGAATGCGTTATCAGTGACTTGTGGCCTTGGGGGTTGGGCTCGCTCAGCGACCGGTGCAGAAACTGGCAAACCGGTTTGCAAGGAAATGACCTGGGCCATGGACTCGCTCTGGGCGGGTACAGTGGGCACCAGATGCAGGGCGGTTATCTTGCCGCCCACAATATCTTCCCACCTCGAGTTGAGCAGCTGGGCCACCCTCCGGGCCGCTTGCTGCCGAAGAGCGTCAGAATAAAAAAGACGATTCCCCCCGGTCTCCAGTTCGTACAGCTGCCCTAGCGATATGCAGGCCAGGGTCGCAATGTCTGAAGGTGATCTATGCTGGGACTGCCTGAGCTGGCGCAGGATTTGTCCATGCGGATCCTTGGAGGGCTGCTCCTGCAAGCCATTGAGTTCCAGGGAGGTCTGATTGGCCTGTTCCAGCCAGCGTCGCTGATGCAATTGATTGCCCGGACGCAAAGTCTTGCGCGGCTGCGGGTTGTGATCTTCGTTCATACGGGTTTGCATCTGGTCATCACCCCGGTCAGAAAGCCATGCAGCCAAAGCGATACCAGCGGCCCGACGACCACCTGTATTGCGCATTTTCCCGGTCGTTGTTCTGGGGGGTGCAAGCCTGTTTCACGGGTCACAAGCACGATCGACATGGGCGTCATGCCGCGGCTACTGAAATTTTGCAAGGCGTCCAGGATTTTTTCCTGCTGTGCCAGCGGCATGGTCAGCTCCACCACCAACATGTCTGGCCGGTTGGACGTCATCTCCAAAAGCGCAGCAGTCACAGAATCGAAAAAAGATGTGGGCAAAGGCAGGGCCCAATGTCGGAAATCGCCCAACAGACCTTGTAATTTTTCCTGATCGTCGCTGACCACCATCACCTTGGGCAGTCGTCGACCAGGCACCAAGTGCTCTTGTTGTGTACCCTGCTGGTAGTCGAGTACCGAATGCAAAGCGATGCGTCGGTGGCCGCCGCGTGTTTTCCAGCCCTTGAGGACATGGGAGTCCATCAGAGACTGCACCATCGTGGTAGACAAACCCAGCATTTTGGCGGCTTCTGCAGTACTCAGAAAAGGCGACAGCTGGGGCTCTATTGCAGATTCGGGCTGCAGGACGCGGTGGTCGGCGGTCAGTGCATTCATGGCGATTCTGTTCGGGCCTGAGTTGTGAATGTGATCAGCGCTCACGCATGGCGTTCGAGAGGTTTTGCAAAGGTCGGAAGATGTATTCGAGAACGGTTTTTTGGCCTGTACGGATTTCAACGGCAGCGGTCATCCCTGGGGTCAGGTCCAGCCGTAATCCCTTGCGAACGCGGTCTTTGTCCTGAATCCGCACCAGGATCCTGTACAAACCCTCTTCGAGTTCAATGGGTGTGCCTGGACGACGTGCCCGCTCCTTTTCGTCGCGCAGGGTGTCTGGGCTGATATGCTCGAGAATGCCTTGCAGACCACCATACTTATTGAAGTCATAGGCGGTGAGCTTGACGACCGCTTCCTGGCCGATTTTTAAAAACGCCACGTCGGCCGGTTTGACATAGGCTTCTACAAGCATCTCTTCTTCCGTAGGGACAATTTCGAGAATGGGCTGGCCGGCCTGGATCACCCCGCCCACGGTGGTCACTTGGACATTCTTCACAATGCCTTTCATGGGTGAGCGCAAGGTGGTCCTGCGGAAGGCATCCTCTCGGGCCAATGCGTTTTCCTTGGTCTGCGAGAGTTCAGAGTTGACGCGCACCAACTCATTGTTGGCGTCTGTGATGTAGCGATTCTTGCGCTCAGCCCGCTGGCCCATCAAGTCCGACAACTGGCGACGCAGCCGAAGCACTTCGACTTCGGACATTACACCTTGGCGCACCAGAGGCTCAGTGAGTGAAAGTTCACGTTCAACGGCACCCACCGAAATATCAAGGGCGGACACTGATTCGCTCAGTGCGCGTCGGCGAGCGTTGAAGGCCTGCGTTTCTTGCTGGACCAGGGCTGGTTCAGCTTTCAGTTCAGCCGGAAATTCGAGCGGGACCCCATAGGCTTCTGCACGCAATCGGCTGGCCAGGGCGAGCAAGGCCAGGTACTTTTCACGCGCTTCACGGAAGACTGCGCCGCTGCGGGCGTCGTCGATGCGCAGCAGTACATCATCCTTGTTGACGAGACTGCCTTCACGCACCATCAGCTCGGCCAGAACGCCAGAGTCCAGGCTTTGGATGACCTGCTCGCGACTGGTGGGAATGACCTTGCCCTGGCCGCGGGTGATCTCATCGAGCTCAAACAGACCGGCCCAAATCAGGGCCAAGGCAAGGGTGATCGCCGTAGCCCATACCAGCAGCTTGCTGGCATGGCGTTCATCGTCCTCGAGTGTGGCTACGCCAAAACTTTTGCGCCGAGCCCTGAATTTGAAGAAAGACCGGCGTTCTTTGTTTGTGCGCGACAGACGCCCTCGCCCACGATTGCCCGGCTGCATCAGGTCGCGCGTATGGCCGGTGGCTTTCATACGATCTCCCCACGGCTGGCTGTTGTCTGTGGCTTGACGTCAATGCCCCGGGAGAGTTTTTCAATCATCTCCTTCTTGGGCCCTTGGGCCACACACTGTCCCTTGTCAATCACGACAATCGTGTCAGCCCACTCGAGCAGCTGAGGCCGGTGCGTTGACATGAGAACCGTGCGGCCACGCAACCAGCCCTTCATCATGGTGATGACCTGGGTCTCTGTGTTCTGGTCCATGTTGGCGGTCGGCTCGTCCATGAACACCATGCGGGGTTCGCGAAGCATCATCCGGGCAATGGCCAACAACTGTCGCTGCCCCCCTGACAAACCACCACCGGCCTCGGTGATCGGCATGTCCAGGCCGAGTGGGTGAGCGGCCACCAAGTCATGGATGCCCAGAAGTCGAAGCACTTCGTGTACCCGAGCGTCTGAAATCCAGCTGTCCGAAAGAATCAGGTTGTCACGCAAGGTGCCCATGAACAACTGAGGGTCTTGGCCCACATAGCCGATATAGCTGCGCAATTCAGCCGGTTCAATCTGTTGAGCCTCCAGACCATCGATTCGCAGAGAACCGCTCTGAGGGGCATACAGACCTGCCATCAGGCGCAGCAGGGTGCTCTTGCCGCTGCCCACACGACCGAGCATGGCCACATGCTGGCCAGGCATGATCTGCAGAGAGATGCGACGTATGACTGGGATCTTGTGTTCGCCCGGGTAGGCAAATTCCAAATCGATGGCCTGAAGTTCACCTCTGATCATTTCTGGCATCAGATAGTGGCGGCCGGTCACCCGATCGCGCGGACGTTTGATCAAGCCGTCGAGAGTTTCAAGGGCCGTTTTGGCTTGCTGATAACGGGAAGCCAGCGACATCACTCCCGCCAGGGGAGCCAGGGCCCGACCGGCCAGGATCACGCACGCGATCAACCCCCCCAGGGTGAGTTGATTGCTGTGGATCAGATATACCCCTACCACCACCATGACCACAGTGACCAGCTGGGTGAGTGAAGTGGTCAGCCCCAAGATCCAGTTGGTCAGGCTCCGGATTTTTTTGTAGGAATCGGCTGCGGCATGGTTGGAGAGTTCCCAGCGCCTTTGCAGGTAGCTTTCTGCGTTATGGGCTTTGAGGAGCTCAAGATTGAGGACCGACTCGACCAGCACGCTCTGCTTGTCGCCAGACTCCTTCATGTTTTCGCGCATGGCTTTCATCAGTGGCCGTTGGGACCACAGACCCGCCAGCAGCAACACCGGCAGCACCAGTGCAGGCACCCAGGCGATCGGCCCGCCGATCATGGCGATCAGCGCAAGAAAAACGAACATGAAGGGCATGTCGGCGAGCATCACCAGGGAAGCCGAGGAGAAGAAGTCGCGCAACGATTCGAAATCGCGCATCGAGCTGGCAAAAATGCCCACCGATTGAGGGCGGTGCTCCAGACGTATGGACATGATTTCCCGCAGCAGCAGGGAGTTGATGGCCAGATCAGCCTTTTTGCCACCCAGGTCGACCAGGCGAGCCTTGAGCCAACGCATCACGAATTCCATGACCACCGCCACCGAGGTACCAATAGCCAGTGTCCACAAAGAAGCATAGGCCTGTGTGGGCACAACCCGGTCGTACACATTCATGGTGAAAAAGACCGTCGCCAGCGTGAGAATGTTGGCGACCACCGTCGCCACCATGGATTCAACATAAAAATGTCTGAATCGCCACAAAGTGCTCCAGAACCAAGAGAAGGCCGCACCCCTCATGGGGGCGAGTACCTGATCGTGGTGCCGGTTGGGCAGTTTGACCACCAGCAATTCGGGGCGGGCAAGGTGCTGCAATTCGGCCATCGACATACGGTGCTCATGCATGCCTGTTTCGGGCCACAGGACCACGGCTTGTCGACCCTCGAAGGCCTGAATGACGCAAGCGCGTCCATCCTTGAATGGCACCAGCACGGGCAAGACATACTCTGGCAATTGGGCAATCCGCGTTCGACTCCAGGCGGCCATCAGTCCGTGTTTATGGGCCAGGTCCGGGTAGGCAGCCATTGGGACGCGTCCCTGTCTGTCGAGGGCAAAGCCGGCTCGCAGAACCTGCACATGCACCGGTCGACCAAGCAACCGTGATGTCATGGCCATACACATCAGCAGTGGATCGACCGGTCTGGCGGGGTTGTTTCCAGCCTGCCTGGCTCCCTGACGTGGAGGATGTCGATCGGAGATGTTCATGGTGAGGGGTGGTCGTTCACCGGTCAACGTGGCAGGCGGATTTCACCCTGCGATGCAAAGCGGGTAGCCAGTGACCCCATGGCTGCCAACAGGCGTGCACGCGCGATTCGTTCTTCGTGAGTGGAGGCGCGGGCCGCAGTTCTGTAATTGAAGGCGTCGGCCTGGATGTTGAGCAGGTCCAGCAGGGATCGACGCCCCAGACGAAACTGCGACCGGTAGCCCTCGACCACCTGATCTCCGACCTCGGATTGGGACTTGCCGACCTCGATTCGCGAGCGCGCTGCACTCCACTCCTGCCAGGCCAGTGCAACTTTCTCGCGGGCCAGCAGCCGGGCCTCGTCAAACGCCGACTGGGCCGTCTGCAGCTGGCCGACAGCTGCGGCAATCTGGGCATTGGTTTGGCCACCGTTGTACACCGGCATGTTCACTTGCAGCTGGGTGAGCTGGGTCTGGCGTGACGGACTCAGGGGGTCTGTGGTCCTGGATGTCGACAGGTCCACAGTGGGCCAGCGCAGCCCCTGGGCCTGGCGCACCGCATGCTGGGCCGCCTCGACCTGTGCTCTTGCTTGCGAGATGGCGGGTGAATGCCGCTCTATCACTTCCAGGGCTTCATTCAGCGTATGGGGTAGTGCGCCCAAAATACCGTGTGGCGTCAAGGCGTATTCGAGGGGTTCTGGACGCCCCTGCATCTCGCCTGGCCAGAATCGGCGGACCCGCTCGATGGCCTGCAACATATCCGCCTTGCGCTGCTGCAGGGCCAGATTGGCGTTTTCCATGCGCACCTGCGCTTGTTGGAAGTCGATCCGCCGGCCTGTGTCCACCTGAGAAATTTTGCGAATGTCCTCCAGGGTTTCCTGGTGCGAATAGACGTTGCGTACCGCCAGCTGGTACAGGTCTGCGGTTCGGGCCCAGTTGAGGTAGGCCTCGGTGGCCAGCAGGGCGACTTCGTCCAGCATCACAGCTTCTGAAAAACCTGCGGCACGGGTCAGCGCCTCAGCCCGTTGCGCTTCGGCTTCAATGCGGCCACCTGACCACAAATTCAGTCGCGCTGTGGGTGACAGCAAGCTTGTGGTGCTCGAAGTGCCGGAGCTGTAATTGTTTGCGGTTGCCCCCACAGCGATCTGAGGGTAATGCTGGCTGCGAGCGCGGGCAATGTCGGCACGGGCGGTTTCCGTCCGGGATTGGGAAGCCCGAACCGCTGGATAGTCGACCAACGCTTTACCCACCACCTCCGTCAGGGACTGCGCTTGCACCAAAGCCGTGGCACTGAGCATCACACCCATGGCCGCGAAAACAGAATGCGATTTTGTAGCTTTTATCATTACCGAGGTCGGCCGTTTCAAACTCGCAAGGACTGGTAAAAATGAAATCTTCAGTCCAAAAAGGCAAAAGTAAATCCTCTTTTTAGGGGAGTACCCCTCCAATTTCCCCCCCAGCAAAAAATCAGAGGTGACTGTGCGGTGGCGCGTTTAAACGCGGATCATCAACGACAGCGTCTTTTTGTTTGCGGTGCAACAGGGCCCGGATGGAGCCTGGGTGTGCGGCGGATGCCGCCCCAGGGATCGGCATGTCTGCGACTGATCTTGCGATCAAGAGCGGCAGTGCTCAGGGGGTGCCAAGCCGGATGTCCCGGGCCTTTCGAGGTGTGCCTATCGGGGCAGCAGTTTGGCCCTTCTGGGTGGCCTCGATATCTTCTTCGCTGGGGTATTGGTCCAGCAACCAGTAGTCAAAGACACGCCGGGCGATGGGCGCAGCGTGGGCGGCTCCGAATCCGGCATTTTCAACAATCACGGCCAGCGCGATGCGGGGATCCTCTGCGGGTGCGAAAGCCATGTACAGCGCATGATCGCGCTGGTACTCGGAGAGCTTGGCAGCGTTGTATTTGTCTTTCTGACCGATCGAGACAGCCTGAGCGGTCCCGGTCTTGCCTGCACTGGTGTAGCCAGCGCCTGCAAACACCCTCGCAGAAGTCCCCTCGGTGGCGACTCCAACCAGGCCCTTGCGGATCACCGCCACATGTTCGGGCTTCAGGCCGAGATCCAGCGGCGCAGTCAAAGCCACCGGCAGGGGCTGATGGGTGATGGCATCCTGGGTCGCTGTGACCACCCGGGGGGTGTGGCGCAGACCGCCATTGGCCAGTGTGGCTGTGGCGGTGGCCAGTTGAAGCATGGTGAAAGTGTTGTATCCCTGACCAATGCCCAGTGAAATGGTTTCGCCACCGTACCATTTTTGTTGTTCGGGGCGCTTGTAATAATTGCGCTTCCACTCAGTACTGGGCAAGATGCCCCGAACCTCGCCCGGCAAATCGATGCCGGTGAACTGACCAAAGCCAAAGGGTTTCATCTGGTCATGAATCAGGTCCACACCCATTTCGTTGGCCAGTGAGTAGTAATACACATTGCTGGACTTGACGATCGAGCGCTCCATGTCCACGGCCCCCAATCCATGGTCGCCATGGCTTCGAAAGGTGTGGCCACCATAGGTCCAAGAGCCGTTATCCATGATGACTGTGCTTGCATTGCGTTTGCCAGTTTGCAAAGCTGCCATGGCCATGAAGGGCTTGTAGGTGGAGCCTGGGGGGTAGGTACCGCGCAGGGCACGATTGAGCAAGGGTTTGTCAACCGACTCATTGAGCATTTGCCAGTTTTCAATGTCAATGCCGTCGACAAACAAGTTGGGATCAAAAGTGGGCTTGCTCACGAAGGCCAGCACCTCGCCGCTTCGTGGGTCGATTGCAACCAAGGCTCCCCGGCGGTCACCCAATAGGTCTTCGATCAGTTTTTGCAATTTGATATCGATCGAGAGCACCACGTTCTGTCCAGGTGTGGCCGGCCGATGGGCCAGGCGCCTGACAGCCCGCCCCCCTGCAGAGGTCTCGATTTCCTGCACTCCTGTGAGGCCATGCAATTCACGCTCGTAGCCTTGCTCGACGCCCAGCTTGCCGATGTACTCGGTGCCCCGGTAATTGCCGATCTCGTCGGTTTCCTCCAGCCGCTCCTTGTCGCGGATGTTGATACGCCCAATGTAGCCAATCACATGACTGGCTAACTCTCCATAGGGGTATTGACGAAAAAGGCGCGCCTTGATTTCGACCCCAGGGAAGCGGTAGCGTTGGGCGGTAAATCGCGCCACTTCCTCATCGCTCAAACGGTTGCGGATCGGTAGTGAATCAAAACTTTTAGACTCTTCGCGCAGACGTTTGAAGCGTTTACGGTCGCGCGGCTGGATGTCAATGATTTCGGCCAGTTGGTCAATCGTGGCTTCGACATTACGCACCTGGCTGGGCGTGATTTCGAGGGTGTAGGCGGAATAATTGCTGGCCAGCACCACGCCGTTACGGTCCAGGATGGAGCCGCGTGGCGGTACCACCGGTAAGATGGCTGTGCGGTTGTTCTCGGCCTGCTCGGCCAGTTCGTCATGACGGACTACCTGCAGAAACACCAGCCGGGCCAGCAGCAGGCCAAAGCAGACAAAAACGACAATGAGGATGATCTGCACCCGGTGCTCAAAACGCTTGAGCTCCTGTTGAATGTTGCGCAGTTCGGCGAGCGAAGGCAGGTGGATCGCCATGGCTCACAGGGGCCGGATGTCGTCAGGGTCATAGGCGCGTCGTTGTGGCGCCAGAAGCAGCCAGCCGGCCACAGGCCACAGCAAAGCCGAGAGGAAAGGTGACAGCCATTGTGACCAGTGGGGCCAGCCATCGCCCACCAACAGGCGGACCAGGCACTCGACCACCGCGACCACCAGCATCACCGGCAGCAACTGCAAGGCCTGCTCGATGGGTGTGAAGCCTTGCAGGCGTCTGTAAATTTGCAGCGCCAGAAAGCTGAGCAGCGCATAGGACAAAGCGTTCTGTCCGAGCAAGGCTGACTCATGGACATCCATCACCAGGCCAAGGACAAAGGCCACGCCCATACCGACGCGGCGGGGTTGGTGCACACTCCAACAAGCCAAGGTCAGTGCCAGCATATCCGGCAGCCAGTACTGGCCGCTCAGCCCCAGAGCCATCTGTAGGACCAGGGCCAGAAACAGGGACAGGACAATAAAGCGGGGATTGACCGGCAGCAGCAGGGGCGTACCAGCGGGCATGATCATGAATGACCCCCCATAGAGGCAACGGGTGTCTCAGGCGTTGCCTGCCCCGTATCGCCTCGGTGGAGAGGTCGATCCTTGTCAGGTCGCAGGACCAGCAGGTGCCTGCCGTGTCGCTGTGCAGAGGGCGTGACCGAGACGCGCGCAAAAGAATTGTCGATCCGCCGGTCCACACGCGCGATGCGGCCCACATGCAAGCCTGCGGGGTAGGTGTCGTCTAAACCATTGGTGGTCAGCAGATCGCCCTCTTTGAGATCGGCGCTGGCCGGTACAAAGCGCAATTCAAGGAGGGGGTTGCCACCCGCCGACTCGCCAAAGGCGATGTAGCGGGCACCTGTGCGGACATTCATGACTGGAATACTTTGGTTGCGATCGGTCAGCAGCGTGACCTCGCTCACCAGCGGATACACCCTGGTCACTTGCCCAACCACCCCCGAGATATTGATGACCGCAGACCCCTGTGTGATCCCGGCGAGAAGCCCCTTGTCGATGACCACTTGCTGCGAGTAAGGGTCTGCAGTCTCATAGAGGATTTCAACCGCCCGGGATGAGCGCATCGACGGATTGTGCAGCCCCAGCAATTGCCTGAGTTGCTGATTTTCCTGACGAAGTTGTTCAACTTCCTGCAGGCGCTGGGCCTGGGCAATGGTGCGTGATTGGAGGGTGCGCGCCTGGTCCTGAACTTCGTCAAGGTGGCCCAGGTACTGAGATGCGGCATCAACCAGTTGGCCAGGTTGCAGGATCAACCATTGCAAGGGCGTGACCAGCAGGGAGACCGAGGCACGCAGGGGCTGCGATATTCGCAGCCGATGATCGGCCACCATCAGGAGCGCAGACAACAAGCCCAGCAGCAGCAGTTTGGCCAGCATGGGCAAACCTGGCCGAAAACTCGGTGGAGGGCTGCCATCGATGCGCTCCAGGGACATGATGAGACTTGGGCGCTGGGTGTCTTTGCTGGACCGGAGGAGGAGAGCGTAGGGCCGGTGTGGTGACGGGGCTTATTCGTTGGCGAAGATGCTGCCCAGTTGGTCCATGCGTTCCAGCGCCATGCCACAGCCGCGGGCCACACAGGTCAGGGGATCTTCAGCCACCAGAACAGGCAGCCCCGTTTCTTCGGCCAGCAGGCGGTCAAGATCGCGCAGCAAGGCACCACCGCCGGTGAGCATCATGCCGCGCTCGGCAATGTCGGCTCCCAGTTCGGGCGGTGTGTGTTCGAGGGCCGTTTTGACGGCGGTAACGATCTGGTTGAGGGGATCGGTCAGGGCTTCCAAAATTTCATTGGAGCTGATGTTGAAGCTGCGGGGCACGCCTTCGGAGAGGTTGCGGCCCTTGACCTCCATCTCGCGCACCTCACTGCCCGGGAAGGCCGAGCCAATGGTTTTCTTGATGGCTTCTGCCGTGGGTTCGCCGATCAGCATGCCGTAATTGCGGCGGATGTAGCTGATGATGGCCTCGTCGAATTTATCGCCGCCGACCCGCACGCTGCCCTTGTACACCATGCCGCCCAGTGAAATCACGCCCACTTCGGTGGTGCCGCCGCCAATATCCACCACCATGGAGCCTGAGGCCTCGGAGACCGGCAGCCCCGAGCCGATGGCCGCAGCCATCGGTTCCTCGATCAGGTAAACCTCGGAGGCGCCAGCACCCAGGGCCGACTCACGGATGGCGCGTCGCTCGACCTGGGTAGAGCCGCAGGGCACGCAGATGATGATGCGCGGGCTGGGTCGGAACGTGCTGCGGGGGTGGACCATGCGGATAAACTGCTTGAGCATCTGCTCGGTCACGGTGAAGTCGGCGATCACGCCATCCTTCATGGGGCGAATGGCTTCAATGTTGCCGGGCACCTTGCCCAGCATGGCCTTGGCTTCGTGGCCGACGGCCTGCAGGGTTTTCTTGCCTTGAGGCCCGCCTTCGTGGCGGATGGCCACCACCGAAGGTTCGTCCAGAACGATACCCTTGTCACGGACAAAAATCAGGGTGTTGGCTGTGCCCAGATCGATGGCCAGATCACTGGAGAAATAACGACGAAAAGAGGAAAACATGGCGTCATGAATCTGGCAAACGAGTCCCAGAAAACGGTTCGTTTGCGCGGTTGATCGGGTGCTTGAGCATTGCAAAAGGCGTACGTTGAAATCCGCATTTTGCAAACGCACGATAATACCCGATCGTCTGCGCTGGCACCGTACAGACCCTGCAAAAAAGACCCCCTGGACCCGGCATTCGGCCCCCACCTTCTGACACCCCTGCGACCATGGCCCTTTCTCCCGCGGAAATCGACCGTATTGCCCAACTGGCACGCCTGTCACTGCAACCGGCCGAGGCCGAACGGATGCGTGAGCAGATCAATGGCTTTTTTTCCATCGTCGAGGCCATGCAGGCCGTCGACACCCGGGGGGTGCAACCCTTGAACCATCCGGTGGCGGCCATCAGGGACGTGACCCTGCGTTTGCGCGAGGATCGGGTCAGCGAGCCTGATCAGCGCCAGGCCAACCAGCAAAGCGCGCCTGCGGTTGAACGGGGTCTGTTTCTGGTGCCCCGCGTCATTGAGTGAGGTTCGTCATGCCCCCTGTTTCCAAGCCGTTGCATGACTTGACCGTGGCCGAACTGGCCGCCAGCCTGAAGGCCAAATCCTTCTCCGCCACCGAAGCGGCGCAACATTTTCTGACCCGCGCCCAGGCCGATACCGGTGGTTCTTTTCTGGCGTTCAACCCTGAAGCCACGCTGGCGCAGGCCCGGGCGGCCGATGAGCGCCTGACGGCCGGTACGGCCGGGCCGCTCGAAGGCGTTCCGCTGGGGCACAAGGACATTTTTGTCACTCGGGATTTTCCGACCACGGCGGGCTCGAAGATGCTCGAAGGCTACCGCTCGCCGTTTGATGCCACGCTGGTTCGTCGACTGGCCGAAGCAGGCATGGTCACCGTGGGCAAGCTCAGCTGCGACGAGTTCGCCATGGGCTCGGGCAACGAAAACTGCGCCTATGGCCCGGTGAAAAACCCCTGGGATACCCGCCGTGTGCCGGGGGGCTCGTCTGGCGGCAGCGCTGCGGCCATTGCGGCCCGTCTGGTGCCTGCGGCCACCGGTACCGACACGGGGGGCTCGATCCGCCAGCCTGCGAGTTTTTGCGGCATCACCGGCATCAAGCCCACCTATGGCCGCGCCAGCCGCTACGGCATGATCGCCTACGCCTCCAGCCTGGACCAGGGCGGCCCCATGGCCCGCACCGCCGAGGATTGCGCACTGTTGCTGTCGGCCATGTGCGGCCCGGATCCGGACCGTGACTCGACTTCACTGGATGTGCCTGCCGAAGACTTCACCGTTGCCCTGAGCGCCGACCTGAAAGGCCTGCGCATCGGCATCCCCCAAGAGTTTTTTGGTGAAGGCCTGGCCTCAGACGTGCGTGCAGCGGTCGATGCTGCGCTGGCCGAGCTGACGAAGCTGGGCGCTGCGCTGGTGCCCATCAGCCTGCCGCGCACCGAGCTGTCGATTCCGGTTTACTACATCATCGCCCCGGCCGAAGCCAGCTCCAACCTGAGCCGCTTTGACGGCGTGAAGTATGGCCACCGCGCCAAGGACTTCACCGACCTCGAGAGCATGTACAAGCTCAGCCGCGCCGAAGGCTTTGGCAGCGAGGTCAAGCGCCGCATCATGACCGGCACTTACGTGCTTTCTCACGGCTACTACGACGCCTACTATCTGCAGGCGCAAAAGATCCGGCGCATGATCGCGGACGACTTCCAGAATGCCTTCAAGCTGTGCGACGTGATTGCTGGCCCGGTGGCACCCAAGGTGGCCTGGAAGCTGGGCGAGAACGCCAACGACCCGGTGGCCGATTATCTGGCGGACATCTTTACCCTGCCCGCCTCACTGGCCGGACTGCCGGGCATGAGCGTGCCGGCGGGCTTTGGTGCATACGGCATGCCCGTAGGGCTCCAGCTGATCGGCAACTACTTCAAGGAAGCGCAGCTGCTGAATGTGGCGCACCGCCTGCAGCAGGCCACCGATTTCCACCTTCGCAAGCCGGAGGGTGTCTGACATGAGCAAACTCGTTCAAGGTTACGAAGTCGTCATCGGCTTCGAAACCCACGCCCAGCTGTCGACAAACAGCAAAATTTTCAGCCGCGCCAGCGTGGCCTTTGGCGCCGAGCCCAACACCCAGGCCTGCGCGCTCGACATGGCCCTGCCCGGCACGCTGCCGGTGATGAACAAGGGCGCCGTGGAGCGCGCCATCCAGTTCGGTCTGGCGGTCAACGCGCATGTGGCGCAGCAGAGCATCTTTGCGCGCAAGAACTACTTCTACCCTGACCTGCCCAAGGGCTATCAGATCAGCCAGTTCGAGATCCCGGTGGTGCAGGTGTCGTTCTACCTGGGCGACGAGAAAAAGACCGTGCGCCTGGTGCGTGCGCATCTGGAAGAAGACGCGGGCAAATCGCTGCACGAAGACTTCATTGGCCAGTCGGGCATCGACTTGAACCGCGCTGGCACCCCGCTTCTTGAAATCGTGACCGAGCCTGACATCCGAAGCAGCGAAGAGGCCGTGGCCTACGCCAAGGAGCTGCACAAGATCGTCACCTGGATCGGCATTTGCGACGGCAATATGCAGGAAGGCTCGTTCCGCTGCGACGCCAACGTGTCGGTGCGCAAGCCAGGGGCACCGCTGGGCACGCGACGTGAAATCAAAAACCTGAACTCGTTCAAGTTCATGCAGCAGGCCATCGACTACGAGGTGCGCTGGCAAATCGAAGAGATCGAAGACGGCCGCGCCATCCAGCAGGCCACTGTGCTGTTCGACCCCGACACGGGCGAGACCCGCGCCATGCGCACCAAAGAAGACTCGGCCGATTACCGCTACTTCCCCGACCCGGACCTGCCGCCGCTCTCCATCGGCCGCGACTGGGTCGAGCGCGTCAAGGGCGAAATGACCGAACTGCCGCGTGTGATGGCCGAGCGCTTCGTCCGGGACTACGCCCTGCCCGAATACGACGCCACCACGCTCACCCAGAGCAAGGCCATGGC
>CAYMMK010000035.1:0-23366 GCA_964391575.1 uncultured Limnohabitans sp.
TGGCCGCGCCGCCGGATCGGTGGTGGTGGAAGTGCGCCGTCAGTTCAAGGAAATCGCCGGCATCATGGAAGGAACAGCCAAGCCCGAATACGGCAAGGCGGTGGACATGCTCACCGGCGCCGCGATCAAGGAAATGGTTATTCCCAGCCTGCTGCCGGTGGCGGTGCCGATCGTGGTCGGTCTGCTGCTCGGTCCCAAGGCCTTGGGCGGACTGCTGATGGGTACCATCGTGACCGGCCTGTTCGTAGCGATCTCGATGTGCACCGGCGGCGGTGCCTGGGACAATGCCAAAAAATACATCGAAGATGGGCACCACGGCGGCAAGGGATCAGAGGCTCACAAAGCGGCCGTGACTGGTGATACCGTGGGCGACCCCTACAAGGACACAGCCGGTCCAGCCATCAACCCGCTGATCAAGATCATCAACATCGTGGCGCTGCTGATCGTGCCGCTGGTGGTGCAATTCCACGGCGGCTAAACCCATCCTTGATCTTTGCACTGCCTCGCGGTGGTGTTGCTCGGGGCCCGCGCAATCGGGCCCCTTTTTCTTGTCTCGTGGGTGATTTGCTCTGCGCCGCAAGCGCGCACAATAGGGTCATGAAATCCAACTTCATTGCCAACCAGCATCTGGCCAGTGCCAGCGGGCAGACCCTGGAGGTCATCGATCCGTCTGACGGTCTGCCTTTCGAGCAGATCCAGCGCAGCCAAGCCAGCGACATCGACCTGGCAGTGACAGCCGCCCGCAGCGCCTTCAAGGGTCCGTGGGGCCGGCTCAATGCCGCCGAACGCGGGCGGCTGCTGATGGCCTTGTCACGCAAGGTGGCCGAGCACGCTGACGAGCTGGCCGCCCTCGAGCAAAGGGACTGCGGCAAGCCCACCCGGCAGGCGGCGGCCGATGCGGCCGCCCTGGTCCGCTACTTCGAGTTCTACGCCGGCAGTTGCGACAAGTTTCACGGCGAAACCATCCCTTACCAAAATGGCTACAGCGTGCTGACCTGGCGCGAGCCGCACGGCGTCACCGGGCATGTGATTCCCTGGAACTACCCGATGCAGATTTTCGGCCGCAGCGTGGGAGGTGCGCTGGCAGCGGGCAACAGTTGCGTGGTCAAACCCGCCGAAGACGCCTGTCTGAGCCTGTTGCGGGTGGCCGAGCTGGCCGCCCAAGCGGGCTTTCCGGCAGGCACCATCAATGTCGTCACCGGCCTGGGCCATGAGGTCGGTGATGCTCTGGCGCGTCACCCGGGAATCGATCACATCAGCTTCACCGGCAGCCCCCGGGTGGGCACCCTGATCCAGCAAGTTGCGGCCGAACGGCATTGCCCGGTCACCCTGGAGCTCGGGGGCAAAAGCCCGCAGGTGGTCTTTGAAGATGCCGACCTGGACGCGGCTGTTCCGGTCATTCTCAATGCCATCGTCCAAAACAGCGGCCAGACCTGCAGCGCCGGCTCCCGGGTGCTGATCCACCGACCCATCTACGAATCCCTGCTGGCCCGCCTGGGCACAGCATTTGCCGGGCTGCGCGCCGGACCGGCCGGTCTGGACCTGGACCTGGGCCCCCTCATCCGTGCGAGCCAACTCGAGCGAGTCAGCGGCTTTCTGCACCAAGCCCGGGGCGATGGCATTGAAACGGTCGCACAGGGCCAGGTGGTTGCTCAGGCGCCCTCGGGAGGGTACTACCAGGCGCCCGTGTTGCTGCGCGATGTGCCGGTCGATCACCGGCTGGCGCAAGAAGAAGTCTTTGGTCCGGTGCTCTCGGCCATGGCGTTTGATGATGAAGACCATGCGGTAGCACTGGCCAATGCGACCGACTTTGGTCTGGTGGCCGGGGTCTGGACGCGTGACGGAGCCCGTCAGTTGCGCATGGCGCGGCGCATCCGCAGTGGCCAGGTGTTCATCAACAATTACGGAGCCGGCGGTGGCGTCGAGTTGCCCTTCGGGGGCGTCAAATCCTCGGGGTACGGACGCGAAAAGGGTTTCGAGGCCCTGCTGGGCTTCACTACTCTCAAGACCGTGGCTATCCATCATGGCTGATAACAAGGAGCGAGGCATGCGAGTCAAGGACAAAGTCATCATCGTTACCGGCTCGGGTGGCGGTATTGGCGAGGGCATTGCCCGGCGGCTGGCAGAGCAAGGAGCCCGTGTGGTGGTCAATGACATCCAGCGCACCGCCGGTGAAAGCGTCTGCGACAGCATCGTGGCGGCCGGAGGCGAGGCGATTTTCTGCGCAGCCGACGTGACCCGCTCGAGTGATATGAAGGCCCTGGTTGATTCGGCGCTGCAGCGCTGGGGTGCGCTCGATGTGATGGTCAACAACGCCGGATGGACCCACCGCAACCGGCCAGCGCTGGAGGTCTCCGAAGAGGAGTTTGACCGCTGCTACGCGGTCAACATGAAAAGCATCTACCTCTCTACGGTCCATGCCGTCCCCCCCATGCGAAAAAACGGTGGGGGCAGCTTCATCAATATCGCATCCACGGCTGGCGTGCGCCCGCGCCCGGGCCTGACCTGGTACAACGGCTCCAAGGGTGCGGTGATCACCACGAGCAAGTCGCTGGCCGCCGAGCTCGGCCCGGACAACATCCGTGTCAACTGCATCAACCCGGTCTTCAACCCTGACACCGGACTGTCGGCCGAATTTGCCGGTGGGCCGGTGGACGAAGCGCGCCGTTCACGTTTTCTGTCGACCATCCCGCTGGGCCGCTTCTCCACCGCCCTGGATGTGGCCAATGCAGCGCTGTACCTGGCCAGTGAAGAGGCTGCCTTCATCAGTGGTGTGTGCATCGAGGTTGACGGCGCACGCTGTGTCTGAGATCAGCCTGCATGACTGCCGGTCCGCAGATCTGCGGGACCTGCGCAGGCCGAGGGCACTGAGGCACAATTTGCACCATGTCTGAACGCGTCATCCCGGTGGTCGATCTTCGCCACCCCCCGCTGCCCTTGCCAAAGCCCGCCACAAGCGTGGGGCCGTTGCCGCTTGACCAGCTGCAACGGCCTTTGCATGACCTGCGCATCAGCGTGACCGACCGCTGCAATTTCCGCTGTAGCTACTGCATGCCCAAAGAGGTGTTCAACCAGGACTACGCCTACCTGCCCCACAGCGCCCTGCTCAGCTTCGAGGAGATCACCCGCCTGGCCCATGTCTTTGTACAACGTGGTGTGCGCAAGATCCGTCTCACCGGTGGCGAACCCTTGCTGCGCAAGAACATTGAGATCCTGATCGAACAGCTGTCGCGTTTGCGCACCCCCGACGGCCAGCCACCCGATCTGACATTGACCACCAACGGATCGCTGCTCGCCCGCAAGGCGCAAAGCCTCAGGAATGCAGGGCTGCAGCGCATCACTGTCAGTCTGGACGGCCTCGATGACACGGTCTTTCGGCGCATGAACGATGCCGACTTTCCGGTCTCCAGCGTGCTTGAAGGCATCGAGGCGGCGCAATCGGTTGGTCTGGGTCCGGTCAAGGTCAACATGGTCGTCAAGCGTGGCACCAACGACCATGAAATCATTCCCATGGCGCGGCATTTTCGCGGCACGGGCGTGGTGCTGCGCTTTATCGAATACATGGATGTCGGGGCCACCAATGGCTGGCGTATGGACGAAGTGCTGCCCAGCGCGCAGGTGATCGAGCGGCTGGCAGGGCACTGGCCGCTGGTTCCCCTGGAACCCTGCGCAGCGGGCGAGACCGCCCAGCGCTGGGGTTATGCCGATGCGGACGGACAACACGATCCTGCGCTGGGCGAGATCGGGGCGATCAGCAGCGTGACCCAGGCCTTCTGCGGCGACTGCAACCGTGCACGCTTGTCCACCGAAGGCCGCCTGTACCTGTGCCTGTTTGCCAGCCAGGGCTATGACCTGCGGCAATTGCTGCGTGAACAGGCCGCCTCGGATGACACCATCGCGTCCGTGATCGATGCCATCTGGCAGGGCCGGGGTGACCGCTATTCCCAATTGCGCAGCCAGATCCCGGCCGAATCGGACGGCCGCCCGGTGCGCCGGGTCGAAATGAGTTACATCGGTGGATGAGTTGCACACCCCACTGGCCGGGGTCACGGCACTGATCCTGGCGGGCGGCCGAGGCTCACGCATGGGCGGAGCCGACAAAGGTTTGCAAAATTTCAGGGGGCTGCCCCTGGCCCTGCAGACCTTGATGCGCTTGCAGCTGCAAACCCGCCCCCCCCGGGACATCCTGATCAATGCCAACCGCAACCTCTCAGCCTACGAATCGCTGGGCGTTGCAGTCTGGCCGGACACCCTGGACGGCTTTGCCGGGCCACTGGCCGGCTTTCTCACCGGCCTTGAGCGTTGCGAAACCCCCCTGTTGCTGACCGTACCTTGCGACACCCCGCTCTTCCCGCTGGATTTGCTTGAGAGGTTGCAGGACGCCTTGCACCAGCAGGATGCCGAGGTGGCGATGGCGGCTGCACGCGAGGACGATGGTCAGGTCCGGACGCAGCCGGTGTTTTGCCTGATCCGGGCCGAATTGCTGGACAGCCTGGTGCGCTTCACACAGCAGGGGGGTCGCAAGATCGACCGCTGGACCATGGGTCATCGGTGTGTGATTGTCCCCTTTGACCGTCCGCACGACGCTCCCGGGGCTTTCTTCAATGCCAACACGCTGGCAGAACTGCACAAACTCGAGTCGCTATGAACCCAGATGACAGCCTGCAATCGATTGCTGATCGGCTGCAAGGTTATGACCCCCAGGCGCTGTCGGCCGACCTGGTCCAGGCCTTCCTTGCCCAGCTGGTGCAGACCGTGGAGGAAACCGAAACTGTCTCCCCTGCGCATGCTCTCGACCGGATTCTGGCTCGTGACCTGATTTCGCCCATCAGTGTCCCCCCGCATGACAACTCGGCCATGGACGGTTTTGCCTTGCGGGGTAACGGCTTGCATGACAGCGAGCCCACCCGTTTGCGCATCATCGGCACCGCACTGGCCGGTCAGGCCTGGTCAGGCACCTGCGAAGTGAACGAGTGCGTACGCATCATGACCGGCGCCATCATGCCCGCTGGCCTGGACACCGTGGTCCCGCAGGAGCTGGTCCGTGTGAACGGGGATCAGGTCACTGTCCCTCCCGGCCTGATTCAGACCGGGGACAACCGGCGTCTGCTTGGAGAGGACTTGCGGGCTGGCGAACCCGCACTGCGGGCCGGCAGCCGACTGACCCCTGCCGCCTGCGGTCTCATAGCCAGTCTCGGACTGACCGAGCTGGAGGTCTGGCGCCGGCCCCGGGTGGCCTATTTTTCAACCGGTGACGAAATCCTCAGCCTGGGAGAATCGCCGCGCGAGGGCGCCGTCTATGACAGCAATCGCTACACCGTGCTGGGCCTGCTCGCCCGACTGGGTTGCGAGGTCATCGACCTCGGGGTGGTCAAGGACCAGCCGGCGCTGCTGGAGGCGGCCTTTCGACAGGCGGCCGCCCAGGCCGATGCTGTGATCACCAGCGGTGGGGTGAGCGTGGGCGAGGCTGACCATACCAAAGCCATGATGCGGCAACTCGGAGACGTCGCCTTCTGGCGCATTGCCATGCGTCCGGGACGGCCCATGGCGGTCGGCCGGCTGGATGCGGCCGGGCGCCGCACGCTGCTGTTCGGACTGCCCGGCAATCCGGTGGCAGTGATGGTGACCTTTGCAGCCTTTGTCCGACCGGCGCTTCAAAAACTGATGGGCTGGCAGGCGGCGCCCCAGCCCTTGCTGCGCGCTCGCAGTGTGGACACCTTGCGCAAGAAACCCGGCCGCACCGAGTACCAGCGCGGCATTGTCGAGCCCGCCCCTGATGGCGAGTTGTGGGTTCGGCTCACCGGCAACCAGGGCTCGGGCGTACTCAGCTCGATGGTCCAGGCCAATGGCCTGATCGTGCTGGGTCACCAGCAAGCCACCGTTGCCTCGGGCCAGTGGGTGGAGGTGATGATGTTTGACGGCCACCTGTAAAGCCCGCTGACCACGCGTTTTCAGGCCGCGCCGTGCCCCCGGGTGCAATTCAATGCGCCGAGTGGGCCTCGGTGGGCTGGTCATGGGCTATCCGCTTGTCGGCCCCGGGCACCGCCCGGCGGGCCAGCAGCGAATACATGGTGGGCACCACAAACACGGTCAGCAAGGTGCCCAGCGACATGCCCCCCACAATCACCCAGCCGATCTGAGTGCGGCTTTCAGCGCCCGCACCCGTGGCCAAAGCCAGCGGAACCGCGCCGAGCACCATCGCCCCGGTGGTCATCAGAATGGGGCGCAGTCGCTGACTGGCGGCCAGCACAATCGCCTCCTGCAAGGCCATACCCTTTTCACGCAACTGGTTGGCAAACTCCACAATCAGGATGCCGTGCTTGGTGATCAGCCCCACCAGGGTGATCAGTCCGATCTGTGAATACACATTGAGCGAACCGTTGGTCCACTTAAGTGCCAGCAGTGCGCCCACCATGGACAAGGGCACGGACAGCATGATCACCAGCGGGTCGACAAAGCTCTCGAATTGGGCCGACAGCACCAGAAAAATGAACACCAGCGCCAGCACAAACACCACCACCAGGGCGCCCTGTGAGCTGCGGAATTCACGCGAGGTGCCATTGAGTTCGGTGGTATAGCCAGGCGGCAGGAGTCGTGTCGCCGTGGCCTCCATGAAACCAATGGCCTCCCCCAGGGCATAGTCCGGGGCCAGGTTGGCGGTGATGGATACCGAACGGCGCTGACCGAAATGGTTCAATTCGCGCGGGGACACGCTCTCACGCATCTTGACCAGCGCGGACAACGGGATCATGGCGTCATTGCGTCCACGCACGTAGATGGTCTCAATATCGTCGGGCGTGTTGCGGCCAGCCGCTTCGGTCTGCACGATCACATCGTATTGTTCGGCATCGCGTTTGTAACGGGTGACAATCCGCCCGCCCAGCATGGTCTCCACCGCGCGGGACACCACCTCCACGCTGATGCCCAGTTCGGCGGCCTTGATGCGGTCCACCTCGATGCGCAGCTCCGGCTTGTTGAGTCGCAAGTCGACATCCGGCGAGAGAATGCCGGGGTTCTTGGCCATTTCATCAAGAAACTGGCGCGTCACACGGTTGAGGTTTTCGTAGCTGTCGGAGGTCTGGATCACAAAGTTCAGAGGACGCTCGCGAAAGCCCTGACCAAGAGAGGGCGGTGTGATGGGAAAAGCGTTGATACCGGGCACGCCGCCGAATTTGGCCCCCAGCTCACGCGCAATCTCCAGTGTGGTGCGATTGCGCTCGGACCAATCTACCGCCCGATACACCACCGAGCCCTGGGCCACGGTCGGATTGCCGATGTTGGCAAAGATACGATCGAACTCGGGATAGGCCTGCCCCATGCGTTCGAGGGCCCGGGCGTAACGGTCGGTGTAATCCAGGGTCGCACCATCGGGTGCCGTGACCGTGCCCAGAATCACTCCCCGGTCCTCGAGGGGTGCGAGCTCCTGCTTCATGGCCGGATAGATCCAGGCGATCAAGCCGGCGCAGACCAGCATGAGGACGACCACCACCCAGCGAGCGCCTGACAACACGCGTCGCAGCAGGCCCGCGTAGGCGCGAGACAGCGCGTTGAGCCAGGCATCCATATGGCTGTCGAACCAGGTCGGATGGGGGTTGTGGCGCAGCAATTTGGCGCTCAGCATGGGCGAGAGGGTGAGCGCCACAAAACCTGAAACCAGGACGGCGCCGGCCAGTGCCAGGGCAAATTCGCTGAACAGCTTGCCTGTTCGACCGGGGGTGAAAGCCAGCGGCGCAAACACGGCAGTCAGGGTCAGGGTCATGGCGACCACGGCAAACCCGATTTCGCGCACACCTTTGATCGCCGCCGAAAAGGGCTCCATCCCTTCTTCAATGTGGCGGTAAATATTCTCTAGGACCACGATGGCATCGTCCACCACCAGCCCGATGGCCAGCACCAGCGCCAGCAAGGTCAGGGTGTTGATGGTGAAGCCTGCCAGTGCCATCATGGCAAAGGTGCCAATCAGGCTGACGGGAATGGTGATGATGGGAATGATCGAGGCCCTGAGGGTTCTGAGGAACAGGAAAATCACCAGTGCCACCAGCACCACCGCCTCGACAATGGTCTTGAAAACGCTCTTGATGGACCGGTCGATGAAAACCGAGTTGTCATTGGCAATGTGCACCGTCACGCCGGCCGGAAGATCAGCCTGCAGGCGTGGCAACATGTCCCTTACCCCCTTGGACAGCTCCAGGGGGTTGGCAGTGGCCTGGCGGATCACTCCAGCCGAGATCGAGGGCACGCCATTGAGCCGGACGTTGCTGCGTTCGTCAGCTGTCCCCTCCTGAACGCGGGCCACATCGCGGATCTTGACGGGAAAGCCATTGACCGTGCGGATCACGATTTCGGCAAACTGGCCCGGCCGGGTCAGATCGGTCTGGGCCGTGACACTGAATTCCCGGTTGGCCGATTCAATTCGGCCTGCCGGCAACTCCAGGTTGTTGCGCCGGATGGCGTCCTCCACATCCTGCGGGGTCAGTCGGTAAGCCGCCAACCGCGCCGGGTCCAGCCAGACCCGCATGGCGTATTTGCGCTCACCAAAGATCCGCACATCGGCCACGCCAGTCACCGTTTGCAGACGCGGCTTGACCACACGGTTGATCAAATCGTTGATTTGCAGCGGGCTGAGGGTGTCGCTGGTGAACGCCATCCAGATCACCGGAAAGGCATCGGCCTCGACCTTGGCGATGACCGGCTCGTCGATGGACTGGGGCAAGCGGTTGCGTACCCGCGAGGTGCGATCCCGTACCTCGGCTGCTGCCGTGTCGGCATCCTTTTCAAGGCGAAAGCGCACCGTGATCTGGGACTGCTCGGCACGGCTGATGGACGTCAGCACGTCCACTGCGTCGATGCCGGCAATGGAGTCTTCCAGAGGCTTGGTCACCTGGGTTTCGACGACCTCGGCCGAAGCGCCGGGGTAGCGCACACTGACAGTGACGGTCGGTTCATCGATCTTGGGGTATTCGCGAAGGGACAGGCGATCGAAGCTGACAGCCCCCACCAGCAATATCAGCAAGGACATCACCACGGCCAGGACCGGCCTGCGAATGGAGACTTCGGAGAGCTGCATCTCAACCCCTCAGGCAAGGGTTGGGGCCGGCGGGCACTGCTGTGCGTGCAGGCGCGCTGGCCCCACCCTTGCGCGGACCGTCAGCGACTGGCCGCTGGGCAACAGGGGACGGTAGGGGAGCGGGGCTGGAGGCGGCTGCGGAGGCAGGTCCGGCCGCTGGCGCAGCACTGCGGCCCATATCGACCACCCTCACAGGCGAACCATCGCGCTGCAAGCGCTGATGGCCTGCAGTCACCACGGTGTCATCGGCCGACAGCCCTTCGAGAATTTCCACCTTTCCAGGCAGTCTCAGACCGGTGCGAACCGCCTGGCGCTGGGAAACAAGTTCGCCCGGTTTTTCGCCTGCAACCACCTTGACCACAAAAGTCCGGCCGGCCTGCGGAACGATGGCCTCCTCGGGCACCACCAGAGCATTGTCGCGCTGGCCAAACACTGCGTTGACCCGCACGAACATGCCCGGGCGCCATTGACGGGTGCGGTTGTCGATGCAGCCACGCACCCCGACCGAGCGGCCATTGGCATCGATCAGAGGGTCCACGGCCTGGATGACGGCCGTGAAGGGACGCCCGGGCAACGCATCGGCATTGAGCTGGGCCTGCTGACCCGCCCGCACCCGCGACTGGAAACGCTCGGGCAGCCGGAAATCCACCAGCAGGGCGTCCATGTCCTCGATGTTGACAATGTCGGTGCCGTCCTTGAGGTAGTCGCCGACATTGACCAGCCGCAACCCCGTCACGCCGTCAAATGGCGCCAGCAGCTTGAACCGCTGCAGCGTGGCATCGGCCAGCGCAAGCTTGGCCTGGGCCACCTCAAGGGCTGCGGAAGTCTCATCGACCGAGCGCTGGCTGACGAAATTCTGGGCGACCAGTTCCTGGTTTCGTTTGTGGTTGGCCTGGGCAATCGAGAGTTCAGCGCGAGCCTGGGCCAGCTGGGCCTGTTGCAGCTGGTCATCGAGCTGCACCAGCAACTGCCCCTTGCGCACCCTTTGCCCGTCCTCGAAAAGGATCTGCCGGACCCGGCCACCCACTTCGGGACGCAACACCACGCCCTGGCGCGAACGCAAGCTGCCGGTGGCCTGAGTCTCGTCGATGAGCGTCATGGTGGCCACCCGCGCCACCTCGACAGCCGCCGGCCGCACAGGTCCGGAGGTCGGCCCGGAGGCTGCAGCAGATGCCGCTCCTGCCGCCGCAGTGGCGCCCGCCGGTCCCGATATCTTGTCAGCCTGGCGGTTCATGAACCACCATCCTGCAAACGACACCAGCACCAGACCCGCCAGCGCCGTTGCAGCGTATTTTTTCTTGTAAGCCATGAACGAACCCGTCTCTTGCCAACGCGAAGAGGCTAAATGTAACAGCCTGCAAGCCCACCGACCGTCTCGTCTGCGGCTGCTTCCTGTGCAGGTCGGCGATTCAGTCGCGCTGGGAGCCGCGCACCACGCCCATGTTGGCCAGAGTGTCGGCCCGCTCATTGCCCGGATGTCCAGCGTGACCCTTGACCCAATGCCACTCGATCTGATGGCCGCCGGCGCTGACCAGCCGGTCGAGCGCTTGCCACAGTTCGACGTTTTTGACTGGCGCGCGCGAGGCCGTCTTCCAGCCCCGCGCCTTCCAGCCGTGGATCCACTCGGTGATCCCTTTACGGACATATTCGCTGTCCAGATAGAGGGACACACGGCAGGGACGCTTGAGGGCCGAAAGCGCCTCGATCACAGCCGTCAGTTCCATCCGGTTGTTGGTGGTTGCGGGCTCGCCCCCATGCAGTTCGCGCTGATGGGTGCCGGCGCGCATCAGCACGCCCCAGCCGCCCGGGCCGGGGTTGCCCTTGCAGGCGCCATCGGTGTAAATCTCGACGTGGTTCAATTCAATGGGTCCGGGGAGGGCGTGGGAGCATTGCACAGCGATTGGGATCCGGCCGCCTGGGCGGTTTGCAGACGGCGAGATGGTACGGCCTGCCGGTTCCAGCCCGGCAACGTGCGTACGCCTGTCACGCGTTTGGTGGCCAGCAGCATGTAATAGCCGTGCAGCCAGGGCAAGGAGCGGCGGCCCCAACGCTCCATCCACTGCATTCGTTGCAGCGCACGTTCGCTGCCCAGCGGCGGTACCCAACCGCCCAGCGCCACAGACTCCACTTCGAAGTCCAGCAATCGAAGCCAATCACGCAACCTGCGCAGCGCAATGGGCTGGAGGTCGGTGCCTGGCGGGAGGTGGCGCCTGGCATGCACACTCCACCACCCCTGAGGTTGCAGGCCCGCAACCAACAATCTGCCTTCAGGCATGAGCACACGCTCAACCTCGCGCAGACACAGGTGGGGATCTGCACACCATTCCAGGGTGTGCGGCAGAACCACCAGGTCCAGACTGGCGGCACTCCATGGCCATGCACGGGTATCGAATTGCAGATCCTGCATACCCAGTGCATGTTCGGGGTTGTCGCACTCGACCCGTGCGTGCCAGCGCTGGGGCATCCGGTTCGCCTGCAACCAGTCCACGGCAGGCTGTCCGACCTGCACGGCGTGATAGCCAAACACATCGGCCACCAATCGGTCGGCGCAGGACTGCTGCCAATGCATCATGTGCTGGGCCGCGGGCACGCCCACAAGTCCTGGCCATCGGCTGGTCAAAGAAGGGGTTTCTATAATCTTGACTGACATGCATTTGATTCCACTGCCTGCATTTTCCGACAACTACATCTGGCTGATGCATCAGGGGTCATCTGCCATGGTGGTGGACCCCGGTCAGGCCGAAATCGTGATCCGCTGGCTGCACGATCATCCGGGTATCCGGCTTGAGCAGATCCTTGTCACGCACCATCATGCCGATCACACCGGGGGCGTGTCCCAACTGGTGGAAATGACAGCCGCCCAGGTGGCCGCTCCAGCCATGGAGCCTTTGACCCTGCCTCATCGGCCCGTTCAGTCCGGCGACCATGTCCACTGGCAGGGTCTGGTACTGCAAGTGCTCGATGTGCCAGGTCACACCGCCGGCCATGTGGCTTATTGGGGAACCCCGCACGGCCAGAGTCCCTTGGTTTTTTGCGGGGACACCCTTTTTTCCGGGGGCTGTGGACGCCTGTTCGAAGGCACCGCTGCCCAGATGCTGCATTCCCTGGACCTCCTGGCAGGATTACCAGCCGACACTCGGGTCTGTTGCGCTCATGAATACACTCTGGGCAATCTGCGTTTTGCTCGCGCAGTTGAACCCCAGAACCAAGAACTGGTCACTTACGCACGCGAATGCCAGACACTGCGTGATCAAGGCCAACCGACTTTGCCCGCCTCCATGGGGCGCGAACTGCTTGTCAATCCGTTCTTGCGCTGTCGCCACCCTGAAGTCAGGGCCTCAGCCCAGAAGCGGGCCGGACATACATTGGCCTCGCCGGCCGAGGTGCTCCACCAATTACGCGAATGGAAAAACACTTTCTGAAACGACTGACTAAACTGGTCGGGGCCGGCTTGTTTGGCCTTGCACTGACCGGTTGTGCCAGTCTCACAGCCCCGCCCGACGCTGCCCGCGCACCTGTATCGACGCTCCCGCCTTCGGCAGGGCCAGCCCAGGCCATTGCAACTGCCAGCGTCGCTTCTGCAGCCGCCACCACGGCAGCGGCTGTCCCTGTCACTGAGCCTGCTTCGGCTCCGCGTCAGGAGACCGAGATCCGACTCAAAACCGATCCCGTGGTCGGCTTGCAACCCCAGGTCGACCTGTGGGAACGCATTCGAAGAGGGTTCGGCATGCCTGACCTCGACAATGCGCTGGTGCGAAGCCGCGAAAGGTGGTACGCCAGCCGTCCCGACTATCTGCTGCGCATGACCGAGCGCTCTCGCCCCTACCTGTTTCACATCGTGCAGGAAATCGAGCGTCGCGGAATGCCGACCGAACTGGCCCTGTTGCCCTTCATTGAATCGGCGTTCAACCCCCAGGCGGTCTCTTCGGCCAAGGCGGCAGGCATGTGGCAATTCATGCCGGCCACGGGCAAATATTTCGATCTCAAACAAAATCTATTCCGCGACGACCGCCGCGATGTGCTGGAGTCGACCCGCGCTGCACTGGACTACCTGCAAAAACTCTACGACATGTTTGACGACTGGCATCTCGCGCTGGCGGCCTACAACTGGGGTGAGGGCAGCGTGGGTCGGGCCCTGGCACGCAACAAGGCCCAAGGTCTGCCACTCAGCTACAGCCATCTGCGCATGCCCAATGAGACGCGTGACTATGTACCCAAGCTGCAGGCCGTCAAGAACATCGTGGCGCAGCCGCAACTGTTTGGCGCAGTGCTGCCCGACATCCACAACCACCCCTATTTCAGAAGCGTGCCTATCGAGCGCGATATCGATGTCGCTCTGGCAGCCCGGCTGGCTGAAGTCAGTCTTGAAGACTTCAAGGCACTCAACCCCTCTATGAGCAGGCCGGTGATCCTGGCGGCGGGCACCCCGCAGATTCTGCTGCCCTGGGATAACGCGGATGTGTTCATGCGCAACCTGAAGTCGCATGAGGGGCTTCGTCTGTCCACCTGGACGGCCTGGGTGGCGCCGCGCACCATGAAAGTCGAGGAGGCCGCAAGGGCGGTGGGCATGGAGCATGAGCCCCTGCGCACCGCCAATGGCATTCCCCGCGGCATGCTGGTCAAGGCGGGGTCGACCCTGGTGGTGCACCGGCGCGGCTCGCTCGATGCCGATGTCTCGGAACATCTGGCTGACCATGCACAGCTGGCTCTGGCGCCCGAAATCGTTCTGCGCAGGATCCGGATTACGGCCCGCCAGGGGGACACGCTGTCGAGCCTGGCGGCTCGGCATGGCGTGAGCGCTGCCAATTTGGCGAGCTGGAACCGACTGAGCCCCAACAGCTCATTGCGAAAAGGGCAGGTGCTCGAAGTCCTTTTGCCCAGCCAGGCCCGTAAGGCTAACGCGCCCCGCAAACCGGCTGTCGCTCGCTCGGCTGCGCGCAAAGCCGCACCGCCCCGCAAAACGCGTTGACCCTGCGTAGCCGCGAGGGCACCCGGCACCACTCAGGCCAGCCGCTGGCGGGACTTTTGTGCAAATTCGTTGGTGTAAGCGCGGCCGGGCGGCGGGCCTGACCGCCCGGGCGTGAGCAGGCGCTGATGGTGTCGCCAGGCCAGCATCACGGCCTCGCCATCAATCTGGCCGTCGGTGAAAAATGCCTCGCGCAATCGCTCCAACGCCCCAAGGTACACCGCCCGATCACCCATCCAGTACGGCGAGGGGACTGTGCGCAGAATATCGGTGGGCCCAGCGGTGCGCAGCCACTTGAGCGCCAAGACCATGCCGTCACACAGGGCCTGCACCATCGCGGCCTGGCGTTGCAGCACCTCCGGTCGTGTCAATAGGCAACTGCCCGGCACCAGTCCCCCAAACAATTTGCGCGTACCGCTGAGGCTGCGGGTCTCGGCCACAAGCACCAGCTCACCGCGCAACTCCAGCCCCGTCATCTGGGGCTCGGGGTTGCACAGCAGATCGATCTGGCCGCTGCGCAGGGCCTCCACGGCCGCAGTCGCCGAACCGACCTCGACGTATTGCACCTCGTCGGGCAGCAGGCCCATCTGGTGAACCCATTGACTGGCCACCCAGTGGGTCCCCGAATGACGTGCACTGATGCCGATGCGGCTTCCCCGCAGGGCCGCAGCCCCGTATGCCTGCAGGCTTTGACGGGTACTCAGGCCCAGGCTGATCTGGGGAGTGCGGGCAAACATGAAAAAAGCCTGCGGCGCCGCGCCCTTGTCAGCCGTTGCGAACGCATGCTCGAACGAGCCGGACAGCACATCTGCCTGCCCGGACTGCAACTGGGCCAGTGCCTGTGCGCCAGACTCCTGCGGCAGCCACTCGACAGACCAGCCGGACTTGCGCAGATACCCCAGCTGGTCGGCCAGTGTGAGAGGCAGATGAAACAGGCTGTAGCGGGCCGCAAGGGCCACTCGGATGCGCTGGGGCGCAGGCTGGGCCCAGACGCTGGCACCCCAGGCCAGAGCGCCAGTCAACAGCAGATTTCTTTTGCCGCGGTCCAGCGGTGACGATGAATAGTCCCCAGACGTGTTCATCCTTGCAGCTTAGGCGACCCGGGGCCGGGCCCGCATCGGGAATCGTCCCGAAAGGGTTTTTTCCGAAAGGGTTTGCCCCTAGGGGGTGACCGTTAGCAGTAGGTCCTCAGCGCCGGTCCGACAGCGCATGGGCGATGGTGCCCAGATCGACATACTCCAGCTCCGAGCCTACAGGTACACCCCGCGCCAGCCGGGTCACCTTCAGGCCTTGGCTGTGCAACATCTGGGTGATAGCGTGCGCGGTGGCCTCGCCCTCAGCGGTGAAGTTGGTGGCCAATATCACCTCCTGCACCAGCCCATCGCCCACACGCTCCTTGAGATGGGACAAGCCGATCTCGCGCGGTCCGATCCCGTCGAGCGGGCTGAGCCTGCCCATCAGCACGAAGTACAAGCCGCGGTAACTGCCCGTGCGCTCGATGGCCGATTGATCGGCCGGCGTTTCGATCACGCACAGCTGGCTGGCATCCCGCCGGGGATCGGCGCAGGTTGGGCACAGGGGCTGCTCGGCGAAGGTGTGGCAACGCTCGCAATGGCGCACTTGCTCGACGGCCTGCTGCAGGGCGCGTGCCAGACGCAAGGCAGCCTGGCGGTCGTGCTGCAAGAGATGAAAGGCCATGCGCGAGGCGCTCTTGACCCCCACACCGGGCAGGCTCCTGAGCGACTGGATCAACAGGGCCAGAGCCTGCATGTCGGCCATGGAGGGGCGATCAGAAAGGCAACTTCATGCCGGCCGGCAATCCGGCGGTCAGCTTGCCCAGCTTTTGCTGGGAAACCTCCTCGGCCTGCCGGACTGCGGCGTTGAAGGCGGCAGCCACCAGATCCTCCAGCATGTCCTTGTCGTCGGCCAGCAAGGAGGGATCGATGGTGATACGCCGAACCTCGTGCTTGCAGGTCATCAACACCTTGACGAGCCCGTTGCCCGATTGGCCTTCAACTTCGATGAAAGCCAGTTCGTCTTGCGCTTTCTTGAGGTTGTCCTGCATGGCCTGGGCCTGTTTCATGAGGCCGGCGAGTTGACCCTTGTTGAACATGGGGAGTCCTTCTTTGCATAAAAATTTCAGAGCGCCTTGATGCTGCCCGGCACGATCCGCGCACCGTAATCACGCATCAGCGTTTGTACCAGGGGGTCATTTTCAATCAAGTCCTGCGCCGCTTGCTGTCTCTGGGCGGCCCGGGCAGCCCAGCGTCGGGCCGGACTGTCCGTCACCGGTCCATGCCGGAACTGCAGGCGCACCACGTGGCCATGGACCGCAAGGGCCGCCTCAAGCCGCTCGCGCCTGCTGGACGTGTTGAGCGACTCGCTTTCGATGGACAAGATCCATTGACCGTCCTGACGTTCGAGCAGCTGGGATTGCAAGGCCAGCTCCCGCCCCAGCGCCTGTACCGTCTCGGCATTGACCATGTCTTGCACCAGCTTCGCCCAAAAATCCCCCTCGACCGTCGTCACCAGCGGCTGCGCGTGGCGCGGCATGTCCAGTCGGGCCGAGGGCTGGCCGGGATCACGCACCGGCAAGGAACGCAGCGGGGTACGCGGCACATCCGCTGGCCGGGCTCCCGGCACAGGTGCAGCCTGCGACACCGATCCGGCTGGCCCGGCTGTTTCACTCTCCCCTGTCACCGCCGGACGACCCACAGGAGCTGGATGCGGCGGCGCCGGCAGGTGCGACACCTCGGTTGCAAGGTCAGGTGAGACGACCGCCGCGGCCACTGGTGCGGCGGCCAGCACATCGGGGCCAGGCGGTGCTGGGCAAGCGGACGGCATCGGCAGCGCGGATTTCGGTGCGGCCTCACGGGCCACGTCACGCATCAGGCTTTTTTTTTCAGCCGGACTCGGCGCTGGCATGAAAGCCAGCAAGCGCAGCAACACCATGGTCAGGGCCACATACTCGTCGGGCGCCAGGCCCAGTTCGACGCGGCCGTGCAGGCACAAACTGTACAAAAGCTGGGTCTCCTGCGGACCCAGGCACTGGGCCAGCCGGGCCACGGCCGGGCCATCCGGATCGAGGGGGTCGACCGGTGCCTGCGGTACCGCATGGACAACGGCCATCCTTTGCAGGATCAGCCCCATGTCCTCGAGGGTAGCAGCTGCGGACACCCCCTGCTGGCGCAATTGGTCGACCAGGGCCACCACGGCGGCGCCGTCGGCCTGGCCCAGAGCCTCGAGGAGCTGCAGCACATGGCTGCGATCGACCGCGCCAAGCATCTGTCGCACAGGGCCCTCCTCCAGACGGCCAGCACCAAAGGCAATCGCCTGGTCGGTCAGGCTCAGGGCGTCCCGCATGGATCCGCGTGCCGCCCGTGCCAGCAGGCGCAATGCGGGTGGCTCGGCCTGGACCTGCTCGCGGGCCAGCACTGCCGTCAGGTGCTCAAAGACGGTTTCGGCCGCCATGGGCCTGAGATTGAACTGCAGACAGCGCGAAAGCACAGTCACCGGAACCTTCTGCGGATCGGTGGTGGCCAGCACGAACTTGAGGTACTCGGGGGGCTCCTCCAGCGTCTTGAGCATGGCATTGAAGGCATGCCCGGTCAGCATATGAACCTCGTCAATCATGAAGACCTTGAAGCGTCCCTGCACCGGTTTGTAGACCGCCTGCTCCAGCAGTCCCTGGACCTCATCGACCCCGCGATTGGAGGCTGCGTCAAGTTCGGTGTAGTCGACAAAACGCCCGGCATCGATATCGCGGCAGGCCTGGCAGATGCCACAGGGCTCGGCGGTGATGCCACCCCGTCCGTCCGGGCCCTGGCAGTTGAGGGATTTGGCGAGGATGCGCGACACCGTGGTCTTCCCCACGCCACGGGTGCCGGTGAACAAATAGGCGTGGTGCAAACGTTGTTGCTGCAAGGCATTGCTCAGGGCCTGGACCACGTGCTCCTGCCCGACCATTTCGCTGAAAGTACGCGGCCGGTACTTGCGGGCCAGAACAAGATAAGACATGGGGTGATTCTATCGGCCCCCCGGAAATCCCAGCCCGTTCCCTGACTGGGAATTCCCGGGCCCTTGGGGATGGTCCTGCAGCGGCAGGGTCTGGTCAGGCAAACTTTTGTGGGTCAACGCACGGGTTTGCCAATGGGCCTGGCCTACAATCAAACCCGACGGGCCTTCCCGCATGGAGAAGCGGCCAACCGGGTCAGGCGGGGAACCGAGCAGCCCTAACCGCCCAACCAGTGCCGGGGTTAAGGCTCGTCACCCCTCATTCCCCTCGCGGGGGAAGGATTCAAGACTCTCCCCAGGCTCAGGCCGCGCGGCGCTGAAGCATCGGGAAGGCGAGGGTGCTCGCAGAACGTGTTTTGCGGGGATGGGTCTGCCCCGCGCAGAGGAAAGCTGCCACCAGATCGTCGGCCGCAGGGTGGGCGCCAGCCCGGGACGTTTCAAAATGCAGACGGGCCTGCTGAGCCATCTGGGCCACAAAATTCTGCGGGTAATCGCGAACCGAGAACCCTCGCAGGGCCATGACTTTCATGAAGGCGTTGGCAGCTTCTTCCATGGCGGCCTGGTACTCGGCGGATGTGACGGGTGTCATGGGGTCCTCGTGATCTTTTGGTAGATATCCACCCATAACGAAGAGCGTTCACCAATGGTGGACACCAATTGCATCGATTTGTGAACTTGCCGCAGAAATCAGTGTTTATTGAATACCTATTACGTCATTTCCAGTAAACTGGCCGCCTGTTGGGCCGCCTCACGGGCCTCGTCGGCAGGCACCACCCAGACTTCAACCGCACTGCCCGGAGCCTCGATCCGCGCTGCCGAGGTCCCGTCAACGATCTGGTTGGCCGATGCATCCAGCGCCACGCCCCAGATCCGCCAGCCGTCTGCAATTTCGGCGCGGCTGCGCGGGTCGTGCTGCCCGATCCCGCCGGTAAACACCACTGCGTCGACCCCTTTCATCAGGGTCATCATGGCACCCCCCTCCCGGTGGATGCGGTGCACAAAAAGATCGATCGCATGGCGAGCCGAAGCGCTGGTCGATCGGCGCAAGGCGCGCATGTCGGCCGACTCGCCCGAAACGCCCAGCAGCCCGGATTGCCTGTAGAGCAAGTGCGTCAGGCGAGGCTCATCCCAGCCCTGTTGCAACAGGTAAAGCAGCACACCCGGATCGATGGTCCCGCTGCGCGAGCCCATGATCAACCCGTCCAGGGTGGAAAACCCCATCGTGGTTGAAACGCTGCGCCCTTCCAGCATCGCGCAAAGGCTGGCGCCGTTGCCCAGATGGGCCATCAGCACCCGTCCGCGAGCTCGCACGGAGAGTTCGGGCAGTTGCCGGGCCATGTGGGCGTAGGACAGGCCATGAAAGCCGTAGCGCCGGATCCCCTGTTCGCGCAGGCCCTGTGGCAGGGCAAAACCGGTCTCCAGGGGACCCAGGGACTGGTGAAAGGCGGTGTCAAAGCAGCCCACCTGGGGCACCCCTGGAAAAGCCTCCATGCAGGCACGCACGCCCGACAGATTGAAGGGCTGGTGCAAGGGAGCCAGCGCAGCGAGCTTTTCAAGCGCCTGTAACCGGGCCCCATCGAGCACCACCGGTTCGGCAAACGACTCGCCGCCGTGCACGATCCTGTGCGCGACCGCTGCCAACGCGAAATCTGTGGGGCCGTGGTCGAGCGATTCGGCCAGCCACGCTGGCAATGCCAGCAAAGCCCGGTGCAAGGCATGGTCCCCCTTGGAGACGCTCAAGACGGGACGCAGCACACCCCGAGGGCCATCCACCTGGACCTGCAGCCGACCACCGGGCTCGAGCCCCTCGACCACCCCGAGCAGCCGCGCCCCTGCCACATGGCCACCCGGCAACACCGGATACAGGGCGAATTTCAGGCTGGAAGAGCCGATGTTGACCGACAGGACGTTCATGGCTCAAGGCCGCTGCTGGCGATAGTGGTGCGCCACCCGCTGCAAAAGCAGGGCCGAGGCGACCCGCGAGACGGCATCGTCGGCCCGGCTCGTCAGGGCGATGGGCACACGGGCCCCCATGACAATGCCGCAGCCCATCGCACCCGCCAGGTATTGCAGTTGCTTGCTCAGCATGTTGCCGCTTTCGAGGTCGGGGACCACCAGAATATCGGCCTGTCCGGCCACTCTTGAATCAATGCCCTTGGTGCGCGCAGCATCGGGGGAGATGGCATTGTCGAAAGCCAGAGGGCCATCAAGCAGTGCCCCGGTGATCTGCCCACGGTCGGCCATCTTGCACAATGCGGCGGCATCCAGCGTCGAGGGCAAGGCCGGATTGACGGTTTCCACCGCCGAGAGAATGGCCACTCGGGGCATGGATTGCCCCAGCATGCCGCTGAGGTCGATGGCGTTCTGGACGATGTCGACCTTGTCCATCAAATCAGGGTGGATGTTCAGCGCAGCGTCGGTGATCAGCAAGGGCTTGTCGTAGAGGGGCACCTCGAACCTGAACACATGGCTCAGGCGCCTGCGGGTTCGCAAGCCGTGTTCAGCGAGCACGGCCGCCATCAATTCGTCGGTGTGCAAACTGCCCTTCATGAGCCCCTCAACCGCACCGGCAGCGGCCATCGCGGCCGCCCGCTGAGCCGCCTCGTGGCTGTGGGCGCAGGCCATCAGTTCCACGGCCGACAAGTCGATTTCTGCTTCCTGCGCCAGCGCCCGGATGCGGGCCTGTGGGCCGACCAGCACCGGTTCGATGAGACCGTGTCGGGCGGCCTCCATCGCCCCCTGCAAGGCGGCTTCGTCGCAAGGGTGGACCACCGCACAACGGACAGGGGCCAGACCCTGGCCCAGGGCCAGCAAGGCCTGCAGACGCTTGAGCGGATCGAAATCCGCATGCAGGCGCGCCCGACCCGACAAGGGCGCAGGGGCCTGGGTCTCGGCGCGCGGGCCGGTCGGCATATGGGGGGGTTGTTGCATCATGGAGACCCGGAGGATGAACGCTTGCGCTTTCCTCGAGCCAGTTTACGCAAAGCCCGCAAGCGCCAACGCGCACAGGCTGTTGGCACTTTTCAGCCTTGGCGGTTCCACCAGTCCAGCAGCCCTTCTGCCGCCACCTGTCCACTGGCCATCACGGCCGTCAGCAGGTAGCCGCCGGTAGGTGCTTCCCAGTCGAGCATTTCACCGGCACAAAACACCCCGGGACGCTTGCGAACCATCAAATGTTCATCCAGGCACGCCAGGTCGACCCCGCCCGCCGTGCTGATGGCCTCTGCCACCGGGCGGGGCCTTGCAAGAACGATCGGCAAGGCCTTGATGGCCGCTGCAAGCGCAGCCGGCTGTTGCAACTGTTCGCGGCTGAGCAATTCATGCAACACCGCCATCTTGATGCCCTCGAGCCCCAGTCGGCTCTTGAGGTGCGTGCTCAGGCTGCGCGCACCGCGGGGGTGTTGAACAGCTTGCAGCACCTGCGCGGGTGACTTGTCGGGCAGCAGATCCAGCCAGACGCTGGCCATGGAAGTTTGCGCCCATTCGTCGCGCAAGTCGGCCGAGGCGGCATAGACCAGACTGCCTTCAATACCCGTGGCGGTGAGCACAAACTCGCCTCGCCGGGTGACCGGCTGCCCACGGCTCCACCAGCGCAGGGCCACCGATTTGAAGGGCTGGCCTGCAAAGCGGTGCGCAAAATGCCCGCTCCAGCCCTGGCCCTCGCGACCCTTCACATCAAAACCGCAATTGGCCGGACGAAGGTCTTGTACATGCACGCCCTGTGCCTGCAGCCAGGACACCCAGGCCCCATCCGAACCCAGACGGGGCCAGCTGGCCCCGCCCAGCGCCAATACCACGGCCTTGGCTTTGACCCTCAGCGAACCCTGCCCGGGTGTGGCAAACAGCAGATCATCCTCGTCCCAGCCCAGGCAACGCTGGCGCATGTGAAAGCGCACCGCCAGCCCTGCGCAAGGGGACCTCAGACGCCTCATCCAGGCGCGCAACAGGGGGGCGGCTTTCATGTCATTGGGAAACACCCGCCCCGAGGTCCCCACAAATGTGTCTATCCCCAGACCCCGGGCCCATTGGCGCAGAGCCTGAGCATCAAGTCGCTTCAACCATGTCTGGACGATCGGCTGCCGCGCACCATAGCGCTGTGCAAACACCTCACCGGGCTCGCTGTGGGTCAGATTGAGCCCGCCCTTGCCTGCCAGCAGGAATTTGCGACCCACCGAGGGCATGGCATCAAACAGATCCACCTGCATGCCGGCAGCGCTCAGGACCTCGGCGGCCATCAGACCGGCCGGACCTCCCCCCACAACGGCCACATCCACGTTCATGCGAACGCCGGAATCGGCACTTGGCGGGGTCTTGAAACCCGATGGCCACGCGGATGAATGCTGCACAGACATGAACGCTTTCTGTCAAAATAGACGGCACTTTAGCGGTATCTCCATCTTTGCAAGGAACAGGCCATGGCCAGCGAACTCATCAAACACATTTCCGATGCCACCTTTGATTCCGACGTGCTCCAGTCCGGCCAGCCTGTCGTGGTGGACTTCTGGGCCGAGTGGTGCGGTCCCTGCAAGATGATCGCCCCCATCCTCGACGAAGTGGCCGGAGACTTCCAGGGCCGTCTGCAGGTGGCCAAAATGAACGTGGACGAGAACCGCGACATCCCGGCCAAATACGGTATTCGGGGCATTCCGACCCTGATGCTGTTCAAGGACGGCCAGCTCGCCGCCACCAAGGTCGGCGCCATGAGCAAAGCCCAGCTGACCGACTTCATCAACCAGCAACTGGCCTGACAACCCCCGGCCCTGATGGTGTACACCGGGGCCTGCTCGACCCCGATCTTGAGCTGTTCCCAAAACCTGTCATAATCAATTCACAGTTTCCGGTCTGACCCCCTTCGGCAGCCGGAACATCCGGGCAGTTTCCTCCACGAAACACGTCCCGTATCCCCCTCCCCTGGTTCAATTTCACGGCCCCATGGCCGTACAGGCACAGGCAATTCCATGCATCTGAACGAACTCAAGGCACTGCACGTGTCTGAACTCCTCAAGCAGGCTGAAACCCTCGAAATCGAGAACACCGGCCGAATGCGCAAGCAGGAGCTGATGTTTGCCATCATCAAGAAGCGCGCCAAGGCCGGCGAACAGGTCTTTGCCGATGGTGTGCTCGAAATCCTGCCCGATGGCTTCGGTTTTCTACGCAGTCCCGACAGCAGTTACACCGCCTCGACCGACGACATTTACATCAGCCCCAGCCAGGTGCGCCGTTTCAACCTGCACACCGGCGACATGATTGAAGGTGAGGTGCGCATCCCCAAAGACGGCGAGCGCTACTTTGCCCTGACCAAGCTCGACAAGGTCAACG
>CAYMMK010000036.1:0-4699 GCA_964391575.1 uncultured Limnohabitans sp.
CTGGAAAAAGTGCAGCTGTCCGACCTCGGCCAAGCCAAGCGCATTGAAGTGGGCAAAGAAAACACCACCATCATCGACGGCGCTGGCGCTGCTGGCGATATCGAAGCGCGCGTCAAGCAGATCCGCGTGCAGATCGAGGAAGCCACCAGCGACTACGACCGTGAGAAGCTGCAGGAGCGCGTGGCCAAGCTGGCCGGCGGTGTAGCCGTGATCAAGGTTGGCGCTGCCACCGAAGTCGAGATGAAGGAAAAGAAAGCCCGCGTGGAAGACGCTCTGCACGCCACCCGCGCTGCCGTGGAAGAAGGCATAGTGGCCGGTGGTGGCGTGGCCCTGTTGCGCGCCAAGCAGTCCGCTGGCGAGATCAAGGGTGACAATCCCGACCAGGATGCCGGCATCAAACTGGTCCTCAAGGCGATCGAAGCCCCCCTGCGCGAAATCGTTGCCAACGCCGGTGGCGAGCCCAGCGTGGTGATCAACGCCGTGCTGGCGGGCAAGGGCAACTACGGCTTCAATGCCGCCAACGACACCTACGGCGACATGATCGAAATGGGTATCCTGGACCCCACCAAGGTGACCCGTACAGCGCTGCAAAATGCCGCTTCGGTGGCCAGCCTGATGCTGACCACCGAGTGCATGGTGGCCGAAGCTCCCAAGGCCGAGGCTCCGGCTGCTGGCGGTGGCATGCCCGATATGGGCGGCATGGGCGGCATGGGCATGTAAGCGGGTCAATGGTCCCTGGGTGCTCCATCCAGGGAGCAACAAGACCCAAGCCCCGCAAGGATTGACACCCTGCGGGGCTTTTTTGTGGGCGAACGGATTTCAGAGAGAGTGACCGACTTACATCGCTGTCGCTTCAATCCTGACCACCCAGTAAGCACCGTTTTCCTGCAGGGCCTGAAAGCGCACCTTTTGGCCCACCTGCAGGTTGTCGAGCATCGCCGGGTCCTTGACTTGAAACACCATGCTCATGGGCGGCATGTCCAGATTCTTGATTTCGCCGTGCTTGAGCGCCACCTTGCGCGCGCCCTTGTCAATGCGTCGCACTTCGGCAGTGGCCCAGGGCAAATTTGCAGCGGCATCGCTCACCCTCTGAAAGCCGCTGCGCTGCGCCATGCGTGCATTGCCCGGATAACGCTGAAAGCTTCTGCTGCTGCCATCTTTTTGCACCAGCAGCACATCGTAGGCGTCTTTGCGCCCCTTGTATTCGGGACCGTCCATCCCGGGGCTGCCAATCGGCATGCCCGGCACCGACAGGCCCAGCGCCAAGGGTCGATCCCTGAGCAGACGGCGGATATCGGCGGCGGGGACATGACCCTCGATGACATACCCGCTCACCGTGGCCGTATGGCATGAGCCCAGAGACTCGGGCATGCCCAGTCGCTTGCGTGCAGCCGTATTGCCCACGTCGCGCACCTCGACCTTGAAACCATGGGCCTGAAGGTGCTCGACCCACAGCTGACAGCAGCCGCAGTTTGGATCCTTCCAGACTTCCACCACAGTGGTCTGCGCCTGCACAGTGTGAAGAAAGGCGGTGGCCGACAGCCCCGCCAGCACGGAAGATTGAAGCCATTGACGTCGTTGCATGTTGCCCCTCACTTGACAGAAATGCGGCCAATCATGCCTGCTTCAAAGTGGCCTGGAATCAGGCAGGCAAACTCAAATGTACCCGCCCGGTTGAAGGTCCAGACGATGGTGCCTTTCTTGCCCGGATCCACATGCGCCATGTAAGGCTCATCATGCTCCATGCCGGGGTGCTTTTTCATCATCTCGGCATGAGACCTGAGCTCCTGCGGTGTGCCGATCACCAGCTCGTGCAACACCTTGCCCGCGTTCACCACCTCCAAACGGACGGTCTCTCCGAGCCTGACCTGGATCTCCCTCGGGGCAAAACGCATGTCATCGCTCATGCGAATTTCAATGGTGCGTCTGGCCTTTTTCGGGTCACCGGCAATACCCCATTCCTTTTGCTCGGCAACGGCCTGGGACGGGTGGTGGGACCGGCCGGCATGGGCTGAGGGCGAATGGGCCTGGGCGAGAGAAATGGCCAGCAGACCAGCGGCCATAAACAGGGTTTTCAGTGCGTTGTTCATGAAAGGTCCTGGAATTTGAAAGGGATGAACGGACGAATCTGTGGGGCTCAATGGTGAGCATGGCCCGGGGGCTTGCGCACCTGACCAGCAGGCACCGCTGCAGCACTGGCGTTCGTGCCGGGTGGCTGAGGTGCTACAGCTACCGGTCCGGTGTACTCATAGGCCTGTGTGCCTGCCGGCTGTCTGTAATCGCCGGGGTCACTGTAGTCCCCCCGTTTCTGATCGGCCCGCACCTTGAGGGTGGTGAACATGCCACCCATCTCGATCGGACCATATGGACCGGTGCCGGTCATCATCGGGAAGGTGTTCTCCGGCAGCTCCATTTCCATCTCGCCCATGTCAGCCATGCCGCGTTCTCCCATGACCATGTAGTCAGGAATGATCCGCTGTATTTTTTGCACAAGACCCCGGTGGTCGACGCCAATCATGGTGGGCACATCGTGCCCCATGGCCCCCATGGTGTGATGGCTTTTGTGGCAATGCATGGCCCAGTCTCCAGGCTCGTCGGCGATGAACTCGAGTTGCCGCATCTGGCCCACAGCCACATCGGTGGTCACCTCAGGCCAGCGTGCCGTTGGCGGTACAGGGCCGCCGTCAGTCCCGGTCACCTCGAATTCGATGCCATGGATATGGATCGGATGGTTGGTCATGGTCAGGTTGCCCACGCGCACGCGAACCCGGTCGCCCAGGCGGGCCACCAGCGGGCTGATGCCCGGAAACACCCGGCTGTTCCAGCTCCAGATGTTCTGATCGAGCATGGTGTTTACATTCGGGGTTTTTGCACCCGGACTGACGTCATAGGCACTGAGCAAAAACGCATAGTCCCGGTCCACTTCGGCAATCAAGGCATGCTTGCGCTTGGGATGCGTGATCCACAGGCCCATCATGCCCATGGCCATTTGCGTCATTTCGTCGGCATGCGGGTGGTACATGAAGGTGCCGGGCCGGCGGGCAGAAAACTCATAGACAAAAGTCTTGCCCACGGGGATCTGCTTTTGATTGAGCCCACCCACGCCGTCCATGCCGTTGGGCAGCCGCTGGCCGTGCCAGTGAATCGTGGTGTGCTCGGGCAGTTTGTTGGTGACAAAGATCCGGACCCTGTCGCCTTCCACAACTTCGATGGTCGGACCCGGACTTTGGCCGTTGTAGCCCCACATGTTGACTGAAAATCCCGGCGCCATTTCACGCACCACCGGTTCGGCCACCAGATGGAACTCCTTGACGCCATCGTTCATGCGAAACGGCAAGGTCCAGCCATTGAGCGTGACCACCGGGTTGTAGGGCCGACCGGCACCGGTCACGCCGGGTGGCAACCATGGCCCGGCTGTATCGGGACGGGTCTGCGTGACGGGTTCGGGCAGGGCGGCCAGCGCGCTGCGGCTGACCGCGGTGGTGGCAACCGCTGCGGCCGCAACGGCCATTGTCTGGTGAAAAAAATCTCGACGCTGCATGTTCAGTGTCCTGGTTTTCGGTTGCTCGATGGGCCTGCAGAATCGGACACGCCGGTACTGTCCGCGTAGGGCAAGCCCGCCAGTACGGCCATCAGATCGGCATGGGCCAGCCAGAGCTGTCGCTGGGCCTGCAATGCAGCATCCACACTGTCCATGCGCTCGCGGGCGCTGGCCAGCAGATCCCAGGTGCTCTTGAGCATGCCGTTGTAGCGCAGCAGCGTCTGCTCGGACCGTTCCGTGTGCAATCGCAGCACCTGAACGCGCGTTTGATGGGCCGCCTCCCGAGCGCCCTGGAATGCGTTCACCGCCAACTGCACATCGGCTTGCACTTGCCGCGCCAGACGGTTGGCCTGCAAGCGTGCTTGCCAGGCGTTTTCGAATGCATGCCCCCAGCGCATGGTGCGCGGATCCCACACAGGCCTTTCTTGCCCGGCCAAATCCGAGAGTGCTTTTTGCGCTGTCTGCAACTCCTGATCACTCAAGCCCAGTCCTTCCATCAGTCGGCGGGCCTGCAAATCCTCCAAGGGCCAGCGCAGATGGGATTGAAGGGCCCGGGACTGCAACACCGATACATCCTCCGGGCTGAACCCGGCAGGCGCGTTGACAGGCCATGAAGCCGGCAGGTCCTCTGGCAAGTGCGCCGGCAATTGTTGTGCGAGAGCCTGCGCCGTCAAAGTGGCACCGATTCGTTGCCACAAGGCATGCAATGCGCGATCGGCCTGCAACTGTGCCTTGTCGGCACGCGCCCGCGCATCCCACAGTGTCAGCTCTTCTTCGATTTGACGGGCACGGCTCCAGTTGCCCACTTGGGTCATGCGATGGCCCAGTTCAGCACCGGCCTGCGCCACGGCCAGAATGCTCTGACTGTGCGCCACCGACTGCCGTGCCGCCACTGCATGGACCCATAGCCTGTGCACATCCAGGCGAACCATCATCAATTGCTGCTGCAGCGTGGCTTGCTCCAGCGCACTCATGCCCGGCTTGAGCCACTTCCCCTCGTCCTCCAGTGCAAGTCGCACCGCTTTTTCGAGCGTGAGTTTGCCGGCGTCAGGGTGGGTCGGGGTGCCTGGCAATGCGGGCAGGTTCTTTTGTTCCCATTGCAGGAGGTCGACATGGCCGCGGCGGAATTGTCCGACGGCGCGGTTGGCGTCTTGCCAG
>CAYMMK010000036.1:4799-23362 GCA_964391575.1 uncultured Limnohabitans sp.
GAGGTCGACATGGCCGCGGCGGAATTGTCCGACGGCGCGGTTGGCGTCTTGCCAGGTCAAGCCTGACCGGACAGAACGGTCAGCGGCCGAGGCTTTCGGGGGCGGGGTCCCATGCACATGGTCAGTGACCACGATCGATGGGGCTGCTGATTGCGCCCAGGCCGCGGGCACCAGTCCTGCCAGCAGCGCAGCGCCCACAGCCCAGGGCCCCAGGGCTTGGTTTAAAAAGATGGACATTTCAATCTCCTGAAATCAACGAACACGTCCACCGGGCTGCCGGGCAGCCAGCGGACGCACCTGTGGCGTGAGACTCAGGAAATGGGGGGTCGGGTCAGCGGTGAGGACATGCACACCGCATGGGCCCACAAAGGGCTGGCCGGCAACGGATGGGCCAGACTCGGCGGCTGCATCCAGGGCCATGCTGCCGGTCCCGTGCTTTGGTGACAGACCGCACACAGCTGGCAAGCGCCGTCCTGGCAGCCAGCTTTGAGGTTGAGGGTGTCGTGGGGTGCAGGGAGCTGCTCACTGGCTTCATGAAAGGCCTCAGCCACGGGCTCATGGCACGGGTGCACCACATCGGCAGCCAGGCGGGCCTGCTGCGGGGCTTGTGACAAATGCCCGGCATGGCCCGTCACGGGCATCCCTGCACCGGCCCACAGCCGCAGGGGCATCAGGCACAACAGGAAACACACGAACAGGCGATTCATGATTCCATCATAAGCGAAGGCCTGTCTTGCAGGACCCGACCGATGCCGCTATCCCCTCAGCGCAGCAGGGCCAGCAAGGCGGCGGTGGAGGCGTCCAGCCCGGTGGTGTTGCCCGACGTCATGCGGGCATGGATGTCACGGGCCAGCACCTTGCCCAGCTCGACGCCCCACTGGTCAAAGCTGTTGATGCCCCAGACCGAGCCGCTGACAAACACCCGGTGCTCCTGCAAGGCGATCAACGCGCCCAGGCTGGCCGGTGTGAGCGCCTCGAGCAGCAAAAAGGTGCTTGGCCGGTTGCCGCTGAAGTGTTGGTGTCCCCCTGCATCGTGCTGACCGACCATCAGGGCCTGGGCTTGCGCGATGGCGTTGGCCAGCAGCAGCTCATGGTGGTCCTGCAGGCTGTGTGTGGGCTTTTTGACCGCGATGAACTCCAGCGGCACCACATCCGTGCCCTGGTGCAACATCTGGAAGTAGGCATGCTGCCCATTGGTGCCGGGCTCGCCCCACAGCACCGGTGAGGTGCCATAGGGCAAAGGCTGTCCATGGCGATCCACCCGCTTGCCATTGCTCTCCATCTCCAGCTGTTGCAAATACGCCGGCAGGCGGCGCAGCGCGCTGTGGTAAGGCGCGATGGAGCGGCTGGTGTAACCCAGAAAGTTGCGGTACCAGACATCGAGCAGGCCCAGTCGCACCGGCAGGTTGTCCTGCAGGGGGGCTGTCTGGAAATGCCGGTCCATGGCGTGCGCACCGGCGAGCAGCTCGCGAAAGCCTGGTGCGCCGATGGCGATCGCCAGGGGCAGGCCAATGGCCGACCACAACGAGTAGCGCCCTCCCACCCAGTCCCAGAAGCCGAAGGTGGTGGTGATCCCCAGGGCTGCGGCGGCGTCGACGTTGGTCGTCAGGGCCGCAAAATGACGCCCCACCTCGGTGCCGCCCTGTGCCCGGAACCAGCCCAGCGCCGAGCGGGCATTGGTCATGGTTTCAATGGTGGTGAAGGTTTTGGAGGCGATCAGGAACAGGGTGCTGCCGGCCTGAACACCCTTGAGCACGGCCGCCAGTTCATGCCCGTCGACATTGGAGACAAAGTGAAACCGCTTGCCGGGGATCACGAGATCCTGCAGCGCCAGCACGGCCATCTGCGGACCCAGGTCGGAGCCGCCAATGCCAATGTTCACCACATCGGTGATGGCACGGTCACCACGCACCTGCTCGGCGTAGGCCAGCATGGCCTCGAGCGTGGCATGCACCTGCGCCAGCGGTTCGGCCAACGCCCCCTGCAGGCTGCCGGCAGGTTGTCGCAGCAGCCAGTGCATCACCGCACGGTTTTCAGTGGCGTTGATGGTTTCGCCGCGGAACATCGCATCTCGGTGCGCAGCCAGGCCGGTCTGCCCGGCCAAAGCCATGAGCAAGGCCTCGGTGACCGCATCGGTATGGTTTTTGGACAGGTCGGCAAACAGATGCGGTGCGCGCTGGCTGAGCTGCCCGGTTCGCCGCTCATCGATCTGGAATGCCTGACGCAGGTCAAAGCCCTGGAATGCAGCCCGGTGGGCCTGCAGGGCCTTCCAGGCGGGGGTCTGGTCACAACGCATCGGGGTCTTTCAGACAGCCTGCATCAAGGCCTCAAGCCTGAGGGCATCGGCGCAAAAGGCGCGAATCCCCTCGGCCAGTTTGTCGCTGGCCATGGCGTCTTCATTGAGGGCATAGCGAAACCCGGCCTCGTTGTAGTGCACCACCGGCGTGTCCATGGCCTGGGCAGCCCGGGCACTCAGGGCCTGGGTCAGGGGGGCATCGCTGGCGGCCAGCTGGGCCAGCAACTCGGGGCTGATGGTCAGCAAGTCACACCCGGCCAATGCGGTGATCTGGCCCATATTGCGGAAGGACGCGCCCATGACCTCGGTGCGGATACCGTGCTTCTTGTAGTAATTGAAGATGGCCGTCACCGATTTCACACCCGGGTCGTTGGCCCCCGCATGGTCGGCTTCGACCCACTGGAGGCCCGCCGCCTTCTTGTACCAGTCGTAAATGCGGCCCACAAAGGGCGAGATCAGCTGCACTCCCGCCGCACCGCAGGCCACCGCCTGGCAAAAGGAAAACAGCAGCGTCAGGTTGCAATGGATGCCCTCGCGCTCGAGCTCGGCGGCCGCCTCGATGCCCTCCCAGGTGGCGGCTATCTTGATCAGCACGCGCTCGCGACCCACACCCTGGGCCTGGTAAAGCGCCATGATGCGGCGAGCCCTCGTGACCGTTGCCGCGGTATCAAAGCTCAGACGGGCATCGACCTCGGTGGAGACGCGGCCCGGAACATGCCGCAGGATTTCCTGCCCGAAACGCACCAGCAGATGGTCCATCACCACATCCAGCGGCTGGCCCCGGTGCTCGGCCACCGCCTGCGCCAGCAAGGGGGCGTATTCGGGTTTTTGCACCGCCTTGAGAATCAGCGACGGGTTGGTCGTGGCGTCGCGGGGCTGGAACTGGGCCAGCTGGTGAAAGTCGCCGGTGTCGGCCACCACGGTGGTGTACTGCTTGAGGGCTTGGAGTTGGTTCATGGCTGTCGAAAATGGCTTGAATTATCGATGAAACAAAGTTACATTACAACGGCAATTTTCCAGTAACTCGATAACATCTCCGTTTCATGGCTTTTGATCTCGTTTTTTTTGGTGGCACTGGCGATCTGGTCTGGCGAAAACTCATGCCCGCACTGTTCCAGGCGTTTCGCCACGGCACCCTGCCTGAGGGCGGGCGCATCATTGGCGTCGGCCGCGACGACATGACCGACGAGGCCTACCGCCAGCGCATTCAGGCCCGGTTTGCGCAGGTCGATGGCGACAAGCGCCCCAGCGATGACGAATTCGCGCGCTTTGCAGCGCTGCTGTGCTATGTGCGCATGGACCTGTCGCGACCCGAGGACTATGCCCGGCTCAAGGCCCGTCTGGCCGAGCGCCAGACCACAACGGTGGTGATGTACCTGTCGACGGCGCCCAGCCTGTTCACCACGGTGTGTGAACAGCTCGCTGCCTGCAGTCTGAACACACCGTCCACCCGCATCGTGTTGGAGAAACCCCTCGGCCATGACCTGACCTCCAACCGCGCCATCAATACGGCTGTTGGGCGGGCGTTCAGGGAGCAGCAGATCTTTCGCATCGATCACTACCTGGGCAAACCCTCGGTCCAGAACCTGTTTGCGCTGCGCTTTGGCAACACCCTGTTCGAGCCCCTGTGGCGCCGTGAGCACATTGCCAACATTCAAATCACCATCGCCGAGGAACTGGGGGTGGAAAAGCGCGGTCCCTTTTACGAGAGCACTGGAGCGCTGCGGGACATGGTGCAAAACCACGCGCTGCAACTGCTGTGCGCCATCGCCATGGAGCCCCCGATCAATGCCCATGCTGATGCGATTCGCGATGAAAAACTCAAGGTGCTGCGCGCCCTGCGGCGCTGGAGTCCTGAAACCCTGAGCCAGCATGTGATCCGGGGGCAGTATGCAGCCGGCACGATCGACGGCCAGGCCGTCCCGGCTTACCGAGAGGAAACCGGGGTCAGCGCCAGCAGCAGCACCGAAACCTTTGTCGCCCTGCGCACCGAAATCGCCAATTGGCGCTGGGCCGGGGTGCCGTTCTACATCCGTACCGGCAAGCGCATGGCCGCGCGACAGGCGCACATCGAAGTCAACTTCCGGCCCACCCCCCATGACATCTTCCAGTCGCCCCTGGGGCTGGCCAACAAACTGGTCATCCATCTGCAACCCAAGGATGGCCTGGAGTTGCACCTGCTGGCCACCGGCCAGAGCAAACGCGGTCCGGGCGGGGCGGTCCAGACCCTGGCGCCAGTGCACCTGGACCTGGATTTTGACAAGCGCTTTGGCAGCGAACGGGTGGGTGCGTACGAACGTCTGCTGCTGGACGTGCTCGATGGCCGCCTGAACCTGTTTGTGCGCAGCGATGAACAGGAAGAAGCTTGGCGCTGGGTCGAGCCCATCCACGAGCACTGGAGCGCAGACGCGGTCGGGCCACGGCCCTACAACGCCGGCACCTGGGGGCCCAGCGCAGCCAGCGCCATGATCGCGCGCGACGGTTTCTGCTGGGCCGAGGAGCGCTGATGGCCTGCCACGCCGGCACCCCTGGGATGGCGAAGGCCGCAGCCATCGCGATGAATGATTTTGCGTATCTGCTGCACAGTCAAATCCGCTGTGCCTGACCTCACTGAAACGGAGCCCCACATGCTCGACCGCATCAAAGCCTCTCTTTCTTCCCTGGCCCCCGCCGAGCAACGGGTGGGCAAACTGGTATTGGCCGATCCGCGGGCCTTTGCCAATCTGCCGGTGGTCGAACTGGCCGACCGGGCGCACGTGAGCAAGCCCACGGTGGTGCGGTTTTGCCGCAGCATGGGCTACGACGGCCTGTCGGACTTCAAGCTCAAGCTGGCGGGCAGTGTGAGCGAGGGCGTGCCCTTCATCCACCGCAGCGTGGATGTCGACGACAAGACCAGCGATGTGGCCGTCAAGGTGATCGACAACACTGTGGCAGCATTTCTCAAGTACCGCAACGATGCCAGCTCCTACGCCCTCGAACAGGCCGCCGTGGCCCTGGCCGAAACGCACAAGACCGGGCGCCGCATCGAGTTCTACGGGGTTGGAAATTCAGGCATCGTGGCCCAGGACGCGCAGCACAAATTCTTTCGGCTGGGTGTCAATGCGATCGCCTACAGCGATGGCCATATGCAGGTCATGAGCGCCTCGATGCTGCAACCAGGCGATTGCGTGGTGATCATCTCCAACTCGGGCCGCACCCGCGACTTGATGGATGCCTGCGACATTGCACGCAAGCGCGGCGCCACCACCATCATCATCACCGCCAGTGGTTCGCCCCTGGCCAGCAGCGGCCACATCCATCTCACGGCCGACCACCCCGAGGGCTATGACAAATACAGCCCCATGGTCTCGCGATTGCTGCACCTGCTGATCATCGACATCCTGGCCACCACGGTGGCGCTGCGCATCGGTGAGCATCTGCAGCCCCTGTTGCGCGACATGAAAAACAACCTGCGCAACAAGCGCTACACCTGAGGCGCGGGCCTGCCCTAGCGCGATGCAGCCGGCTCCAGCGCAATCGTGCCGTACCACGCCTGGGTACGTCCGCGGGTGTTGTCGGTGTCGGTCATGATGGCAATCGATTGCAGGGTCTGGGGTGCCTCGCCAAACGCATGCTCGAAGTCGGCACGCACGTCGCGTGCATAGTGCAACCACTGCCCCAGGCGCGCCGGACCCGACTCGACCACGATCTTGCGGATGCGGTCGGTTCTGGGGTTGGGGATCACGGTACCCACTGGCTGGTCGTTGCTCCACACATACATCATGACCGCGTAGGGCATCGGCTCGCCGGTCAAGGCGCGGGTCAGTTCGTTGAGTGCGGCATCGCGCGCAGAAAATCGGCTGCGGTCCCCGTCAAATGCCAGCACCACGCGCACCGGCGAGTCTTCGCTCTCGCGGCGGGTCATGTCGGCCCCGTCGATCAGGTTCTGCACCTGCCATTCGAAGCTCAGTCGGCCCAATAGTGGTGCCTCGATCTGCAGCCGCTGGCGCAACATGCTGGCCGAGCCCTCCGAGCGCGCCTGAAGGCTGGCGCGACCTTGCTGGCGGTCGACGCTGAATGCGGTGCGCAACTTGCCCGGTATGAGCACCGGCTCCCAGCGGGACTTCTGGTCGGCCTGGAACACGAGGGGCAAGTCGCGCGGCGGCGCCAACGTGTCGGGCGCAGGTGAAAGCCATGCGCACCCCCCTGCAAGAGCGGCGAATGCCAGGGCGACTGCCCGCAGTGCTGACTGGCCAACGAGGATCATCAACATCTCTTGTGCGTTTGGAACTTGCGATATCCAGAAACAGGATGGCGCCCTCCGTGATTGATTATCACGAAATCTGCGGGAGCGGGCTTTCCGGGGATGGGGGAAACCACGTAACCGGCGGTTTGGAAAATGGCGAAAATACCTTTTGTCCCGCGCCCGTTGCGGGCCCACGACCCACCAGGAGCCCGCCAAGGCTCATCCACAGGAGATCCAGATGCAGTTGACCAAACGCGAATTCCTTGCCCTGAGCGGCGCCTGCGCAGCCACCCTGGCGCTGCCGGTGCGTGCCCAGGGCAAGCCGATGTTCGAGACCCTGAACATGTTCGTTCCCGCCGCCCCGGGCGGTGGCTGGGACAGCACGGCACGGGCCATCGAGCGCGCCGCCAAAGCTGCGGGCCTGGTGGGCAATATGCAGTTTGAAAACGTGGGCGGGGCCGGCGGCATGGTCGGCCTGCCGCGCTTCGTGAACCAGCGCAAGGGCCAGGGCAATGTGCTGATGGTGGGGGGCTCGGTCATGATCGGTGCCGGCATCGCCAACAAGAGCCCCGTCACGATCAAGAACGTCACCCCGATCGCCCGCCTGACCGAAGAAGCAGGCGTGATCGTGGTGCCGGCAGCGGGCAAGATCAAGACCTGGAAGGAGCTCGAAGCGGCCATCCGCGCCAACCCCAAGGCGGTCTCTGTGGCCGGCGGCAGTGCCGGCGGCACCGACCACCTGATCCTGGGCATGATCATCAAGGCGCTGGGCAAGAATCCGCGCGAGGCCGCCTATGTGGCCTTTGCCGGCGGCGGACCGGCCAACGCGGCGATCCTGGGCAACCAGGTGGTGGCCGGCATTTCCGGCTACTCCGAGTTCGAGGAGCAGATCACCGCCGGTCGCATGATCCCGCTGGCCGTCTCGGGCAAGGGCCGCATCCCGGGCGTGAATGTCCCCACCCTGTCGGAGCTGGGCGTGAACGTGACCGAATCGAACTGGCGCGGTGTGTTTGCAGCGCCCGGCGTCAGCGATGCGCAACGCAACGCACTGATCGAGTTCATCACCCGTGTGCGAGCCTCGGCCGCCTGGCAACAGGAACTGGTCACGCGCAAATGGACCGATGCCTTCATGACCGAGCGCCCCTTCGAGCGCGACCTGGCCAAGGACATTGCCGACAAGGAAGTGCTGATGAAGGAGCTCGGCCTGGCATGACCCCCTTGCGTGTCGCGCTGGCGCTGCTCGTCGTCTGCGCGGTGGCAGCCTGGCAAGTGACTGTCATTCCCGCATCGATGATGCAGATGACGGTGGGCGCCTCCCTGGTGCCGGCCCTGGTGGTGGGCGGCCTGACCGTGCTGGCGCTGCTCTACGGCTGGAGCGCCTGGCGCGGGCAGCAGGTGGACGAGAGCCACGCCCCCGAACAAAGCCCCCTGCCCGGAGCGTCCACCCGCACGCTCAGCCTGCTGGGCGGTGGGCTGGCGTTCATGGTGCTGGTCGGCCCGCTGGGCTTCATCTTGCCGGCCACGCTGTGCGGCATGGGTGTGGCGCGGGCCTTCGACGCCCCGCTGGGTCTGAAGTCCCTCGCGGTGTGCGGGGGCATCGCCAGTGTCTTCTGGGGGCTGTTTGCCCTCGTATTGGGCGTGGGCCTCGGCCCGGGCCTGCCCTGGCTGATCTGACCATCGGCTGATTTTCAGGGGTTCCCGCATGTCTTCCATGGACGCCCTGCTCTCGGGCTTTGGCAACGCCTTGCAACCCGTCACCCTGATGTGGGGCTTTGTGGGCTGCTTTGTCGGCACCCTGGTCGGTGTGCTGCCGGGCATTGGCCCGGCCCTGACCATTGCCCTGCTGTTGCCGCTGACCTACCACGTACCCGCCACCAGCATGTTCGTGATGTTTGCGGGCATCTACTACGGCGCAGCCTATGGCGGCTCCACCACCTCCATCCTGATCAAGACTCCGGGAGAAGCCTCTTCAATGATGACGGCCCTGGAGGGCAACAAGATGGCGCGCAACGGCCGGGCCGGCCAGGCACTGGCCACAGCAGCCATTGGCAGCTTTGTGGCCGGTACCATCGGCACCCTGGCGCTGACCTTTTTTGCCCCGATGGTGGTCGAGGCGGCGCTGGCCTTTGGCCCGGCGGAATATTTCAGTCTGATGGTGTTGTCGCTGGTGGCCGTCTCGGCGGTTCTGGGCTCATCCATGTTGCGCGGCCTGCTGGCCCTGGGCGTGGGCCTGTTGCTGGGTCTGGTCGGCATTGACCTGCAGACCGGGCAGGCCCGCTTCACCTTCGGTCAGGCACAGTTGCTCGATGGCATCGAGGTCACGGTGGCTGCGGTGGGCCTGTTTGCCGTTGGCGAGGCCCTGTATCTGGCCTGGCAGGGGCGCGAATCCCGTGGCAGCGAGGTGATGAAGCTCTCGGGCCGCCTGTGGCTGAGCGCCAGCGACTGGGCGCGCTCCTGGAAGGCCTGGTTGCGCGGGGCTTTCTATGGGTTTCCGATCGGCGCCCTGCCCGCTGGCGGCGCCGAACTGCCCACACTGCTCTCTTACTACACCGAAAAGAAACTGAGCCCGCATCCCGAGGAATTCGGCCACGGCGCCATCGAGGGCGTGGCCGGACCCGAGGCGGCCAACAATGCCGCCGCAGCCGGGGTGCTGATGCCCCTGCTGACCTTGGGTATTCCCACCTCGGCCACCGCGGCCATCATGCTGTCGGCCTTCGAGGGCTACGGCATCCAGACCGGGCCGCAACTGTTCTCCTCGCAAAGCAGCCTGGTCTGGACGCTGATCGCCAGTCTCTACATCGGCAACGTGATCCTGCTGGTGCTCAACCTGCCGCTGGTGGGGCTGTGGGTCAAACTGCTCAAGATACCACCGCCCTGGCTGTACGCCGGCATCATCGTGATCTCCACCGCCGGGGTGTATGGCGCTGGCAACTCGGTCTTCAATGTGGGCCTGCTGTTCGTCTTTGGCCTGATTGGCTTTACCATGCGGCGCTTTGACTTTCCGGTCGCCCCACTGATCGTCGGCCTGATCCTCGCGCCGATGGCCGAACAGTCCATGCGCCAGGCCCTGACCATCAGCATGGGCGACTGGAGCACCTTTGTCACCCGGCCCCTGTCGGGCAGCCTGCTGGGGATCGCCGCACTGCTGATCGTGGTGCCGGGCTTGTGGCGGCGCTGGCGCACCGAACCCCGGCCCTGAGGCCGGATCTGCGGTTCACACCACCGCGTGACAGGCGATCCGGATGCCCTTGAAGTCGCGCAGCTCGGGGCGTTCGCGCTTGCAGAGGTCGGTCGCCTGCGGGCAGCGGGGATGGAAGCTGCAGCCGCTGGGTGGGTTGAGCGGATTGGGCACCTCGCCCTGCACCGGTGTGCGGGCGCGACCGGTGTCATGCATCTTGGGAATGGCGTCCAGCAGCATGCGGGTGTAGGGGTGCTGCGGCTGGGCAAACAGGGTGTGCTTGTCAGCCAGTTCCACCAGCCGGCCCAGGTACATCACGCCCACCTGGTCGCTCACATGGCGCACCACCGCCAGGTTGTGCGAGATGAACAGGTAGGTCAGGCCCCGCTCGCGCTGCAAGTCCTTCATGATGTTGAGCACCTGCGCCTGCACGCTCACATCCAGCGCCGATGTGGGCTCATCGCAGACCAGGAATTCAGGGGCCGTGGCCAGCGCACGTGCGATCGAGATGCGCTGGCGTTGCCCGCCCGAGAACTGGTGCGGGTACTTGACCATGTCTTGCGCGGCCAAACCGACCGATTGCAGCAACTCGGCCACCCGGACCTTGAGTTCTGCGGCGTCGGTGACCAACCCGTGTTCCTGCAGGGGCTCACCAATGATGGCCTCGACCGTCCAGCGCGGGTTCAGGCTGGCGTACGGATCCTGGAAGATCATCTGGATCCGTTGGCGGATTTTGCGCGCCTCGGACGACTGGTAGGCCGCATGGGCGTCCTGGCCGTCAAAGGTCAGCCCCCCGCGGGTGGGCTCGTAGAGACCCACCAGCAAGCGGGCCACGGTGCTTTTGCCACAACCGGACTCACCCACCAGAGCCAGGGTCTTGCCCTTTTCAATCTCGAAACTCACCCCATCGACAGCGTGCAGCAACTGGCGTGGCTTGCGTTCAATCACGCGGTACAGCCAGGGCGCCGAAACGTCAAAGGTCTTGGCCAGGTCGCGCGCCACGACCAGCGGCATGCGATCGCTCATGCGAGGCCTCCGCTTCGGGGCTCGTCCCCGGCGTGCAGCCAGCAGGCGGCGCGGGTGGCACCGGCGGACATCAGCTCGGGACGCTCCTGGGTGCAGCGCGCATGACTGCGCGGGCAGCGGGGATTGAACGCACAACCGGGGGGAATGGCATTGAGTCGGGGCATGGCACCGTCGATCTGGTTGAGACGCTCGCGGTCGGCGTCCATGTCGGGAATGGAAGCCATCAGTCCCGCCGTATAGGGGTGGGCTGGATGGTTGATGACCTCGTGCACCGGTCCGATTTCGGCAATGCGGCCAGCGTACATCACGGCCACGCGATCGCAGGTTTCGGCAATCACGCCCATGTCATGGGTGATCAGCATCACGGCCGCGCCACGCTCCTTGCAGACGCGCTTGAGCAGGCTGATGATCTGGGCCTGGATTGATACATCCAGCGCCGTGGTGGGCTCGTCGGCGACGATGAGCTGCGGCTCGGCCGCCAGGGCCAGGGCGATCACCACGCGCTGGCGCATGCCACCGGAGAACTGGTGCGGGTAATGGTCGATGCGCTGCTCGGCTGCAGGTATGCCGGTATCGACCAGCAGCTGGATGGCGCGCTGGCGAGCCTCGGCAGCGCTGACCGGCAGGTGCGCCAAAATGGTTTCGGTGAGCTGGCGACCCACTGAATACAGGGGATTGAGCGAGGTCAGCGGATCCTGGAAAATCGCGCCGATCTTGCGACCGCGAATGTGGCGCATCTGGTCGGCACCGAGGTGGTCAATGCGCTCACCCTGCAGCAAAATCTGCCCGCTGGCCACTCGCCCGGGGGGTTCGAGCAGCCCGATGATGGAGGCACCGGTCAGCGACTTGCCGGCACCGGACTCGCCCACCACCCCGAGGATTTCACCCGGCGCAATCTCGAAGGAAATGTCATCGAGGGCGCGCAGGGTGCCGTGGCGGTTGGGGAATTCGACCACCAGGTTCTGGACTTGCAAAAGGCTCATAAGGTTCAGCGCTTGCGCCTCGCTCAGCGCAGTCTCGGGTTGAGGGCATCACGCAGCCAGTCACCCAGCAGGTTCACCGACAGGGCGATCAGCACCAGCATCAGGCCCGGGAAAATGGTGATCCACCATTCCCCCGAGAAAAGATAGTCGTTGCCGATGCGAATCAGGGTGCCCAGCGAGGGCGAGGTGGGCGGCACGCCCACACCCAGGAAGGACAGGGTGGCCTCGGTCAGGATGGCGGTGGCCACCTGGATGGTCGCCAGCACCAACACCGGGCCCAGCACATTGGGCAGCACATGGCGCCGCATGATGCGCAGCGGTGCCACTCCCGTGACCCGGGCCGCCTGCACATACTCCTTGTTGCGCTCAACCAGGGTCGAACCGCGTACCGTGCGGGCGTACTGGACCCAGCCGGTCAGCGAGATCGAGATGATCAGCACCCCGAAAGCCAGGGACTCGTGGGCGTTGGGAAACATGGCGCGTCCGACGCCGGCGATCAGCAGGGCCACCAGAATGGCCGGAAAGGACAGCATGACATCGCACAGGCGCATCAGCAAGGCATCGATCCAGCCTCCCCGAAAGCCCGCGAGCAGGCCCAGTCCCACGCCCACCAGCACCGACAGCAGCACCGAGGCCACACCGACCACCAGCGAGATGCGGGCGCCATAGATCAGCGCCGACAGGATGTCCCGCCCCTGATCGTCCGAACCCAGCAGGTACTTGGTGGTTCCGCCCTCCAGCCAGACGGGCGGCAGGCGGGCATCTCCGAGTTCAAGCGTGGTCAGATCGAAGGGATTGGTCGGGGCCACCCAACCTGCAAACACCGAGCAAAAAATGCAGATGAATGCAATCAGGGCGGCCACGACGGCCGTGGGGGACTTGCGAAAGCTGTAGCCGATATCACTGTCGAGCCAGCGCCGAAGAGTGTGGACCATGACTTACTTGACGCTCATCCACTTGAAGGGCATGAAGTTGTCGGCCAACTGGACCAGCTCGATGTTCCTGGCCACACCCCAGGCCAGCGCCTGCTGGTGCAGGGGCAGGTGACCGATGTCGTCCTGATGGATCTTGAAGGCCTCGCGGATCATGGCGTCGCGCCTGGGTTTGTCGGTCTCGGACTGGATTTTTTGGGTCAGTTCGTCGACCTTGGGGTTGCAGTAGCTGCCCAGGTTGAACTGGCCGGCCCCCTTGTCATCGACACAGCGCATCAGGGCATTGAGGGCGTTGTGTGCGTCGTAGGTGCCCGGCGTCCAGCCCAGCAGGTAGAAGCTGGTGTCACGCTTGAGGATCTTGGGGAAGTAGGTGCCTTTGGTTTCGGCCTGCAGATTGATCTTCACCCCGATACGTGACAGATTGGCGGCCACGGCCTGGCAAATCTCGCCGTCGTTCACATAACGGTCGTTGGGGCAGTTCATGGTGACTTCAAAGCCGTTGGGATAGCCGGCATCGGACAACAGCTTCTTGGCCGCATCGGTATTGAAGGGCAGCCGGGTGTTCATGTCGGCGTAAAAACCGTTGATGCCAGGACCGACCATCAGCGCCGTCGGCCCGGAGGCACCGCGCATCACCGTGCGCTTGATGCCTTCGATGTCGATGGCCTGGTAGAAGGCCTGACGCACACGCTTGTCCTTGAAGGGGTTCTTGCCCTTGACGCTGGAGTACAGCAGCTCGTCACGCTTTTGGTCCATGCCCAGGAAAATGGTGCGCAGTTCGGCACCAGCCATGACACGGGCATTGGGGCTGGCGTTGATGCGTGCCACATCTTGCAGCGGCACCGGCTCCATCACATCGATCTGGCCCGAAAGCAGCGCCGCCACACGGGTGGCGTCGTTGGCCACCGGGGTGTAGACCACTTCGGTCACATTGCCCTCGATCTTGCCGCCCCACCAGTTGGGATTGAGCTTGAAAGTGGTCTTGACGTTGGGCTGGCGTTCACCCACGGTGAAGGGACCTGTGCCATTGGCACGGAAGGATGCGGCGTTCTCCACGCCCTTGCGACGGTCCACCGGAATGGTGGCCTTGTTGTCCTCGCACCACTTCTTGCTCATCATGTAGACCAGCGGCATCACCTCGGGCAGGATGGGGAATGGCGCCTTGGTTTCAATCTCGACGGTAAAGTCACCCGTCTTGCGCACTTCCTTGAAATCGTTGACGTAGCTCTTCATGTCCGAGCCTTCGCCAGCGGCGCGGGCAAACGAGAACAGCACATCATCGGCCGTGAACGGCGTGCCGTCATGGAATCGGACGTTGCGGCGAAGTTCGAAGCGCCAGACCGTGGGCGAGACCTGCCGCCAGCTGGTGGCCAGCCCGGGCTGCAACTCGAGGTTCTTGCCGCGCGAGAGCAGGCCCTCGTACACATTGCCGGTCACACTCAGCTGCAGGGACTCATTGAGCGAGTGCGGGTCCATCGACAGGGCATCGCCCTGGTTGCCGATGCGAACGGTTTTGGCCTGGGCCAGCGTGGCGCCGGTGAGCAGGGCGATGGCGGCCAGTGCGAGGGCAGTTTTGCTGCGTACGGTCATGGTGGTCTCCTGTTGAAAGGGGTGGGGAAAAAATTCGCAAGTTCAGGCCTGGACCAGGCCCAGCGACTGCTCGACCAGGCTGGCGTGCAAGGCCGCGCCCAGGGGCAGTATCTCATCGTTGAAATCGTAGCGGCTGTTGTGCAGCGGGTGCGGCCCCGGGCCGTGTGGCAGACCCTGGCCGATGCGGATGTAGGCGCCCGGCTTGACCTGCAGCATGAACGAGAAGTCCTCGCCTCCCATGCTGGGCGTCATGTTGCGCCAGACCCGGTCGTCGCCCACCAGCTGCGCTGCCACATCGGCCGCAAAATTCGCTTCGGGCACGGTGTTGACCGTGGCCGGATAGACCCGCTCGTAGACCAGCTCGGCCGAGGCTCCAAAGCCCTGGGCCACACCGCTGCACAACTGGCGCAGCCGGTCTTCGACATGGTCCTGCACGCTTTCACTGTAAGTGCGCACCGTTCCGACCAGAGTGACCTCGCCGGGAATCACGCTCATGGCTCCCGCATGGCCGCCCTGCATCGAACACAGGCTCACCACCGCCTGGTCAAAGGCCGAGAGGTTGCGGGCCACCACGCTTTGCACCGCAGTGATGATGTGGCCGGCCACCAGCACCGGATCGACCGCCTGGTGAGGCCGTGCACCATGCCCGCCCTTGCCCCGCACAATGATCTCGATGCGGTCCACCGCGGCCTGCATCGGCCCGGGCGTGATGCCGATGACGCCCAGCGGGGTTTCAGGGGAGTTGTGCTGGGCAAATACCTTCTCGCAGGGAAAGCGCTCGAACAAGCCGTCCTCGATCATGGCGCGTGCGCCGGCGAAACCCTCTTCGCCAGGCTGGAAGATCAGCACCGCGGTGCCATCGAAGCGGCGGGTTTCGGCCAGGTAACGCGCCGCACCCAGCAGCATGGTGGTGTGGCCGTCATGACCGCACCCGTGCATCAGTCCCGGCCGGGACGATTTCCAGGCGCATTCATTGTGCTCGTGCAGGGGCAGCGCGTCCATGTCGGCCCGCAGGCCGATCATGCGTCCGCTTTGGCGGGCGCTGTGGCCGGCGCCGTGCACCAGGGCCACCACGCCGGTCTTGCCCAGGCCGGTGTGGATGCTGTCCACCCCGCAGACTTTCAGGGCCTCGACCACCCGTCCCGAGGTGTAGACCTCTTCAAAACCAAGCTCGGGATGGGCGTGCAGGTCGCGTCGAAAGGCGGTGAGCTCCGGATGGAAGCGGGCAATGCGGGCGAACACGGTGCCCCGGGCCAGTGCGGACTGCAGCGATGCCCCCATGCTCAGTGACCTCCGGACTTGCCCACGCGCAGGCGGGGGTCGACCGCAAAGTACAGCAGATCCACCACCAGATTGATGATCACGAAAATCAGCGCAATCAGGCACAGGTAGGCGGCCATCACGGGAATGTCGGCAAAGGTGACGGCCTGGATGAAGAGCAACCCCATGCCGGGCCACTGGAACACGGTTTCGGTAATGATGGCAAACGCAATCAGGCCCCCGAGCTGCAAGCCGGTGATGGTCATCACCGGCACCAGGGTGTTCTTGAGGGCATGGCCAAAGTGAATCGCCCGGTTGGACAGGCCGCGGGCCCGCGCGAACTTGATGTAGTCGGTGCGCAGCACCTCGAGCATCTCGGCGCGCACCAAGCGCATGACCAGGGTCAGCTGGAAAATCGCCAGCGTAACCGCCGGCAGCACAATGTGGTGCCAGCCCTTGGCCGTCATCAGCCCGCTCGACCACCAGCCCAGCTGCATCACGTCGCCTCGGCCAAAACTGGGAAACCAGCCCAGCACCACGGCAAACAACAGGATCAGCAAAATGCCGATCAGGAAGGTGGGCAGGGAGACCCCGAGCAGCGAGATCGTCATGAACAGCTGGCTCAGGAAGGTTCCCCGACGCAGGGCGGCGTACACCCCCATGGGAATGCCGATCACCAGCGCCAGCGTGGCCGCCACCAGGGCCAGTTCCAGGGTGGCCGGAAAGCGCTCGGCGATCAGGCGCGAGACCTTGGCGCCCTGGCGCAGGCTCAGCCCAAACTCACCCTGCACGGCGTTGTACAGAAAATGTCCGAACTGGATGAAAAAGGGCTGGTCCAAACCCAGGTCGGCCCGCAACTGGTCGATCTGCTCCTTGGTGGCGTCCTGACCGAGCAGGAACACCACCGGATCGCCCACATACTGGAACAGCAGAAAAGCCACAAAGGCCACGGTGATCATCACCACCACGGCCTGGATCAGGCGCTGAAGAATGAAGGCAAGCATGTCAGACTGAAAAAACCCGGCGCCCCAGAGGTCACCGGGTATTCAAGAAAAAGAACCGGCCCCGGCTAGCGCCCGGGCCGGCACCGCAAGGTCAGTTGACCTTGATCAGGGACCAGTCAAGCCGGTTGTCGGCGCGATGGACGACCTCGACATTCTTCTTCATGGCCCAGGGGATGACCTGATTGTGCAGCGGAATGTGAGCCACGGTGTCGTTTTGCAATTGCAAGCCTTCAGTGAGCAATCGGTTACGGACCGGCAAATCGGTCTCGGTCTTGATGCGGTCGACCACATAGTCCATGCGCGCATTGCTGTAGCGGCCCACGTTGTAGTTGCCATCGCCACCTGTACCGACACTGCGGGTGAGCGACTGCAGGCTGTAGAGCGCATCAAAGGTGGGCACGCCCCAGCCGAGCATGTAGATGCTCGCTTCATAGCGCTGGATCATGGGGAAATAGGTGACCAGCGGCAAGGTGCGCAGCTTGGCCCGCACGCCCACCTTGGACCACATGGCGGTGATCGCCTGGCAGATTTCCTCATCGTTGATGTAACGGTTGTTGGGGCAGGCAAAGTCCACCTCAAAGCCATTCGGATAACCAGCCTCGGTCAGCAGTTTCTTGGCGTCGTTCTGCGAATAGGGGAAGCGCTTGTGCACCGCCTCGGACCAACCGGCCACCTGTGGCGCCACCAGTGCGCCGGTGCTTTGCGACAGGCCGCGCATGGTGACGCGGTGGATGGAGTCGATGTCGATGGCCTGGTAGAGCGCCTTGCGCACCCGCACATCCTTCAGCGGGTTCTTGCCCTTGACGTTAGAGCCCGGCAATTCCTCGCGGAACTGGTCCATGCCCAGGAAAATGGTGCGGTTCTCGACCCCATCCACCACCTTCAGGTTGGCGTTGTTGCGCATGCGGGGCAGATCCTGCGGGCTGGGGTCGAGGATGAAATCGATCTCGCCCGAGAGCAAGGCTGCTGCGCGGGTGGCTTCGTTCTTGATGGGGGTGTAGATCACCTCGGTCACGTTGGTCGGGGCTTCTTTCCAGCCCCACCAGTTGGGGTTCTTGACCAGGACCAGGCGCTGATCGGGTTGCCACTCCTTGACCATGAAAGCACCGCTGCCCATGGCATTGCGGTGGGCAAAAGTTTCATCCTTGGTGCGGATGTCCTTGGGATCGACCGACCGGTTTTTCTCGGCCCAGGCCTTGCTCATGATGCGCAATTCGGTCATCTGGTTGAGCAGCACCGGGTTGGGACCACTCAAGATCACATCGACGGTGGAGGCATCGACCTTGACGGCACGGGCAATGCCCTGGGTGTAGACCTGGAAATTCGAGGAGCGCGAACGGGCGCGGTCCAGCGAGAACACCACATCATCCGCCGTCAGATCCGATCCGTCACTGAATTTCACCCCTTTGCGCAGGGTGAAGCGTACCTGGGTAGGCGAGACTTCACGCCAAGCCGTGGCCAAGCGGGGCTCGATCTTGAAGGTGCGGCTGTTGTAATACACCAGGGATTCGTAGATGGCTGCATGCACACCATTGCCCAGCGCATTGTTCTGCGAATGGATGTCCAGCGTAGGAATGTCACTGGCACTGGACCATTTGAAGGGTTTGGCCTGCACAGTGGCCGCCATCAGCAGACCCGCTGCACCCAGAGCAGCGAGCAGCGCCCCGCGACGCAAAGTAATTCCCAAAGACGCTTTCATCGGCAGACACCTTTCAACATTGTTTGAACAAGAGGGCAAAGTATGCACCATTCAGACTCTCGGAAGGCACAGGGAATTCCCCCAAGCGCGCCAGCTCTGGGGTTTGTCGCGACATGGAGCGCGTGCGCAATCCCCACGAATGCAAGAACTGCATAAAAAAACCCGCCACGGCTGTGGCGGGTTTCAGGTTTTGAGCAGCGGCTGGCTGGCGCCAGCGGCTCATCAGAAGGCGTGGGTCATGCCAATGTATTGACTCAGCGGAAACTGCACAGGTCAAGCTGCTAAAGCATACGCCTCGGCAGGGGTCCTCATTTCCAGCGCCTGATGAGGGCGCCGGTGGTTATAAAAGCCGATCCAATCCCCGATCACG
>CAYMMK010000037.1:0-23224 GCA_964391575.1 uncultured Limnohabitans sp.
CCACCCACCACCTGACTGAAGCCTCCATCGACATAGGTGATCTCGGCGGTCACCCCTGCGGCCAGGTCCGAAAGCAGGAAGGCAGCCACATTGCCCACATCTTCGATGGTCACATTGCGACGGATCGGGGAGTTCTCGGCCACCACCGACAAGATCTTGCCAAAGCCCTTGATGCCGCTGGCCGCCAGGGTCTTGATCGGACCGGCCGAGATGCCGTTGGCTCGCAGGCCGCGGCCCTGGCTGCCCAGTGACTCGGCCAAATAGCGCACCGAAGCCTCCAGGCTGGCCTTGGCCAGGCCCATGGTGTTGTAGTTGGGTACGGTGCGGATCGCGCCCAGGTAGGACAGGGTGAGCACGGCCGCTTTGTCGTTGAGGGTGGGCAGGGCGGCCTTGGCCATGGCCGGAAAGCTGTAGGCGCTGATGTCATGGGCGATCTTGAAACCCTCTCGCGAAAGACCGTCCAGAAAATCACCGGCGATGGCTTCCCGGGGGGCATAGCCGATGGCATGCACAAAACCATCAAAGCGAGGCCAGTGGACCGACAGGTCCTTGAACAGCCTGTGGATGTCTTCGTCGCTGCCTACATCACAGTCAAACACGAGGCTGGAGCCAAATTCGGCTGCGAATTCGGTGATCCGGTCCTTGAATCGCTCGCCCACATAGCTGAAGGCCAGCTCGGCCCCCTGGGCATGGCAGGCGCGGGCAATGCCGTAGGCGATGGAGCGGTTGGACAACACGCCGGTGATCAACAGTTTTTTGCCTTGCAGGAATCCCATGATGTGATGTGGTAATGTGAAAGCGGCGATTTTGACATGGGCCGCTGCACCGTTGAAAGTGACAGTCCGGCGCCGCCGGGTGTGTTAAAAACCCTGACCATGCCCTACCCACGGTTCGTGCCGCGTACCTTGCACCTTCTTGTTGTTGCCCTGGTGCTGGTGTTCATGGCCGCTTGCGACACCTCCAACCAGCCCGTCCCGCGGCAGTGGTTGGGTGAAAACGTGATGTTCACGGCCTTTTCGGCATCACCCAAGACCCTCGATTCGGTCTCTTCCTACAGCAATGACGAGACGCCATGGACCTATGCCGTCTATGAGCCCCCCTTGCGGTACCACTACCTCAAGCGGCCTTATGTTCTGGAGCCTCGGACACTGACAGAACTGCCGCAGGTGACCTATCTGGACCGTCAGGGACGGCCGGTCAGACCAGACGCTCCTTCGGACCAGATCGCCGAGAGTGTGTTCGAGTTGCGCCTGCAACCTGGCATTCGTTACGCGCCCCATCCGGCGTTTGCCCGCGATCCTACCGGACAGTATGTCTACCACGCGCTGACCGAAGCGCAATTGGGGGATCGGCGCTCTCCCTTGGACTTTGATCAGCAGGGCACCCGAGAACTGACAGCAGACGACTATGTTTATGCCATTCGCCGTTTGGCCACCCCGCGCCTGAAATCACCGGCCTTCGGATTTCTGTCGGAAAAAATTGTCGGCCTTGCCGAATACGGCGAACGCATCAAGACGTTCAACAATGCCATGAAGAGCGGCCTGTCCGCCCGCGAGGCGGGGGCGTTTGGTCATTTGCCCTGGCTTGATTTCCGCCAGCACGAAATGCCCGGCGCGGTCGCTGTGGACCGGTACACCTTGCGCATCCGCGTGATCGGCAAGTACCCCCAGTTCAAGTACTGGCTGGCCATGACATTTTTTGCGCCAGTGGCCTGGGAGGTGGACAAGTTTTACGCTCAAGCCGGCATGGCAGCCCGCAATCTGACCGCCGACACCTGGCCGGTAGGCACCGGACCTTACCGTCTGACCGAATACGTGCCCAACGCCCGCATGGTGCTCAGCCGCAACCCCGAGTACCGCGGCGTGCCCTATCCCTGTGAAGGCGAGAGCGGGGACGAAGCCAAGGGCCTGCTCAAGGACTGCGGCAAGCCCACCCCCTTCATCGACAAGCTGGTCTCGGTTGTCGAGAAGGAAGGCACCTCGGTGGCCACCAAATTCATCCAGGGCTACTACGACACCCCGCAGCTCGAGCGGGGCGAACCCGGCATCGGCTACCAGGTGTCCATCCAGGATGGCACCGGCATGGCCCGGCTGCTCAAGGAGCGGCAGATCCAGCTGCCCAGCACCCTGCAGGTCGGCTTCTGGTTTTTCGGCTTCAACTGGCTCGACCCCGTGGTCGGCCAGGGTCAGTCCCCCGAGCAGCAGTTGCGCAATCGCAAGCTGCGACAGGCACTGGCCATTGCCTTTGACTTCGAGGAGTACGTCTCGATCTTCGAGGACGACCGGGCGCAGGTCAACTTCAGCGCCGTGGTGCCCGGCCTCTTTGGCCATGATCTGGTCACCACCAATCCAGTGGTCTACACGCAGCAGGAGGGCCGCAACCGGCGCAAATCGCTGGATGAGGCCCGACGCCTGCTGGCCGAGGCCGGTTACCCGGAGGGCAGGGATGCGAAAACAGGCAAGCCCCTGGTGCTCAACTATGACACCCAGGGCGTCGGTCCTGGCTACCAGGCGCGTCTGGACTGGACGGCCAAGCAATTTGCCAAGCTGGGCATCCAGATCGAGATCCGCAACACCGACTACAACCGCTTCCAGGACAAGATGCGCAAGGGTGCGGCCCAGTTCTTTTTCTGGGGCTGGTTGGCCGATTACCCCGACCCCGAGAATTTCCTGTTCCTGCTGTACGGGCCCAATGCCAAAGCGCGCACCGATGGCGAAAATGCCGCCAACTATGCCAACCCTGAATACGACCGTCTGTTTGACCGGATGAAAGACATGGACAACACGCCCGAGCGGGCCGCCATCATCCGGCGCATGATCGAAATCATGCAGCAGGATTCCCCTCTGCTGTGGGGCTGGTCTGAGGAGTTTGGCGGTGCCTACCACCAGTGGCTCTACAACGGCAAGCCGTCCAACATCATCCGCGACCAGTTGCCGTATCTGCGCATCGATGCTGACCGGCGCGGGCAACTGCTGCAGGAGTGGAACCAGCCGCGCTGGTGGCCAGTGTTGCTGGTTCCGGCCTTGTTGGTGTTGCTGGCCTGGCCCGCCTGGCTGGCATGGCGCCGGCGACAGCAGGCCCGGGGTTTGCGACTGCAGGAGGACCGTCCATGATCCGATTCCTGGTGCGCAAGGTAGCCTACGGCCTGGCCATTCTGGCAGGCATCAACCTGTTCACCTTCGTGCTGTTCTTTCAGGTCAACACCCCGGATGACATGGCCCGCATGCAGCTCGGTGGCAAGCGTGTCACCGCGCAGGCCATTGAAAAGTGGAAGGCCGAGCGTGGCTACGACCGCCCTCTGTATTTCAACAGCGGGGAAAAAGGTCTGGCTCAAGTCACCAACACGGTCTTCATGGACAGTTCACTGCGCATGTTCGCCTTTGATTTCGGACGTGCCGACAGTGGTCGCGACATCGGCTCCGAGATCAAGCGCCGTGCAGGGCCCAGCCTGGCCCTGGCCGCACCGACCTTCATGGTCGGGCTGGGCATTTCGATCACGCTGGCGCTCGGTCTGGCCTTTTTTCGTGGCACGTACCTGGATTTCTGGGGCACGGTGCTGTGTGTGGTCTTCATGTCGGTCTCGGCGCTGTTTTTCATCGTTGCCGGTCAGTTCGTGTTTTCAAGGGTGCTGCAGTTGCTGCCGGTATCGGGCTATGCTCCTGGAGCCGACGCATGGCGGTTTTTGGTGTTGCCGATTGCCATTGGCATCATCGCCCGCCTGGGTGGAGAAACGCGCTTTAACCGCACCTTGTTTCTGGAGGAAATCGGCAAGGACTATGTCCGCACGGCGCGAGCCAAGGGTCTGGGTGAAAGCGCCGTGCTGTTTGGCCATGTGCTTCGCAACGCCCTGATTCCCATCCTGAGCGCATCGGTCGCGGTGATTCCATTGCTGTTCATGGGCAGCCTGATCACCGAGTCCTTTTTTGCCATTCCCGGTCTGGGCAGTTACCTGATCGAGGCGATTGCGGCGCAGGATTTCGCGATTGTGCGGGCCATGGTGTTTGTCGGCTCGGTGCTCTACATCATCGGCCTGATCCTGACCGACATCAGCTACAGCCTGGCCGATCCCCGTATCCGCCTGCAATAAGGAGCACGCATGCCTGTTTTGCTGCTGACGGATCTGTTTCTTTTCGGGTTGCTGGCTGTGGTCATCGGCTACGCCTGGCGGGTGCGCAAGGACCCGCATCTGCGTGCCAACTGGTCTTTGGTCTTTCGCCGGCCGGTGGCCATGATCAGTGCCGTGGTGCTGGGTTTTTTTGTGCTGGTCGCGCTGCTCGATTCGGTGCATTACCGTCCGGCCCTGGCCAGTTCGCAGGGGCAGGCTACGGCCTACGCAAGTGAACCGGTGTCGCTGCTCGACCAGATGCTGGCGCCACTGGTCAAGGCCCGCGAGCGCAGCTACTCCGAGCCATTGGCGATCCGTGGATTTCGCAAGCAAAGTGTGGAAACCGACGGGCAGGTGGTGCGCGATTACCCGCGGCTGCGCTTTGGTGGGGCCCACCTCAAAGACCCAGAGACGCATGGTGACGATCTGCTCGGGCGCAGTCTGGCCGGTCTGGGGGCCGGTTTGCTGGCCGGCCTCGCACTGATGGGTGCCGGTATGGGATGGGGCGCCTGGCGCAGCCGTGAGCCTCTGGGCGTGGTGGCCGGTCGTTTCTTGCGCGGCGATACCCTCCTGCCCTGGCGTTCGATGTTCATCACGATCAGCCTGCTGGTGTTGGTCATCGCCTGGATGGCGGCCCTGTCCACCCACTACCATGTGCTGGGCACCGACCGTACCGGCAATTCGGTGCTGGTGATCGCGCTCAAGAGTGTCCGCACCGCACTGGTCATCGGCAGTCTGACCACCGTCGTGGTGCTGCCGCTGGCCTTGCTGCTGGGGGTGGTGGCCGGCTACCTGCGGGGCTGGGTGGACGAGATCATCCAGTATGTCTACACCTTGCTGGCCTCCATTCCGGATGTGCTGCTGATTGCGGCGTCGGTCTTGATGCTGCAAGTGTTCATCGACAAGAACCAGGGCTTTTTCGAGACTGCGCTGGAGCGGGCCGATGCCCGGCTGTTTTTCCTGTGCTTATTGCTGGGCATCACCTCGTTCACCGGCCTGTGCCGCCTGGTGCGTGGCGAGACGCTCAAGCTGCGCGAGCAGGAGTACATCCAGTCGGCCCGTGCCTTTGGTGTCTCCACTCCCCGCATCATGCGCCTGCACATTCTGCCCAACTTGATGCATCTGGTGCTGATCAACACGGTCATGCAGTTTTCCAATTTCGTTCTGGCCGAGGCGGTCCTGTCCTATGTCGGGGTGGGCGTGGATCCCAAAACCGCCAGCTTCGGGGTGATGATCAACACGGCCCGGGCCGAGTTGGCGGCCACGCCGGTGGTCTGGTGGACCCTGAGCACGGCTTTTGTGTTCATGCTGATGCTGGTACTCAGTGCCAATTTGCTGGCCGATGCGGTGCGTGATGCCTTTGATCCACGCATGCGTCTGAGAAAACCAGGCGCGCTCTCGGGCAGTGGATCCGCACAGGGGGTGGCATGAATCCCAAGACCTCGAGCCTGCACGTGCAGGACCTGTGTGTCCGGCTGCATACCGAATCCGGAGTGGCGCGCGCCGTCGAGCATCTTTCCTTGTCCATCGACAGGGGAGAGACCTTTGCCCTGGTCGGCGAGTCCGGCTGTGGCAAGTCCATGACCGCCATGGCCTTGCTGCGGTTGTTGCCTGACAACGGTGAAATTTCTCGCGGCGCGGTCCGACTGCGCGATCTCGATGTCCTCGATCAGACCGAGCAGGCGATGCAAAAGGTGCGAGGGCGCCGCATGGCCATCATCTTCCAGGAACCGGCGACCAGCCTGAACCCGGTCATGACCATTGGAGCGCAGTTGCGCGAGGTGCTGCACCTGCACACCCCTTTGCGCGGACAGGCTTCTTCGGACCGGGCCCTGCAATGGCTAGAGCGCGTCGGGCTTCCCGAGCCGCAGCGGCGCATGGCAGCCTATCCATTTGAGCTCTCGGGCGGGCAATTGCAGCGGGTCATGATTGCCATGGCCTTGGCCGCTGAGCCCGACCTGCTGATTGCCGATGAACCCACCACGGCGCTCGATGTGACCATTCAGGCCCAGATCCTGCAGCTGCTGCGTGATTTGCAGCGCGAACGCGGCATGGCCATGCTCATGATCACGCACGATCTTGCGGTGGTGCAGGGCATGAGTCACCATGTTGCGCTGATGTATGCCGGGCAGATCGTCGAGTCGGCACGCACCGAGGACTTTTTTGCCCGGCCCCGTCACCCCTACGCACAACTGCTGCTCAAGGCCTTGCCCGGACAGCGCTTGCGGGGGCAGTCACTGGCGGCAATTGTGGGGACGGTGCCTCCCATGACCGAGGCATTTGCCGGCTGTCGTTTCGCTCCCCGCTGCCCCCATCGTCAGGACGATTGCGTTCGCCAGGCCATTGAACTCTCGGGCATGGATCATCAGGTGCGTTGCCTGCACCCCGGACAGGCCCTTTTGCAGCCTGTGCCTTCAATGGCCCCGGGGTTATCGCCCACCCCAGCCTCGATAGCCGACGAACCGGTACTTGATGTGCGCGGCCTGTGCGTGGACTATGAAACGGGCGGCACCCTTCTGGGCGGGCGCACTGTCTTTTCGGCAGTGCGCGCTGTGGACTTGCAGATTGCTGCCGGGGAGACTCTGGCCCTGGTGGGTGAATCGGGTTGTGGCAAAACAACACTGGGCAAAGCCTTGCTGCGACTGCTCGATGGGCGTGCCCGTGTGCAAGGCCAAGCTCTGCTGCACGGGCAGGATTTGCTGACCATGCGTGGCAAGGCCCTGCACCAGGCGCGTGGCGATATCCAGATCGTGTTCCAGAATCCGTTTGCATCGCTCAATCCGCGCATGCGTGTGAGGGAGGTGCTTGAAGAGGGCATGGTCAGCCTGCGACCGCAATGGTCAGGGGATGAGCGTGAAAGTCGTCTTCAAGAACTGCTTGCACAGGTCGGACTGCGACCGGACGCACTGCACCGCTATCCCCATGAATTTTCGGGCGGCCAGCGCCAGCGCATTGCCATTGCACGGGCCCTGGCCGTCGGGCCTCGCCTGATTGTCTGCGACGAGCCGACCTCGGCATTGGATGTTTCGGTACAAGCGCAAATTCTCAATCTTCTCAAGGACTTGCAATCGAATCTTGGAGTGAGTTATCTGTTCGTGACCCACAACATCGGTGTGGTTGAGTACCTGGCCGACCGGGTGGCGGTCATGCAGGCCGGGCAGATTGTGGAAACCGGGTCGGCGCAGGAAGTGCTGGACGCACCCCAGCAGGCCTATACCCGGACCTTGCTTGATTCAGTACCCCGTCTGACGCTGCAATGAGCGCTTTTCGGGGGTAAATTCTTTACAAATCAACGATTTATCGGCTAGAATACCAACTTCACGACCAAACGGGCGGGTTCTCACCGCCCGTTTTTTTTGGTTCAACTGATTTCGGGTACACCTTCGACTTTGGCTTTTCATCAAACGATTGAACAAACCGTGACGGGCTTGGGCTATGACCTGGTGGACGTGGAGCGCTCCGCCGGAGGTTTGTTGCGCGTCACCATCGACTGGCCCTGGAAAGGTCCTGACACGCCGTTTGTGACGGTGGAAGATTGCGAGAAAGTGACCCGACAGCTGCAGTTCGTGTTGGAAGTTGAGGCCGTGCCTTACCAGCGGCTGGAAGTGTCCTCGCCGGGCATTGACCGCCCCTTGCGGCATGAGCAGGATTTCCAGAGGTTTGCCGGCGAACGGGTGGACATCACCCTCAAGGCGCCCTTGGGCGCCGATGCCGCAGGGCTGGTGCATGCCAGTCGCAAGAAGTTCAGGGGTACTCTGGTGCGGCCGCAGGATCCGGCTCAAGGCTGGGAACTGCACTGGCAGGATGAACCGCAGGCCAAGCCCGGCCATAAGGTGAGTCCCAAACGGCCCCCGCCAGCAGTGCAGGTGCTCGGGTTCAAGCTCGACGAACTGCGCGAGGCGCGACTGGCGCCAGTGGTGGATTTCAAGGGCAGGACGTTGCGCAAGACGGCCTGACGATGTGTGTGTCTGGAGATGATGTCGGCGCTGAGGCCCGCATTGCATTGAGGAGAGAGTTGTCATGAATCGCGAATTGCTGATGCTGGTGGAAGCCATCTCGCGCGAGAAAAATGTGGAGCGGGATGTGGTGTTCGGGGCCGTCGAGGCCGCCTTGGCCCAGGCCACCAAGAAACTCTACGAAGGCGAGGTCGATATCCGGGTCTCGATCGACCGCGACAGTGGCGACTATGAAACCTTCCGACGCTGGCTGGTGGTTCCGGATGAAGCCGGATTGCAAAACCCGGACGCCGAGGAATTGCTCATGGATGCCCGCGAGCGCATTTCCGACATCGAAATGGGCGATTACATTGAGGAGTCGGTCGAGTCCGTGCCCATCGGTCGTATTGGCGCCATGGCGGCCAAGCAGGTGATCCTGCAAAAAATCCGCGATGCCGAACGTGAAATGCTGCTCAATGAATTCATGGCCCGGGGCGAAAAAATCTTCGTCGGCACCGTCAAGCGCATGGACAAGGGCGACATCATCTGCGAAGCCGGACGCGTCGAGGGCCGGCTGCGTCGCACTGAAATGATCCCCAAGGAGAACCTGCGCACCTCCGACCGTGTGCGGGCCATGATCATGGAGGTCGATCTGACCTTGCGCGGTGCGCCGATCATTCTGTCGCGCTCTGCCCCTGAATTCATGATCGAGCTGTTCCGACAGGAAGTGCCCGAAATCGAGCAAGGCCTGCTGGAGATCAAATCCTGTGCCCGTGACCCTGGCTCGCGTGCCAAGATTGCCGTGGTTTCGCACGACAAGCGGGTCGACCCGATCGGGACCTGTGTCGGTGTGCGGGGCACCCGCGTCAACGCCGTGACCAACGAGCTTGCTGGCGAGCGGGTGGACATTGTTCTCTGGAGTGAAGATCCTGCGCAGTTTGTCATCGGGGCGCTTGCACCGGCCAATGTGCAGTCGATCGTGGTTGACGAGGAAAAGCATGCCATGGATGTGGTGGTGGATGAGGAAAACCTGGCCATCGCCATCGGTCGAGGCGGACAGAATGTCCGCCTCGCCTCCGAGCTCACCGGCTGGAAGATCAACATCATGGATGCAGCCGAGTCTGCCCAGAAGCAGGCCGAGGAAACCACCGCCACCCGCAAGCTGTTCATGGAAAAGCTCGATGTCGATGAGGAAATCGCCGACATCCTCATCGGCGAGGGCTTTGCCAGCCTGGAAGAGGTGGCCTATGTTCCGCTGCAGGAAATGCTGGAGATCGAAGCCTTCGATGAAGATACCGTCAACGAACTGCGCGCCCGCGCCAAGGACGCTTTACTGACCCTCGAGATCGCCCGCGAGGAAAGCGTCGAAGATGTTTCCCAGGACCTGCGCGATCTTCCCGGCCTGAACACGGAGCTGATAGCCAAACTGGCCGATGCGGGCGTGCACTCGCGCGACGACCTGGCCGATCTGGCCACTGATGAACTCACGGAAATCACCGGTCAGAGCACGCAGGATGCGACCGCCCTGATCATGAAAGCCCGTGAGCACTGGTTCGCAGCAGGCCAGGCCTGAGGTTGATGGAGGCTTGTACCGAATATGACCAGTACCACAGTTGCCGAGTTCGCCGCTGAACTCAAGAAACCCGCCGACACCCTGCTCGAGCAATTGCGTCTGGCTGGTGTCGCCAAAGCTTCTTCATCAGACGTTCTCAACGACGCCGACAAGCAAAAGCTGCTGTCCTACTTGCAGGCCAGCCACGGCACGGGCTCGGGTGAACGAAAGAAAATCACGCTGACCAAAAAGTCCACCACCGAGATCAAGCAAGCCGATGCCACCGGCAAGGCGCGCACCATCCAGGTCGAAGTTCGAAAGAAGCGCACCCTGATCAAGCGGGACGAAGAGCCCTCTGCAGTCGCGGCTGCCGAACCCGAAGAGCCGGTGATCGACCACGAAGAACTGGCCCGCCGCGAGGAGGAGGCCCGGCGTCAGGCCGAGCTGATCCGGCGGCAGGAAGAGGAACTGGCAGAAAAGCGCCGTCAACGCGAAGCCGCCGAAGCCCGTCAGCGGCAATTGGCCGAGGCTGCCCAGCGTGATGACCAAAGTCCGCTTGTGCATGAATCTTCTGCGAAGGAAGCCCCTGAGGTTCGCGAAACGGCTGGTCGAAAACCGGTCAGTGCGGCCGAATTGGCCGCTCAGGAGGCGGCTGCCCACGCCGCGGCGGAATCCAAAGCCCGAGCAGAGGAGGAGACAGCCCGTGCAAGGGATCTGGAGATGCGCCGCCGCAAGGCCCTTGCTGAAGCTGAAGCCATTCGCAGCATGATGAATGCGCCCAAAAAGACGCTGGTGGCGAAGAAGGAAGAGCCAAAGACAGAAGTCAAGCCAGCAGTCAAGGGCACCCTGCACAAACCTGCCGGTACACCCGCTGCGGGCGTCCGTACGGCTGCGACCAGCCCCAGCCCGGCCAGCCCGGGCAAGGAAGTCAAGTCAGCCAAGTTGTCCTCGAGCTGGGCTGGTGATCCTGCGAAGAAAAAAGCCATTCCAACCCGTGGAGATACCACAGGTGGTGTGGGTCGAAATGCCTGGCGAGCCGGACCCAAGGGCCGCAAGGGTCAAAGCGATCGCGAAGAGCAGGCCACACAGCCGGCTCCGCAGGAGGCGCGTGTGCTCGAGGTGCACGTGCCTGAAACCATTACCGTGGCCGAACTGGCCCACAAGATGTCGATCAAGGCCTCCGAGGTCATCAAGCAGCTCATGAAGCTGGGGCAGATGGTTACCATCAACCAGTCACTCGACCAGGACACCGCGATGATCGTGGTGGAAGAACTGGGTCACAAGGCCTTGGTGGCAGCACTCGATGACCCGGAAGCCTTCACCGAGGAAGAGTCCTCGGCCCACCAGGCCGAATCCTTGTCTCGTGCGCCGGTTGTGACCGTGATGGGTCACGTCGACCACGGAAAGACCTCGCTGCTGGACTACATCCGCCGTGCGAAGGTGGCCGCTGGGGAAGCCGGCGGCATCACGCAGCACATCGGTGCCTACCATGTAGAAACCCCTCGGGGCATGGTGTCCTTCCTCGATACCCCCGGCCATGAGGCCTTTACGGCCATGCGTGCTCGGGGTGCGCAGGCCACCGATATCGTCATTCTGGTGTGTGCGGCTGACGACGGCGTCATGCCCCAGACCAAGGAAGCCATCAAGCACGCAAAAGCTGCGGGTGTGCCGATCGTGGTGGCCATGACCAAGGCGGACAAGCCCGAGGCCAATATCGAAAAGGTCAAAGCAGAACTGGTTTCCGAAGAAGTTGTGCCCGAAGAATTCGGTGGCGACTCGCCGTTCGTGGCTGTGTCCTCCAAGACCGGTATGGGCGTCGATGAATTGCTCGAGCAGGTTCTGTTGCAGGCCGAAGTGCTGGAACTCAAGGCGCCTGTCGATGCATCAGCCAAAGGTTTGGTCATCGAGGCCAGTCTGGACAAGGGGCGCGGCTCGGTAGCCACTGTGCTGGTGCAGTCGGGTACGCTCAGGGTCGGTGATGTGGTGCTGGCCGGCCAGACCTATGGCCGCGTGCGTGCCATGCTCGACGAAAACGGCAAGCCCACCAAGGAGGCCGGGCCGTCGATTCCGGTCGAAATTCAGGGTCTTTCGGATGTGCCTTTAGCGGGTGATGATTTCATGGTGCTGGCCGACGAACGTCGCGCCCGCGAAATCGCCACCTACCGCGCCGGCAAATACCGCAGCACCAAACTGGCCAAACAGCAGGCTGCCAAGCTTGAAAACATGTTCGCCGACATGCAGGCGGGCGAGGTCAAGTCACTGCCCATCGTGCTCAAGGCTGATGTACAGGGCTCGCAGGAAGCGCTGGCAGCCTCGCTGGTCAAGCTCTCCACCGACGAGGTGCGCGTGCAAATGGTCTACACCGGGGTGGGTGGTATCAGCGAGTCTGACATTAACCTGGCGATTGCCTCCAAAGCGCTGGTGATCGGCTTCAATGTGCGCGCCGATGCCGGTGCCCGCAAGCTCGCCGAGAACAACGAAGTCCAGATCAAGTACTACAACATCATTTACGACGCTGTGGACGAACTCAAGGCGGCCATGTCCGGGATGCTTGCGCCCGAGCAGAAGGAAGAAATCATCGGGAACGCCGAAATCCGTACCGTGTTTGTGGCCTCCAAGATCGGTACCGTGGCGGGCTGCATGGTCACCAACGGCATGGTCAACCGCTCGGCACGTTTCCGTCTGCTGCGCGACAACGTGGTCATCTACACCGGTGAGCTCGAGTCGCTCAAGCGCCTCAAGGACGATGTGCGCGAAGTCAAGGAAGGCTTCGAGTGCGGGATCAAGCTCAAGAACTACAACGACATCAAGGAAGGTGATCAGCTGGAGTTCTTCGAGGTCAAGGAGATCGCCCGTACTTTGTGACCATGCTGTTCGCATGACTTCGCCTATCGGCGGCATGAATGATGCAATGACCTGGCGTCATGCGGGACAGGCCCGCGTCATCATCCGCCCGAGGTGAAAGCGCATCATCAGTCGAAGGCGAGCATCATCACCATGCCCAAGAAATCTGCCAAGCCCAATCGCAGCTACCAGGTGGCCGATCAGATCCAGCGCGACCTGTCGGAGCTGATTACACGCGAACTCAAGGACCCGCGGGTGGGCATGGTCACGATCAATGCCATCGAGGTGACGCCGGATTACGCGCATGCCAAGGTGTTTTTCAGTCTGCTGACCGGTAATCCTGATGAAGCTACACAGGGTCTCAATGCCGCTGCCGGATTTCTGCGCAACGGCTTGTTCAAGCGCTTGCACATTCATACCGTGCCGACCCTGCATTTTGTTTTTGACCGCACCACCGAGCGTGCGGCCGACATGAATGCCTTGATCGCCAAGGCTGTTGCCACACGGGCCAAAGAGGACTGAGCATGCGCATCGCCGGGCCGCCCCAAGGAGCGAAGGCCCCCTTGGGGGGCCGCGACGCACTCGCAGTCAAGCCGCTTGGGAGCACGCGTTCGCGGATCCAGCGGCGGCCTGTGCATGGGGTGATGCTGCTGGACAAACCACTTGGCTTGTCGAGCAACCAGGCCTTGCAAAAGGTCAAGTGGCTTTTACGTGCGGAAAAGGCCGGCCACACCGGTACGCTCGATCCTCTCGCGACCGGTGTATTGCCTTTGTGTTTTGGCGCGGCCACCAAGTTCAGCCAGCACCATCTCGACGCCAGTAAGGTGTACGAAACCACCGTGCGGCTGGGCATTCAGACCGCAACCGCTGATGCTGAAGGTGAGGTGCTGACTACCTGCCCGGTGACGTGCAGCGTCGGTCAGGTGGTGGAAGTGCTCGACCGGTTCATGGGCCCCATCCGGCAGGTGCCCCCAATGCACAGCGCCCTTAAGAAAGACGGCAAGGCCCTTTACGAATACGCCCGAGAAGGCGAAACCATCGAGCGTGAAGCCCGCGATGTGATCATCCACGCGCTGGAACTGCTGGACATGCAGCTGCAAGGCGATACACCGCATCTTCATTTGCGTGTGGCCTGCAGCAAGGGGACCTACATCCGTACGCTGGGTGAAGACATTGGCCAGGCGCTGGGCTGCGGCGGCCACCTGAGCGCGCTGCGCCGGGTGCAGACCGGCCCGTTTTCTGCCGAGCGGTGCATCACACTCGAGCAGCTTGAGGCCATGGATGAAAACGAGCGCATGGCGGCCCTGCACCCCGTCGACTCTCTGCTCCAGGACCACGTCCCGGTCACCCTAGATGCGGCAAATGCAGGACGATTTCTCTCGGGCATGCGTCGTCGTGGTGCCTGGCCGGACATGCCGCATGTACGCGTTTACGGTGACGCTCCCCGCGCTCTCCTGGGCACCGCCCACACCCAGGCTGGCGAGCTGATCCCGATCCGGCTGCTCAGCCCTCTCGACATTCAACAGATTCTGGAAAGTTCGCCAGCCGCTGCGCTGGCCTGATATTGGAAACCCTTATGAGCAAGCAAATTCGCAACATTGCCATCATCGCCCATGTGGACCATGGCAAAACCACCATGGTGGACCAGCTGCTGCGCCAGTCCGGCACCTTCGCAGCCCATGAAAAGGTCGAAGACACGGTGATGGACAACAACGCCATCGAACGCGAACGCGGCATCACCATTCTGGCCAAGAACTGCGCCGTGAGCTGGCAGGGCACCCACATCAATATTGTTGACACGCCTGGACACGCCGATTTTGGTGGCGAGGTCGAGCGCGCCCTGTCGATGGTGGACGGCGTGCTCCTGCTCATTGATGCCCAGGAAGGGCCGATGCCCCAGACCCGTTTTGTGACCAAGAAGGCCCTTGCCCTGGGTCTCAAGCCGATCGTGGTGGTCAACAAGGTGGACAAGCCCGGCGCCAACTGCGACAAGGTGGTCAACGCCGCCTTCGACCTGTTTGACAAGCTCGGAGCCAACGACGAGCAGCTGGACTTCCCGGTGGTCTATGCTTCGGGCATCAATGGCTGGTCTTCCCTGCAGGAGGGTCCGGCGGGCGAACAATGGGGTCCGGACATGTCGGCCCTCTTCGACACCGTTCTCCAGCATGTGCCGGCCCACCAGGGTGATCCGGCGGCGCCGCTGCAGCTGCAGATTTCGGCGCTGGACTACAACAGCTTTGTGGGCCGCATCGGCGTCGGTCGGATCAATGCCGGCACGATCAAACCCGCCATGGACGTGCTTGTGATGGAGGGTCTGAACGGTAAGCAGTACAAGGGCCGGGTCAATCAGGTGCAGAAGTTCCAGGGACTGGACCGCGTTCAGGCCACCGAGGCCGGACCGGGCGACATTGTGCTGATCAACGGCATCGAAGACCTTGGTATTGGTGTGACGGTCACCGACCCGGCCATTCCGCAGCCGCTGCCCATGCTCAAGATTGATGAGCCAACCCTGACCATGAACTTCTGTGTCAACACCTCCCCGCTGGCCGGCCGTGAAGGCAAGTACGTGACCAGTCGTCAGATCTGGGACCGTCTGCAAAAGGAGCTTCAATCCAACGTGGCTTTGCGCGTGCGCGAGACCAACGAAGACGGTATTTTTGAGGTGTCCGGTCGTGGCGAACTGCACCTCACCATCCTGCTGGAGAACATGCGCCGCGAAGGTTATGAGCTGGCAGTGTCCAAGCCGCGCGTGGTGTTCAAGGATATGGATGGCGTCAAATGCGAGCCGATCGAGCTGGTGACCTGTGACATCGAGGAAAACCACCAAGGTGGCGTAATGCAAGCTCTTGGGGAGCGCAAAGGCGAGCTGGTCAACATGGAGCCGGACGGCCGGGGTCGGGTGCGGCTGGAATATCGCATTCCCGCACGGGGTCTGATCGGTTTTTCCAATGAATTTCTGAACCTGACCCGGGGCTCGGGCTTGATCTCTAACATCTTCGACAGCTACGAAGCCCACAAAGGCGATATCGGGGGTCGCAAGAACGGCGTGCTGATCTCGATGGACGATGGCGAAATTTTCACCTACGCCTTGGGCAAGCTCGACGACCGCGGCCGGATGTTTGTCAAAGCGGGAGACCCTGTCTACGAGGGCATGATCGTGGGCATTCACAATCGGGACAATGACCTGGTGGTCAACGCTACCCGCACCAAACAGCTGACCAACTTCCGGGTCTCGGGCAAGGAAGATGCGATCAAGGTCACGCCGCCGATCGAACTCACCCTTGAGTATGGAGTGGAGTTCATCGAGGACGATGAGTTGGTCGAGATCACACCCAAGAGCATCCGCCTGCGAAAGCGCTTCCTCAAGGAGCATGAGCGCAAGCGCGCTTCCAAGGACTCCTGAACCAGCGCATCATGATGAAACTACAGCATGCCCAGGCCGTTGCATTGATGGTGCTTTGCGCCGCCCTGTGGTCGATAGCAGGTGTCGTAACCCGTCAACTCGAAGAGGCTCGCAGCTTCGAGGTGACCTTCTGGCGCAGCCTTTTCACCGTCCTGTCCTTGCTGGTCATTCTGCCTTTGTGGCAGGGCCGCGGAGTCTTTTCCCGTCTGCCCTGGCGCAGTGGCTATTTCTGGCTGTCAGGACTGTGTTGGTGCGTGATGTTCACCGCGTTCATGGTAGCCCTAACACTGACGGCGGTGGCCAATGTGCTGATCACGCTGTCGATCGGTCCGCTGGTCACCGCTCTTTTCACCTGGCTGGTGCTCAGGCACCGCCTGCCAGCGCGTACCTGGGTGGCGATCGTGCTGGCCGGTATCGGGATCGCTTGGATGTACGGGCATCAGCTGACTGTCGGTGATCCCAACTTTCTGCTCGGGTCGCTGGTGGCTTTGTGTGTTCCGGTTGCCGGTGCCACCCAGTGGACACTCGTGCAAAAAAGCCATGCCGAGGGCCTGGACCTGGACCTGGTGCCATCGGTGCTGCTGGGTGCGGCCATCTCCTGTGTACTGACCCTGCCGTTGGCCTGGCCCCTGCAGGCTGGCACTCATGATGTCGGCTGGCTGGCGCTGCTGGGCCTGTTCCAACTGGCCATTCCCTGCGCACTGTCAGTGGTATGCGCGCGTGTGCTCAAAGCCCCCGAGGTGTCTCTGCTGGCCCTGCTGGAGGTGGTTTTCGGCATTGCCCTGGCCTGGCTGGGTGCCAACGAGACCCCACAGCCAAGCGTGCTCACTGGTGGGGCCATGGTGCTGGGAGCACTGGTGATCAATGAATGGCTGGGATGGAGGAAACAAAGTGTCTGAAATCGTTGCTGAAATCCTGGGCCGCATCGGCTGCATCACCCTGAACCGTCCCCGGGCGCTCAACGCCCTGACCTTGCCCATGATCCGTGACATTTCGGACGCCCTGCGGCGCTGGCAGGACGATCCGCAAGTGCTTGCGGTCGCGGTGCGTGGCACTGGCAAGGAAGGTCCGTTTGGAGCCTTTTGTGCGGGTGGAGATATTCGTTTCTTTCACCAGGCCGCCCATGCAGGCGACACTGCACTGGGTGAATTCTTCACCCAAGAATATGCCCTCAATCATCTCATTCACACCTACAGCAAGCCCTACATTGCCTTCATGGACGGCATCGTCATGGGTGGCGGCATGGGCATCAGCCAAGGCGCCAGCGTGCGTGTTGTGACCGAGCGTACCCGCATGGCCATGCCAGAAACCCAGATCGGACTCTTTCCCGATGTGGGTGGCGGCTATTTCTTGAGCCGCTGTCCGGGCAAGCTCGGGGAATACCTGGCACTGACCGGTCGGGTGCTCTCGGGTCCGCAGGCCGTGGCGGCCCGCTTGGCCGACATCGCCTTGCCATCGTCAGTGCTGGAGCCGATCTGGAGCCGACTCATCAGCAGTCCATTCGAGAACAGCGAGGCGGTCGAACGCTGGGTGTTGGCCCAGCCTGGATGTCTGGCGCCAGAAAAGCTGACGCCACAACCGCAGATCGATACCGTGTTCGGCCAGCCAACCGTGCTGGACATACTTGCTACGCTGGAGTCGGTCAGCGACGAATGGAGCATGCACACCGCAAGCGCGCTGCGTGCACGATCGCCCCTGATGCTCCATGTGGTCCTGGAGCAGATCCGCCGCGCCCGCAGCATGGGCCTGGCCGATGACTTACGCATGGAGCGCGATATGGTCCACCACTGTTTTCACCTGCGGCCTGTGCACGAATGTGAAACCGTGGAGGGCATTCGGGCCCTGGCGATTGACAAGGATCACACACCCCGGTGGAAACCGGCGCGATTGCAAGAGGTCCAGGCCGATGAAGTGGCCCGCTTTTTTGTCAGCCCCTGGCCCTCTGAACGCCATCCGCTGCGTCATCTGGCCTGATCGGCCGCCAACCCCGGTCTGGCCGTTCTGGGCTGTCATGCACATTCAGCGGTTGCGTGACTTCATCGCGCGTTCGACCTCGCGCTTGCCTTCGCGGTCCTTGATGGTGTCGCGCTTGTCGTGTTCGGCCTTGCCTTTGGCCAGGGCGATTTCACATTTGATGCGGCCATTTTTCCAGTGCAGATTGATCGGCACCAAGGTGTATCCCTTTTGTTCCACCTTGCCGATCAGGCGTCGGATTTCGTCCTTGTGAAGCAACAGCTTTCGGGTGCGCTCTGATTGCGGGTTGACATGGGTCGAGGCGGTCTTCAGGGCATGGATGAGCAGGCCAATGAGGTACATCTCGCCTTCACGAATCACCACGTAGCCGTCGGTGAGTTGGACCTTGCCTTCGCGCACGGCCTTGACTTCCCAGCCTTCGAGCACCATGCCCGCCTCGTGGCGTTCTTCGAAGAAGTAATTGAAGGCCGCCTTTTTGTTTTCGGCAATCAGGGGCAACTGGGCGGCAGGGGAGGGCTTTTTGGAGGCCATGGGCTGAAGATAGAGGTGGCCGCGATACTTACAATCCCGGGCAAGCGCCTGATTGTATGAAGAATATCCACAAGTCCGTCCTCATCTGGTACAGCCCGCAAGAAATGTTCCGGCTGGTCACTGACGTCGCCCGTTACCCGGAATTTCTGCCCTGGTGCGACCATGCCAGTGTCAAGCAAACCACTGCGGACGGCATGGTGGCAGAGATCGGCATGGCTGTGGCGGGACTCAAGCAGGCGTTCACCACACGCAATACGCATGTCGAAAATCGCTCGGTTCAGATGCAACTGGTCAACGGTCCATTTTCCAGTCTCAGTGGAGGCTGGACATTCAGCCCGGTGGGTGACGGCACCGAACGAGCCTGCAAGGTTGAACTGGACCTGCACTATGGTTTTTCGAACGCAGCCCTGTCGGCCGTGGTGGGGCCGGTCTTCGACAAGGTTGCCGCCAGTCTGGTCGATGCTTTTGTTGCCCGGGCCCAGAAGGTCTATGGCTAAGGCTTTACTGATTACCGTCTGCTTCAGCCCGGCCCCGCGCCAGGTCTTCGAGTGCACAGTGCAAATGCCCCCGGGCAGCACCGTGGCCCAGGCCGTGCTTTTGGCGCGACAGCAGACCGGCTGGCCTGCCGCCTGGGATGAAGCGAACGGCCAGAGTCTCACGCCTGGAATATGGGGTCGCAAGGCCGGCTGGAACACGCCGCTGCGCAGCGGGGATCGTGTGGAGCTGTCCCGTGCGTTGCGGGTGGATCCCAAGGTGGCACGGCGGGAGCGCTTTAGCCGGCAGGGTGCCCGTCGAGCGGGTTTATTTGCCCAGAAGCGTCCCGGCGCTGCTCAGGGTTACTGATGCAGGCCCTGCTCGATGCCTTGGCCCGTGCCAACCCCGGGCAGCAGGCCTGTCGCGTGTTTCACGGTCGCGGGGGTCTGTTTGCGGGTTGCGAACACCTCAATCTGGACTGGTACCCGCCGGTCTGGGTGCTGACCAGCTTTGCTCCGCTCGACGATGCCCAGCTGCTGGCGGTTCACACCGCCCTGTCTTTGCGCCCTGAACCCTTGAACTGGGTCTATCAACTGCGCCCATCCGGGCCCGGCGGCAGCGCTGCCCGCCTCATGGCCGGCAGCGCTCCCGAGCCGCATGTGGTGCAAGCACAAGGTGCCCGCTACCGGGTGCATGTGCTCAAGGGACAAAACCACGGCCTGTTTCTGGACATGGCCTGCGCCCGGCAGTGGCTGTTGGAGCGGGCCCAAGGCTGGCGGGTGCTCAACCTCTTTGCCTACACCTGCGCCTTTTCGGTGGCGGCCTTGCAGGGGGGCGCAGCCGAGGTGGTCAATGTGGACATGGCCGCCGGCGCGCTGGCCATCGGTCAGCACAATCATCGCCTCAACAGTCTGGTGGGCGCACGTTTTCTGGCCCATGACCTGTTCAAGTCCTGGGGCAAGGTCCAGCGTCTGGGACCCTATGAGATGGTGATCGTCGACCCTCCGAGTTACCAGAAGGGCAGCTTTGTTGCCAGCAAGGACTACCCCCGTGTGGTCCGCAGGCTGCCTGGACTCCTCGTGCCGGGTGGACACGCCCTGTTGTGCCTCAATGCACCGGAGTTGAGCAGCCGTTTCCTGACGGAGCTGGTGCTTGCCGAAGCCCCCGGCTTGCGTTATGTGCAGCGGCTGGATAACCCCTCGGTGTTCGCCGACATCGAACCGGAGCGAGCGCTCAAAGTCTTGCTGTTTTCCATGACTTGAGCAGGCGGATGGCTGCACTTTGCTGGCGATGACCGTTCCCGGGCCTTGGCTCAGTGATGGGGACGCGTCTATCCCGGAGTGTGGAAGCGCGAGGGTAAAATCACTTTTTTGGAGCCCCCGCTTATGCGACTGCTTGGTAAAGCATTGACTTTCGACGACGTTCTCCTCGTCCCCGCATACTCCCAGGTCCTGCCCAAGGACACCTCACTGGCCACGCAATTCACCCGCAACATCCGCCTGAACCTGCCCCTGGTGTCTGCGGCCATGGACACTGTCACCGAGGCCCGTCTGGCCATTGCCATCGCGCAGGAGGGCGGTATCGGCATCGTGCACAAGAACCTGACGGCGCAGGAACAGGCCGCCCAGGTGTCCAAGGTCAAACGCTACGAATCCGGCGTGCTGCGCGACCCGGTCGTTATTACCCCCAGCACCACCGTGCGCCAGGTCATGGCCCTGAGCGATGAGCTGGGTATCTCGGGTTTCCCGGTGGTCGACGGGGGCCAGGTGGTCGGTATTGTGACCGGCCGTGACCTTCGCTTTGAAACCCGTTACGACCAGAAGGTCAGCGAGATCATGACGCCGCGCGAGCGCCTGATCACTGTGCCCGAGGGCACGACTCCGGAGCAGGCCAAGGCGCTGCTCAACAAGCACAAGCTCGAACGCCTGCTGGTGGTCAATGACGCTTTTGAACTCAAGGGTCTGATCACCGTCAAGGACATCACCAAACAGCTCAACTTTCCCAATGCTGCACGCGACGAAAACGGCCGCCTGCGTGTGGGCGCTGCGGTCGGGGTGGGCGAGGGCACAGAAGCGCGTGTCGAGGCGCTGGTCAGGGCCGGGGTGGATGCCATCGTGGTGGATACGGCCCACGGCCATAGCAAAGGCGTGATCGACCGCGTGCGCTGGGTCAAACACCACTACCCGCAGGTGGAGGTGATCGGCGGCAATATCGCCACCGGGGCTGCGGCACTCGCCTTGGTCGAGGCGGGAGCCGATGCCGTCAAGGTCGGCATCGGCCCCGGATCGATTTGCACCACCCGCATCGTGGCCGGTGTGGGCGTACCCCAGATCATGGCCGTGGACAATGTGGCCACTGCCTTGCGTGGTACGGGCGTACCCCTGATTGCCGATGGCGGCATCCGGTACAGCGGCGACATTGCCAAGGCCATCGCCTCCGGAGCAGGTACCGTGATGATGGGTGGCATGTTTGCGGGCACCGAAGAGGCGCCGGGCGAGATCGTGCTGTTTCAGGGGCGCAGCTACAAGAGTTACCGCGGCATGGGCTCCATCGGTGCGATGCAGCAGGGCAGTGCCGACCGGTATTTCCAGGAATCGAGTACCGGCAATCCCAATGCCGACAAGCTGGTGCCTGAAGGTATTGAAGGTCGCGTGCCCTACAAGGGCTCGGTCGTGGCCATCATTTACCAGATGGCGGGCGGCCTGCGTGCCAGCATGGGTTACTGCGGTTGCAGCACGATCGCCGAGATGCATGAGCGTGCTGAATTTGTCGAGATCACGGCGGCCGGCATCCGCGAGTCTCATGTGCATGATGTGCAGATCACCAAGGAAGCCCCGAATTACCGGGCGGACTAGATAACTCCCCCCGCGTCGCGTGCGGCGTCACCCCCCTGAGGGGGCGGCACCGGCGACCCGGCCAAGCCGGTTCCGCGGTGCTCTTGACTGGCGCTACTTCGTTTTTTGGCTGTGGTTTGCTCTCTCCGCTCTTTTTTTGATTGCTGTTACTCGCCATGTCTCACCAGAAAATCCTGATTCTCGATTTCGGCTCGCAAGTCACCCAGCTGATCGCCCGTCGCGTACGCGAAGCCCATGTGTTCTGCGAGGTGCATCCCTGCGATGTGGGCAGCGACTGGGTGCGCGAATACGCCGCCGACGGCACTCTCAAGGGCATCATCCTTTCAGGCTCACACGCCAGCGTCTACGAGGTGGATGACCGCGCACCGGAGGCCGTGTTCGAGCTGGGTGTACCGGTGCTGGGCATCTGCTACGGCATGCAGACCATGGCCAGCCAGCTGGGCGGCAAGGTCGAAGGCTCCAATACTCGCGAATTCGGCTATGCCGAAGTCCGCGCCCACGGCCACACCGAACTTTTCAAAGGTATCGAGGATTTTTCCACCACCGAGGGCCATGGCATGCTCAAGGTCTGGATGAGCCACGGCGACAAGGTCACCGCACTGCCACCGGGCTTCAAGGTCATGGCCTCCACCCCCAGCTGCCCCATCGCGGGCATGGCCGACGAAGCGCGCCGCTTTTATGCCGTGCAGTTTCATCCCGAAGTCACGCACACCGTGCAGGGCAGGGCGATCCTGGAGCGCTTTGTGCTGGGCATCTGCAGTGCCACGCCCGACTGGATCATGGGCAACTACATCGAGGAGGCTGTGGCCAAAATACGCGAGCAGGTCGGTGACGAGGAAGTCATCCTCGGCCTGTCCGGCGGTGTCGATTCTTCCGTGGCCGCTGCACTGATCCACCGTGCCATCGGCGACCAGCTGACCTGCGTGTTCGTGGACCACGGCCTGCTGCGCCTGAACGAGGGCGACATGGTCATGGAAATGTTCGAAGGCCGCCTCCACGCCAAGGTGATCCGCGTCGACGCCAGCGATCTGTGCCTGGGCAAGCTGGCCGGTGTGAGCGAGCCTGAAGCCAAGCGCAAGATCATCGGCGGCCTGTTTGTGGATGTTTTCAAGGAACAAGCCGCGAAATTGAAGGCGGGCGACGGCGGCCACAAAGGTGCGACCTTTCTGGCCCAAGGCACCATTTATCCCGATGTGATCGAGTCCGGCGGCGCCAAGAGCAAGAAGGCCGTGACCATCAAGAGCCACCATAATGTGGGCGGCCTGCCCGAGCAGCTGGGCCTCAAGTTGCTGGAGCCGCTGCGCGACCTGTTCAAGGACGAGGTGCGCGAACTCGGCGTGGCCCTGGGCCTGCCGCGCGACATGGTCTACCGCCACCCCTTCCCGGGCCCAGGCCTGGGTGTGCGCATCCTAGGTGAAGTGAAAAAGCAATACGCCGACCTGCTGCGGCGTGCTGACGCCATCTTCATCGAAGAGTTGCGCAATGCGATTGACAGTCACAGCGGCAAGAGCTGGTACGACCTGACCAGCCAGGCCTTCACCGTCTTCCTGC
>CAYMMK010000038.1:0-23089 GCA_964391575.1 uncultured Limnohabitans sp.
ACCAACACCATGGGCTGGTCGGCCACCACCGGGCAGGTGCAGCCCTGGGTGTACCAGCAGCTGGCCCAGACCTTCATGCTCGATCCGGCCATGCGCGAGCGCCTGGCCCAGCTCAACCCGACCGCCTCGGCCAAGCTGGCGCACAGGCTGCTTGAAGCCTCTCGCCGCCAGTTCTGGCAACCCGACGCCGACACCCTGCAGGCCCTGCAGAACGCCGGCGCCGAACTCGAAGACCGCCTTGAAGGCATCCAGGAAGGACTCCCAGCATGATGGAAACCACCACCGTTCCGGTCACCGACATCCGTCGTCGCCATGCACCTCCCGATGGCGAGGGCAGCGTGCAGGTGCAACTCGACCCCAAGGTGAAGATCGGCAATGCCAAAGTCTTTGCCGTGTATGGCAAAGGGGGCATCGGCAAAAGCACCACCTCCTCCAATCTTTCGGTGGCCTTCAGCAAGCTGGGCAAGCGGGTCCTGCAGATCGGCTGCGATCCCAAGCACGATTCCACCTTCACGCTGACCAAAAAGCTCATGCCGACCGTGATCGATGCACTCGAGGCGGTGGACTTCCATGCCGAGGAGCTGCGCCTCGATGACTTCGTCTTCAGAGGCTACAACGGCGTGATGTGTGTCGAGGCTGGCGGCCCACCCGCCGGTACGGGTTGCGGTGGATATGTCGTGGGCCAGACCGTCAAGCTGCTCAAGGAACACCACCTGCTTGAAGACACCGATGTGGTGATTTTCGATGTGCTGGGCGACGTGGTCTGCGGAGGCTTTGCCGCTCCGCTGCAGCATGCCGACCGTGCGCTCATCGTCACCGCCAATGACTTCGATTCGATCTTTGCGATGAACCGCATCGTGCAGGCGATCGGCGCCAAATCCAAGAACTACAACGTGCGCCTGGGCGGTGTGATCGCCAACCGCAGCGACGCCACCGACCAGATCGACAAGTTCAATGGCGTGACCGGCCTGCGCACTCTCGCGCACTTTCCGCTGCTCGACGAAATCCGCAAGAGCCGGCTGCAAAAAAGCACCCTCTTCGAGCTGGCCGATTCGCCCGCTGTCAAGGCGGTCCAGGACGAATACCTGCGACTGGCAGCCCAACTGTGGGCAGGGGTGGATCCGATGCCGGCGGTGCCCATGAAGGACCGCGACATCTTTGACCTGCTGGGATTTGACTGAACCATGAACAGCACCGCCTACGAGCAACGCCGCAGCCAGATCGAACACTATTTCGATCGCACGGCCGCCCAGGCCTGGGCACGCCTGACGTCCAACGAACCGGTGGGGCGCATTCGCGCCACGGTTCGCGCCGGCCGCGACCAGATGCGCCAGACCCTGCTGTCCTGGCTGCCCCAGGACATGCACGGCCTGCGTCTGCTGGACGCCGGTTGCGGCACCGGCGCACTTGCCCTGCAGGCTGCGCTGCGCGGTGCCCACGTGGTGGCCATCGACCTCTCGCCCACCCTGGTGCAGCTGGCGGCCGAGCGCATCGCGGCCGAACATCCGCAACTGCCCGGCTCGGTCACTTTTGGCGCCGGCGATATGCTCAGCGCCGACCTTGGCCGGTTTGACCATGTGGTCTGCATGGATTCGCTGATCCATTACGACACGCCACACATTGCCCAGGCGCTGGCGGCCCTGGCCGAACGCACCCGTCACTCGATGCTGTTCACCTATGCTCCGCGCACGCCCTTGCTGGCGGCCATGCACAGTGTGGGGCGGTTGTTTCCGCGCAGCGACCGCTCGCCGGCGCTCTCGCCCGTGGACGGCCGCACCCTGAGAGAGGCTCTGCAGGCCGAGCCTGCCCTTGCCGGCTGGCAAGCCGCACGCACGCAACGAATTTCGCAAGGCTTCTACACCTCGCAGGCCTGGGAGTGGCAACGCGCATGAGACTGCTTGCACCTCCGCGCTGGCTGACGGCTTTCGGCACCCGCTTCATGCCCTTTGCCGATGCCGCCTCGCCCGAATTGCCTCTGGGACGTCTGCTGCGGCTGGCGCTGTTCCAGGCGGTGATCGGCATGGTCACGGCGCTGCTGGTGGGCACGCTCAACCGCGTGATGATCGTCGAATTGCAGGTCCCTGCCTGGTGGGTGGCCCTGGCGGTGGCCATTCCCATGGTGTTTGCGCCCCTGCGCACCCTGATCGGCTACGGCAGTGACACCCATCCTTCCGCCCTGGGCCTGCGGCGCATTCCTTACCTCTGGAGTGGCAGCCTGTTGCTGTTTGGCGGTCTGGCCGTGATGCCCTTTGCCCTGCTGCTGTTGTCCGAGGCCGTGCCCGAAACCGTCTGGCTCGGTCGTGTGGGCGCCGCTGTGGCCTTCATCCTGGTGGGCGCCGGCCTGCAGGTCACACAGACGGCCGGCATGGCCCTGGCGAGCGATCTGGCCCCGGCCGACAAACGCCCCCGGGTGGTGGCCCTGCTCTACAGCATGCTGCTGGTCGGCCTGATCACCAGCAGTGCCCTCTATGGTCTGTTGCTCTCCGAATTCAGCCCGGTGCGGCTGATCCAAGTGATCCAGGGCTCGGCAGCCGCGGTCATCGTGCTCAACCTGATCTCCCTTTGGAAACAGGAGGCACGCGGCAGCAAACGCGGCCGGCGCGAGTCCGGTGGCTTTGTGACACGCTGGCGCGAACTGATGACCCTGCCGCAGATGCGTCGCTTCTTGTGGACCGTGGGACTGGGCTCGCTGGCGTTCTCGATGCAGGACATCGTGCTTGAGCCGTATGGTGCGGAAATCCTGGGTCTGGATGTGGGCAGCACCAGTGCCCTCACGGCCTTGGGGGCGGGCGGGTCACTGCTGGCCTTTGCGCTGTCGGCGCGCTGGCTCACGCGCGGCTGGCATGCCTGCCGGGTCGCTGCGCTGGGGGTGGTGCTTGGTCTGCCCGCCTTCGCCCTGGTGATTTTTGCCGCCCCGCTGCAATCGGCCTCCCTGTTCCGTGCAGGGGTGGTGCTGATTGGTTTTGGCTCGGGCTTGTTTGCCGTGGGCATGCTGGTGACGGCCATGTCCTTTGACAACCGCCACCTCTCGGGTCTGGTGCTGGGCACCTGGGGGGCCGTACAGGCCACCGCCACCGGTGCGGCCATGGCCCTGGGCGGAGCTGTGCGTGACAGTGTCTCGGGGCTGGCGCAGTCGGGCGCGCTGGGCACAGTTCTCAACTCGCCGGTGACCGGCTACAGCGTGGTCTACCACATCGAAATCTACCTGCTGTTTGTGGTGCTGATTGCCCTGGGTCCGCTGTTGCGTCGCAGCCGACAGCAGCCCCTGCCTGCAGCCCCCCCGACCCCCCCTCGTTTTGGCCTGGCGGAGATGCCGGGTTGACCATTTTTCTAGGAGAGTGACCATGGAAACAGGTGCCATCACCCAATACGTCGACGTGGCCCAGATCGTGTTGTATCTGTTCTGGGCTTTCTTTGCCGGCCTGATTTACTACCTTGTGCGCGAGAACCACCGCGAGGGCTATCCGATGGATTCGGGCCGTGAAAACGGTCCGAAAGTTGAAGGCTGGCCCCCGGTGCCCGAACCCAAGGCCTTCAAGACCATGGACGGTCACACCTACCTCTCGCCGGATCTGGCACGCCCCGATGGGCAGTTCAGCGCTACACCTGCACACCGCTTCAATGGCGCACCCCTGGAACCGGTGGGGGACCCGCTGCTGGCCGGTGTCGGCCCAGGCGCCTGGGCCATGCGGGCCGACCATCCCGACATGGATCCGCACGGTCACCCCAAGATCGTTCCCCTGCGGGTCGCCAAAGACCATGGCGTGGCCAGCCGCGACGTCGATCCGCGGGGTTTGCCGGTGTTCGGTGCCGACCAGGAAGTTGCCGGAACCGTGACCGACCTGTGGGTGGACCGCATGGAGATGATGTTCCGCTACATCGAGGTGGAATTGGCCGGGTCGGGTCGGCACGTGCTGCTGCCGGTGAACTTTGCCCGTATCAAGCGCGACGGCATCCGGGTGCATGCCCTGCTGGCCCACCAGTTTTCCAATGTACCTGGCACACGCAGCCCCGAACAGATCACTCTGCTCGAAGAAGAAAAAATCACCGCCTACTTCGGCGCCGGCACGCTCTACGCGACCCCCGAACGGCAGGAGCCGCTGTTGTGAAAGCGGTCAATATCGAGCCCACCCACGAACACGAATGGGAGGCTGCGCCAGGCCTGCCCGCACCCTTGCCGGTGGGCGAAGTCGTGCTCTGGCAGGGTGCGCCCGATTGGCGACAACTGGCCGTGCATGCCTTTCATGTGCGCAAGATCGGGGTCTATTTCGGACTCATGCTGCTGCTTCAGGCAGCCCATCTGCTGGGTGAAGGCTTGTCAGGCGGCGACCTGTGGCGTCCGCTGTCGGTGAGTGTTCTCACGGCATCAATGGCGCTGGGTCTGTTGACCGGTGTGGCCTGGTTTGCCGGCCGAACCGCTCTGTACACCCTCACCAACAAGCGGGTGGTCATGCGCATCGGCATCGTGCTGACGCTGACCTTCAACCTGCCCTACCGGCGCATAGCGGCGGCCTCGTTGCGCCGCTATGGCCAGCGCTCGACCGATATCGCCTTGCAGCTGTATCCGCAGGACCGCATCGGCTGGTTTCATCTGTGGCCCCACCAGCGCGCGTGGCAGTTGCGCCACCCGCAACCCACGCTGCGCTGTCTGCTGCAGGGCGAAGCCGTCAGTGCCTTGCTGATGCAGCAGTGGCAACTGGCCCACGCCGGTGAGGCCGTGCTGACCCACGACCCCGTCGCTGCGCCCGCCACGCCGGGCATGCGTCCTTCATCGGCACGTCGGCCGGTCCAGTCTCCCCGCGGCGATCATGGCTCGCAGCAAGGCCTGCCGGCATGAGCACCACCCACGCACCCATGCGCGCCGCCCTGACCCACCCGGTACGGTTAATGGGCAGCCTGTTGCTGCTGGTGCTGCTGGCGGTCGGCTGGGCTCGCTGGCAAGGGGTCGCCGTCCGCTTTGAGGATGCCCCTGTACGGTGGCAGCGCGAATTGCACTTTGAAGACACCCCGCAAGGCGATGTGCTGGCCATCGACGCCCTCAGCGGCCAGACAATCGCCCGATTTGAAGGCGAGCAGGGCTTCGTACGCGGCACTTTGCGTGCCCTGGCGAGGGAACGCAGCCGTCGCGGCCTCGGGCCGGATGCCCCCCTGCAGCTGGTGGCCCGGCACGACGGGCGGCTGACACTGATGGATCCGGCCACCGGCCAGCGCATCGAACTTGAATCCTTTGGCAGCAGCAACCTGGCACGCTTTGCCAGCCTGCAGCCGACACCTCCAACCCCCCCGCATCGCCCCTAGCCGGCAACAGGAGAACCCCATGAGTTCCGTGATGGTCAGCCCCGTTGAAGACGCCCAGGATGCCAACGCCAAGGCACTGCATGATGACATGCTCTCGCCGCGTTTCTACACCACCGATTTTGCCGAGCTCGACCGGCTGGACATGTCCCCGGTGCGTGCCGAGTGGGATGTGATGATGGCCGAATACGAAGGCGACAATAACCACGACCATTTCCAGCGCGATGCCACCTTTGCCGACGAAGTTGCCACGGGCATGGCGACACTCTCGCCCGAAATGCGCCAGGAATTCCTGGACTTTTTGGTGAGCTCGCTGACTTCCGAATTTTCGGGCTGCATTCTGTACAACGAGATCCGCAAGAATGTCAGCAATCCTGACATCAAGCAGTTGATGACTTACCTGGCACGAGATGAATCGCGCCATGCCGGCTTCATCAACCAGTCGCTGCGCGACTTCAATCTGGGCATTGACCTGGGCAACCTCAAGCGCACCAAACGCTACACCTACTTCAAGCCCAAATACATCTATTACGCCACCTACCTGTCGGAAAAGATCGGCTACGCACGCTACATCACGATATTCCGGCAGCTCGAACGGCACCCCGAAAAACGCTTTCATCCGATCTTCCGGTGGTTCGAACGCTGGTGCAACGACGAATTCCGGCACGGCGAATCGTTTGCACTGATCATGCGCGCCCACCCTCACCTGCTGCAGGGTGGCAACCGGCTGTGGATCCGTTTTTTCCTGCTGGCCGTGTACGCCACCATGTACGTGCGCGACCACAAGCGCCCGATGCTGCACGAGTCGATGGGTCTGGACTCGAGCACCTACGACTTCGAGGTGTTCCGGATCACCAACGAAATCACGCGGCAGGTGTTCCCGATTGCACTGGACACCGACAACCCCGCCTTTCAAGCCGGTCTGCAGCGCTTGTTTGAAATCGACCGCGACATGGAAATTGCGCGGGCCCGGGGAGGACTGATCGGTCGGCTTCAGCTGGGCTGGCATGGGGCTCGCGCTGCCCTCACTTTTGCCCGCCTGTACCTGATGCCAGTGGTCCCGCAGACCCTGTCGGAACAGGTGCGGCTGCAGCCGGCCTGGTAGGACGCGGGACGCGCAATGCTCGACGTGGTGCTGGCGATCGCGTTCACGGCATTGTGCTGGTGGTTCGGCACGGGAGTGATCCTGTGGCTGGACCGTTTGCCGGTTCGCAGTTTCCGCTGGAGTCTGATGGCCTGGAGCGGGCTTTTGTTGCTCAGCTTCTGGGGCGTCTGGCAAAGCATGCACAGTGTGAGCGTGGCCAATGCCTACCTGGGTTTCGCCTGCGTGATCGTGATGTGGGGCTGGCATGAGCTGGCCTTCCTGACCGGCTGGCTGACCGGCCCGCGCCGACAGGCCCTCAGCCCGGAGGCACGCGGCTGGCAGCGGTTTTCTGAATCGGTATCAGCGGTCCTCTGGCACGAACTGGCCCTGCTGGGCAATCTGCTCCTGCTGTGGTGGATGCAGACCGGTCATCCCAGCCATGTTGCGCTGTGCACATTTGCCCTGCTGTGGTGCATGCGGTTGTCTGCCAAGCTCAATCTGTTTTTTGGCGTGGCGCAAAACGGCGCGCAGTATCTGCCGGCGCATCTGAAGTACCTTTCAAGCTATTTTCGCCGCCGGCAGATCACCCCCTGGTTTGTGCTCTCGGTAGGCGGCGCCAGCGCCTTGTGGCTGTGGCTGATCTGGCTGGCCCAGCAAGGGGTGGTGGCCGTCACGACGGGCTGGGTGCTGCTGGCCACATTGCTGGGCCTGGCCATCGTGGAGCACCTGATGATGGTGCTGCCCTGGCCGCTGGAGCGCTTGTGGGGCTGGGCGCTCGGCCACCCCGCCGCTGCCACGCCCCTGAGGTCCGAACCATGAATGCCTTTCGGGCCGAGGGCTTTGCTTTGCCCACCTTCCCCATGCGCAAGGATCAACGCCCAGTCGCAGTGGTCATTGGCAGCGGATTTGGCGGCCTGGCCGCCGCCATCCGGCTCAGCGTCATGGGCTACCGGGTGGAGGTGCTTGAAAAGAACGAAGCTCCCGGCGGTCGAGCCTGCGCTTTCGGGCAGGATGGATTCACCTTCGATGCCGGCCCGACCATTATTACGGCCCCCTTCCTGCTCGAAGAGTTATGGCAGTTGTGCGGGCGACGCTTTGCCGATGATGTGACCCTGGTGCCCATGGACCCCTATTACCGGGTGCGTTTTCACGATGGCAGCTGGTTCGACTACAACGGCGACCCCGAGCACATGCGCCGCGAGGTGGCCCGCTTCTCGCCTGAGGATCTGCCCGGCTACGAGCGCTTCATGCAGGAGGCTGAGCTGTGCAAACGGCTGGGTTTCGAGGGCATGGGCGCCATGGCTTTTGACCGGCTCACGGACTTGATCAAGGTGATTCCGGACTTTTTGCGCATGGGGGCCTGGCGCAGCATCCACGCCCGGGTGGCACGGCACTTTCGCAGCGAAAAGCTGCGCACGGTGATGAGTTTTCATCCCTTGCTCATTGGGGGCAACCCTTTTGCGGTGACCGCCGCCTACGCCTTGATCAACGCTCTGGAGCGTACCTGGGGGGTGCATTCGGCCCTGGGCGGCACAGGCGCGATTGTCAAGGGCATGGTGGGCCTGTTGCAGGAACGCGGAGTTCCCGTGCGCTGCAACACCCCGGTCACACGCATCCGCATCGCGCAGGGCCGCGCCGTCGGAGTTGAGCTGGAAAGCGGGGCTTTTGTGGGCGCTGACCTGGTGGTGAGCAACGGCGATACCGCCTGGACCTACCGTCATCTGGTAGCCCCTGAACACCGCCGGGTCTGGACCGATCGCAAGATCGAGGGCGGCAAGTATTCGATGGGCCTGTTTGTCTGGTATTTCGGCACCTCGCGTCGCTGGGATGAAGTCCCTCACCACATGATGGTGCTCGGACCACGCTACAAAGGGCTGCTGCACGACATCTTCAAGCGCCACCACCTGTCGGAAGATTTCAGCCTTTACCTGCATCGCCCCAGCGCCACCGATCCGGGTGTCGCCCCCCCGGGATGCGACACTTTCTATGCCCTCTCGCCGGTGCCTCATCTCGACAGCGGCACCGACTGGGCCTCCTTTGGCGAGACCTACCGCGAACGCATTGCCCAGGCGCTGGAGTCCAGTGTCCTGCCCGGCCTGCGCCAGCACATCGTGACCTCGCACATTCGCACGCCGCAAACCTTTCATGACCGGCTGTGGTCCTTCAAGGGGGCGGGCTTCGGGCTCGAGCCCCTGCTCACCCAAAGTGCATGGTTCCGTCCACACAACCGCAGCGAAGACATTCCCGGCCTCTACATGGTCGGTGCCGGCACCCACCCGGGCGCAGGCGTACCGGGGGTGTTGATGTCGGCCAAAGCCTTGCAAAGCGTTGTTCCCCATGTCCACAGAGAGCCTTGATTCCCCGCCCGACCTTCAGGCCTGTGTGGCCCTGATGAAGGGTGGCTCACGCACCTTTTTTGCCGCCAGCCGGTTGCTGCCGCCGCGCGTTCGGGCAGCCGCCATCGCGCTCTATGCTTTTTGCAGGGTCGCCGACGACCTGGTGGATGAAGCCCGACCCGGCGATGACCGCCCCTTGCAGGTGCTGACCCAGCGGCTGGACCGCATCTATGCTGGCATTCCTGAGGACCATGTCGAAGACCATGCCCTGAGCCTGGTGGTGCAGCAATACGGACTGCCCCGGCATTTGCTTGAAGCCCTGATCGAGGGCTTTGCCTGGGATGCGGGCGGACGCGCTTACGACACCCTTGAGGAGGTGCAGGCCTATGGTGCACGGGTGGCCGGCAGCGTGGGCGCAATGATGTGCTGGATCATGGGCCCGCGTGACGCCCCCACCCTGGCGCGCGCCTGCGAACTCGGTGTGGCCATGCAACTGACCAACATCGCCCGCGATGTCGGCGCCGATGCCCGGCTCGGCAGAATCTACCTGCCCGGGCAGTGGTTGCGCGAAGCGGGCATTGATGCAAAAGCTTGGTTGTCAGCACCCCATTTCGATGCCGCACTGGGCCGTGTGATCGAGCGACTGCTGCAGGAAGCCGACCGTTTGTATGCCGCCGGTCAGACCGGTATTGCCGCCCTGCCGCCCGACTGCCGCGCTGCCATTCTGGCAGCCAGCCTGATCTATGCCGAGATCGGCCATCAGTTGCGGCGCGAAGGGCTCAATGCGGTCGACCAGCGCACGGTGGTGAGCACCGGGCGCAAACTGGTGCTGTTGGCCGGGGCCTGGACACAAGCGCACTTCATCTATGTCCCCGCCAGAAACCGTCCACCGCTGGCCGCCATCCAGGGCTTGGTGGAGGGCTGCATGGCAAGCACACCCCACCCCCCCACCGGGACAGGCTGGTTTCCCAACCGGGCCATGCCGCAACGCGTGGCCTGGATGCTCGAACTGTTTGAACGCCGCGAACACGAGCGGCTGGGTCGGCAGCTTCGCAGCCGGTGAACGGGGCCCTCAGCCCTGACCTTCAGCGATGCCGTCGGGCTGGGCTCAGGCCGGCAATTGCTGCACCAGACGCTGCGCCCGCGCAGCATCGACGCCATACATCGACCATGAGCCGCCGGTTGTTTTCAAGCGCACCGTATCCCCGTACCGGCCTTTTTCCCGCTCGGCATGGGTGATGGCCGCCCGCTCGATCCGGTCCACCGATCGGCGGTCGGTTTGGCCCAGCAAGATCAAATGCGAAGGGGTCAGGGCCCAGACGGCGCGCCCACCCATGACCACGCGCCCGATCACCAGCGCCTGCAGTGTTGCAGGATCCAGCCCCTCGGCCTGCAAACGCGAGGTTTCTCCTTCGGTCAGCGGCCCGTCGGCATAGGGGTTGCCTGATTCAATGAGTATTTCGAACAGGGCATCGCCATGAACAAGTGAATTGAGCATAAAGGGAATCTCGAAACGCACAGCCCCACAACGCGAGCGCAGGGGCAGAACAACAAAGACCTCTTCGGGTCAGGGACCCGCGAGAAAAACGCCAGCTGGGGGAAACTTACTTGCGCGGCCGATTGAGCCAGTTCGCCAGTACGAACAGGCAAAAGACCACGAACATGATGATGATGATGGTTTGCATTTCCATGGCCGTCTCCAAAAATTGATCGTATGATTTGTGACTGGGCAGTTATCTATTGTGCACGATCGTGCCCGGCTGTCCACTGTTGCGTGCCAATAACGGCCACAAGGCCACCAGGGTCATCACCAGCATCAGCGCCTCAAGGGTGTACACGGCCGTGTACCCACCCTGGCTTTGCGTCACCGTATTGAATACATCGCGCAACACGCCTCCCAGGCCCAGGGCCAATCCGCCGGCGGTGGCCTGCACCGCGCCCCAGGCGCCAAGCGCCAGCCCGACCCGTTCGGGCGGCGCCGATTGCATGGTGGCGGTCAGGGTGCCGTGGCCGAACAGCCCGCCACCGAAACCGATCAGGAACACACCCAGGCTGAAGACCGTGGCCGATTGCATGGGCGCGGCGGCGATCACGCAGGCAAACGCCGGCAGCCCGACAGCCGCACCCCAGGCCGCCATCTGCAGCGGCTGCGCACCACGCCCAAGCACCCGGGACGCCCAGGCGAAGCCCAGCAGGCCGCCCCCGGCCAGAGTGGCCGTCAGCAAGGTGGTGTCCCCCACCGACAGACCCAGCATTTCGCCCCCGTAGGGCTCCAGGAGCACGTCTTCCATCGCGAAGGCCATGGTGCCCAAAGCGACCGCCAGCAATCGACGGGGCAGCCTGGGGGTGGCACTGAACAGGCGCCAGGCTTCGCTGAAGGTCTCTGGCACCGGCACACCCGGTTTGCGGTGACGGCTGCGTGGCTCCTGCTTCCACATGGCCACCACATTGAGTACCAGCGTCAGCAATGCGGCGGCCTGCACCACCTGGATCAGGCGACCATGGCTGTAGTCGGCCAGGAAATGACCAAAGACAAGCGCGCTGCAAATCATGCCCACCAGAAGCATGACGTACATCAGGCCCACCACCTGAGGTTGTTTGTGAACGGGCGAGAGGTCGGTGGCCAGGGCCAGTCCGGCCGTCTGGACCGTGTGCATGCCCGCGCCAACGAGCAAGAAGGCAATCGCAGCGCCAATTTGACCGACCCAGGCCGGGGCCTGCATCGATTGGCCGGCACCCGCAAGCACCAGCAGGGCAAAGGGCATGATTGAAAATCCACCAAATTGCAGCATCGATCCCATCCAGATGTAGGGCACACGACGCCAGCCGATTTCGCTGCGGTGATGGTCGGATTTGAAACCAATGAGTGCGCGGGCCGGTGCAAACAGCAGTGGCAATGCCACCATCACCGACACCACAAAAGCCGGCAGACCCAGCTCGACAATCATCACGCGGTTGAGCGTTCCGATCAGCATCACCATGGCCATGCCGACCGAGAACTGGAACAGGGACAGGCGCAGCAGGCGCGACAGGGGGAGGTCGTGGCTGGCGGCGTCAGCAAAGGGCAGGAAGCGCGCTCCGAAGCGTGCCCAGCCGGACATCCATTGACGGGACAATCGGTTCATGGTCTATGAATCAGGAGGGACCGGACGCACAGGCGCCCGGTCCGACTCGCGCGACGCACCGTCTACTTCTTGGGCGCCGCCGCATCCGCCGGGGCGGGTGCAGTCACTGCAGCCTTGCTGCCATTGAGGAAGTTCTTCACCCAGTTGGTATTGAGTGTCAGCGCCAGATGCACGCTGAACGACGCAATCGCCACGGCTGCGATGAAGATCGGTATGCCCACCGAGGGCTTGACCACGCACCACATTTTTCCGTAGATCATGACAGTGCCTCCTTCACTTGAGCCAGGGTGAATAGATATAGGCCAGCAGATGGGCGAGAGCGGCAATCATGCCGAATATCTGCGTGCCCTGGATGAGATTGCGATGAATCTCCTGTGATTCGGCCTCGGTCAATCCCGTGGGCCAGACCTTGTCCTTGTCAGACATGGCTTTCTCCTTGCAAGAAGACGTGCTCGGCCCGCACGAGGGCATTCTGGACCGGATGGCCCGGAATTTCGTGAACACCACGGCATTTGCTGCGCACTTGCAAGCGCGCACAGCCTTGGCGGGTGGTCAATGAAAGGTCTCGACGGTGTGAGATGCTTGGCTCCTCAGGACCGACGTGGCATTCGAAAGGGCAACATGCCCTGGACCACCGGATGGACCAGGCGCGGCACCGACAGGGTTTCATGAAACCAGGGCACCGTGCGTCCGCCCATCGGGAGGGACAGCAGGGCACGCTGGTAAAAAGGGGTGTCTTCAAGTTGTCGCTGCACCTGTACCGCCGCGTCGCTGCGCATGCGTCGCGCCAGTTGCCAGCCCGTGCGAGGCAAATCGCGTGCGGGTGGCGTGGGTATGGGCTCAACCGCTCCTTGTGCATCAAAGCGAAGGGACAACAGCCGCTCGGGTTGCGTGCCTTGCCTGGGCCACTGCATGTCGTAGTGCACCACCGTGCTGCCGTCGGCCAGCCGTGCACGTGACCAGTCCCAGCGCTCGAAAGCCTCTTCGATGGGCTCGTCGCCTTCATTGCTGTCCAGATAGGCATGCCCCTGCCATTGCAGACCCGGACTTCGAAGGTCCACTTCGATGTGCGCCGAGGGTGCGATCGGGCCCCAGCGGTGGCGGCCCGAGGCCTCCAGGGGCTGGCTGTAGCGCTGCAGCTGTTGCGGCCACAGCCGGATGCGGCCCTGAACCCGTCGTGGCAGCGGCGCACCCCGCTCATCAATGTCGATGTGCAGGCACTCTCCATCCCAGTGCAGACGACTGGGGCCGATGACGAACTCGCTGGCGCTGCGCTGCGCTTGCCGCCGTCCACGTTCGGTCATGCACCAGCGGCCTGCACCCGGACTGTAGAGCGCCACATTGAGCGCGCAATGGTCCTGCGGATCGGCACGGCCACGCCGGCGCGCCCAGGCATAGTAAGGCGAGAAAACGCTGCCCACAAAGGCAATCAGCGTCAGGCCGTGGCGCGCGTCTTCACTCATGGCGTCGACATACCACCAGAGATAGCCGCCGTCCGGGACATGCTGGTCGAAGCGCGGCTGGCCAGCATCGCCTCGGCCGCCAGTTGTCCGGACAGGGCCGCCATCGGCACGCCCGGCCCCGGATGCACACTGCCCCCGGCCAGATACAGACCCTGTACCGGCGTCTGCGCTCCAGGTCGCCTGAAGATGCCCGTCCAGCCATGGGTGGCCTGGCCATAGAGGGCTCCCCCCGAAGCTGCGAACCGGCGATGAAAGTCCAGCGGCGAGGTGCGGCGCATGCCTGGACTGTTCAGGGGAACACGCAAACCCAGGCGATGCAAATAGCTGAATGTGGTGGCTTGGCATGTATCCAGATCCTCGTTTCGCCAGTGCGGCTGATCCCCCGTGGCGGGCGCATTGACCAGCGCCAGTACCCGCTGTGCTGCGCCTTCGGCGATCGGCCCCGGCCGGTCTTGCGCGCACACATACACCGTTGGCAATGCAGGCAGGCGCTGATGGCGAAAGATGTCGTCGAACTCGCGGGCGTAATCGGGACAGAAAAACACGTTGTGGCGCTCGAGTTCAACCCCGTGCAATGGGGCATGCAGCGCCCAAGTGATGGCCGATAGGGCACGCGGCGGCGCCTCTGAAGGCACGGCGGCGCAGGCCTTGGGCCCCAGCAGGCCCTGGCGCAAGGCCGCCGCCTCGCCGTTGAAGAGCACCTGATCGGCAGGCAGGTATTCGCCGGTGGAAAGCTCCACACCCCGCACGCGGCCTTGCTGCACATCGATACGACGCGCGGTACAGCCCATTCGCATGCGGGCGCCATGCACCTCGCACAGCCGCGCCAGCATCTGTGCCAAGGCGGTCATGCCCCCCTCCACGCTCCAGACACCGTCCATCTCGACCTGTGCGACCAGCATCAGCGTGGCGGGCGCCTGCCAGGGCGACGAGCCACAGTAGGTGGCATAGCGGCCGAAGAGTTGCTGTAAACGCGGATCAGCAAATTCCCGCACCATCTGCTGCCACAGAGTGCGCATCGGGCCCAGCTGCGCCAGCACCGACAGGCCTGAGGGGCCGATGCGCGCCATCAACCCGGGCATGCCAGGGCGGGGAGACCGCATGAACGGACCTTCGAGGGTGTCGTAGACCGCGCGCGCTCGGGCACAAAAGGACCGGAAACGTGCCGCCTCGTCGCCACCGGACCAATCGGCAATCGCCGCTTCACTGCGCTCGCTGTCCATGAACAGGTCGAGCTGGCTGCCGTCGTCCCAGAAATGACGGGCCAGCACCTGCAGGGGCTGCAGTCGCAGATGATCCTCCAGGCGCGTTCCTACTGCGCGAAGGATGTCGTCAAACACCCAGCGCATGGTAAACACCGTCGGGCCACTGTCGATCTGTACGTCCCCCACCGTCTGCGTATGGATCTTGCCGCCGGGACTGTTGGCAGTCTCGAGCACGGTCACTGTCTGGCCACGGTGTGCCAGGCGCAAGGCCCCCACCAGCCCGCCGACACCCGCACCAATCACCACTGTGCGCAAGGCCTCAGGCATGGACCGCTCCTGACCAGCCCAGGCCGTTGCCAAAATCGTGCCCCTTCCAGCGACCCGTCATGCGCAACACCCGCAGGCGGACAAACAGGGACTCGGAAAAAAATTGATGGCGGTAGGCCGCAAAGCTGGCCTGCTGATGGGCCCCTTGCGCAGCGAACTGCAGCATGCTGACCTCGTCTTTCCACAGGCTCAGGGTGCACTGCCGCACCAAAGGTGCCTCCCCCAGTCCCATCGCCAGCAGGCACCCCTGAGCGGCGTCGAGGGATTGCTGGGTGGCGGGTGCATGTCGCCAGAAAGCCATGGCCTTGGCCGGCTGGATGCTGGCGCGGGTCAGGACCGCCAGGGGTGCACTTGCATTTTCGGGGGGCAGGCGCTCTTGCCAGGACGGCGAGAGCCGGGTGTGGGCCTCTTCGCTGGTGCCCCAGGCCTGCTGGTCCCAATGACCGCGCGAGGAGGTCACCGCCAGTACACCGCCCCAGCACTCCCGCGAGCGCTCACGGTAGCCCTGCACCTGTTCGCCGTGCAGGAAATCCATGGCCCTGTCGGCATTTTCAAACCGGCACAGCAAGCCTTGGTGGGTGGCACTCGGTCGCAGGCTGAAACCCCCACCATGGCCGCTGCCCATGACCTTGGCCGACATCAGGCCGGGCACGGACTTGTAGGCCGATGCACCCGCCACCAGACGCATCCAGCCCCATCCCTGGTGCGACTTCATGAAGTCAACCAGCACTGCCACGACCACGCACGACAGCGAGTCGGTGTGGTTGAGCAAGGCTTCCATGAGCAGGACTGCTAGCGGCTGGTACAACCCTGCCGCATCACTTGGCGGCCACCTTGGGGGCAGGTTTTGCGCCGAGCTTGGTCAACAGTTCAGGAAACTCGCTGGCCATCTTGTCGCCATTGAGCGGCTTGTAAGCGCCCTGGTGACAGGTGGCGCAATTGAGCTTGGCCACATCGCCCAATACACCCTTGCGGTGGGCTGGAAAGGTCTCGACCAGCGTCTCCATGTAGGTCAGGTTGAGGTCGCGCGCCATGCGGATGCCATACCAGGCCTTGACCCGCTTGTCAGGACCGCCCTCCCATTTCGAGAATGACTGGGTGTTGTGGCAATAGGTACAGTTCACTCCCAGCGCCGTGGACATGTGCGTCATCAGGCCATAGGTCCACTCGGCCTGCTTGATCGATTGCCGGTTGCCACTGGGCAGTGCGGTGTTGCCGGCGACCCGGATGTCCTCCTTGCCCAACAGGAAGGGCGTGAAGGGGTCGTTGGGCAGCGAAGAGAGGTTGACCACCGGTGATGGATGGTTCTGACCGGCCTTGTCACCCATGAAGTTCGAGCCGTAGGGCTGGGGGTTGCTGCGGAACCAGATGTTCGAGGGTACCGGATTGCCACGGTGACAGGTGTAGCAGGTCACGCCGGTCGCCCCCACGTGCTGCTGCCAGTCGGCATTGATGTGCTGGGTCATCTCGACCATTCGACGGGCCACCACCTTGGTGTATTTGCTGTCCTCGGCCAGATTGCCCAGGTTGTGACAGTAGGCGCAGCCCTGCTCGGGTGCCACCCATGTGGCCATGGAGGCCATCAGGCGGTTGAACTGACCGACACTGAGGTCACCGAGCACCTGCACATTCTTGTAGACCTGGGAGGCCCGGGGTCCTTCGTTGCCCGCAGAGGGCAGCGCCGGTGGCGCCTCGTGCAGCGCTGCATTGACCTCCAGCGTGCGCGGGTTGTACACCTGCACCATGCCGGTCCCCCGGTAGCCGGTTTGCACCGACTCCATGGGCACACGCTCACAACCGGCCAGGCCGGTCAGCAGGGCCAGGCCTGCAATCAGGGTCAGTCGAATGCTCATGGTTTGCCTCCAGCACTGAGGGCCGGGTCGGTCACGGCCGGGAATACATCGGGGTACGGGGGCGCCACGCCGTGCTTGACGGCCCAGAGGTACCAGTTGTCAACCACGGTCCCGGTCAGCAGGATGCCGATGCCCCCCGTGAGCGGACACAGCACTGCGAACCACCAGGCCCAGCGGTGGATCGATTCCATCGTGGCGTTAAAGCCCATGGTCCAGCGCCAGAACAGTGCCGCCCGCTCGGAAGCGGTGCCACGGTCGACGATCTGTTCAATCTCGCGCTCGCCGCCGAAACGGGTGACAGCCAGGATGGTGGCGCCGTGCATGGCAAACAGCAGCGCCGAGCCATACAGGAACACAATTGAAAGCGCATGGAACGGGTTGTAGAACAGGTTGCCGTAGCGCAGCGAGAAAGCCGCCGTCCAGTCGAGGTGGCTGAAGATGCCGTAGGGCACCGCTTCACCCCAGGATCCCATCAGCACCGGGCGGAACAAACCGAGCACCAGGTACAGCCAGATGGCTGCGGCAAAGGCCCAGGCCACATGCGTGCCCATGCCCAGCTCGCGGGCCCGGCGGTAGGTCCGCGCCCACCAGAAGAACAGCGAGGCCGTCAGGAACAGCCCCACGATCAGCCACCACCCCCCCTGGTTGAGCGGCGGAATGCTCAGCCCGTAGGCCGGCGGTGGCGGCTCCAGTGACAGCCAGAACAGTTGCCGCACGAACTGGATCGGATCGTAGTTGACCGAGGCCAGCATGTTCATGCCGATGAGGGTGAATGCAATCAGACCGCAGAACAAGGATGCCAGTCCCAGGCCGCCCAGGTAAATCGGGCCAAGCTGGGCGTTGCCCAGCTTGCCCAGCCAGTAGTTGATCAGGGGTTCACCCGAACGTGGACTGTTGCCATGCCCGAGCTCGACGCCGTAATGAAGGGGGCCGGTGGCCTGCACCGTGGTGAATAGGTTCTGGTATTGCGCCATGATGGTCTCCCCGGTTTACTTGATCGGCCATTGCGACCAGATGGGCAGGTGCAGCCACCAGCTCCACCATTCCGGCCAGCCGCGGCTCCAAAACGGACCACTGAGCACGATGCACAGAGCGCTGAAGAGCACGGCCGCCAGCGCCAGGAACAGCCCCAGGCGGTGAATACCCAGCGTGCCGATCGAGTAGCCGATGATGTCGCGAAAGAAGGTGTCTTCGTGCTCGGGAGTACGCACGGTCTCGCCAGGAGCCGGGTTGGTCGACGAGAGGATCAGCGCACCGTGCAGTGACAGAGCAAACGTGCTGGCAAAAAAGAAGCTCACCGCGAGCATGTGCGCGGGGTTGTAATGAAAATGCAGGTACTGGTAGCCGACGTTGGACACCCAGTCCAGGTGGCTGAAGATACCGTAAGGAAAGCCGTGTCCCCAGGCCCCCATCAGAACCGGTCGCACCACCACCAGCGTCACATACGCCAGGATGGCGACCGAAAATGCCACCGGCACGTGGTAGCCCATGCCCAGCTTGCGGCAGATTTCGACCTCCCGCAAAGCCCAGGATCCGAAGGCACCGATTGCACACACCGTGATCAGCTGCCACAGACCGCCCTCAAGCAGGGGCGCCAGGGCCAGCCCGTACGACAGATCGGGCGGTGCGATGCTGATCTGCCAGAGGTTCCAGGTCGGCCCCATGGCCGCGCCCCAGAGGATCAGTGCCGTGCCTAAAAAAGAGAAAAAGACGGTGGTGACGCCAAAAAAACCGACATAAAACGGCCCGATCCAGAAATCGAACAGATCGCCCCCCACCAGGGTTCCTCCGCGAACCCGGTATTTCTTTTCAAAACTGAGCATGGCCATGGCGGTCTCCTGCGTTCAGATGGAAAGGCGGATGCCCGGCATCACCGCAGTGGGCCTGCGGCATCCGCAAAAGTGCCCTGAGACTCAGGACTTGGCTGCAGGCACGGCCGCCGGCATCGGCGAGTTTTGCGCTGCAGTAGCTGCGGGCTTTTTGGCACCGTCGAGCCAGTTGAACTTGTTGGTGCTCAGCAGGATGAGGTGGATCATCGCGGCCAGGCCGAACAGGAAAATGCCCTGAACCACCATGGCCCTGAGCGGGTCGTAAAGACGCCAGATTCGCCACATGATGTTGCTCCTAAATGATGTGGGACATGAAGGTGTAGACCGCCGCTTTCACACCCTGGACCATGCCCGGGGCCTGTTCCGCGCCCGGCAGCAACTCACGCCAATGAAGGCCGACCAGTTTGGCCAGCAGCACCACTGAAAAGAGAAGACTGAATGCGAGCAGGAAAATGCACCAGAAAGCCCAGGAGCCATTCGCCAGCGAACGTTCCTGATGCAGGGGTGAGGTGTGTTGCATGGGTTCACTCCGTCAAAGTGAGAAAAAAACCAGACTCAGAACCAGGGGCGCCACGCCCAGACCAGGATGTGGGCCAGCACGGCAACCGCCGTGAAACCCACAAAACCTTGTGCCCAGTAGTGGTGGAACTCCTGCGCTTCCTCGTCGGTCAACCCTGAGATGGATGTCCGATTCGACATGCTTTGCTCCTTTCGATGAGGCCTTGCAGCCTCGATGCGCACAGCCCGCGCAACAGGGCATCCGCAGCACACCGCCACGACATTGGGGTCCGGTCCCTGCGCAAGGCGCAGGCCGGCAAATGGTTGACCGGTTGCAGCGCGCTCATGCCGCCACTCCCATGCCCAGCGTCTGGCTGGCGGCTTCGACATGCTCGCGCGTCACCGTGTCGGTGCCAGTGATGCGGGCAATCTGCTCGGCCTGATCGCGCAAGCGCTTGGCCGCCGAAATCTGTACCAGCACCGGTTGCTGGCTGATGCATTCACGCAGCAAGGCCTGCGCGTCGTCCTGCCAGCGGGCATCGGGAACCACATGGCCCCGCGCCTGGGTGGGCGCCACCTGGTCCATGTCAGTGGCCAGCGGCAAGATGTGAAACAGCGCATCGAACAGGGCGTTGCACACTTCCTGCACCACATAGGTGGCGCCGGCATACCCCATGAAAGGGGTGCCGGTATGGCGGCGAATGATGGCGCCCGGGAATGAAGCCGGTATGAAGGCCGAGCGCAATGGGCCCTGCGACGCGCTTTCACTGAGGTACATGCGTTCGTTGAACGAACCAAACAGGATCAAAGGCGTCTGGGTGCGCACCAGATCGCGTACACGCGCGTTGTCTGTCTTGGTGCCAGCCGTACGCGAAACCGCAAAACGGCAGGGCAAGCCCATTTCCGTCTCGAGAAACTGTTGCAGTCCACGGGTATAGGTCTCACCGGCAACCACGGCGAAACTGGCAGTGGCAAAGAAATCCTGGGTCACCGATCGCCACAGATCCCACAAAGGCTTGAGGGTGGTGTGGCGTTCGCGCTCGATGAAGGGCTCGGGATCGAGCCCGAGCAGCTGCCCGAGCTTGCGCAGGAACCGGGTGGTTGAGTGCAAACCGATGGGGGCCTGCAGGTAGGGCCGTTCGAGCGCCTCACACAGCATGCGTCCGAACTCGCGGTACATGCAGATGTTGACATCGGCATCGGCCAGTTTCGGGATGTCGGCCAGGTGGCTGCCCAATGGAAACTCGAGATTGATTTCGGCGCCAATACCCTCAACCAGTCGGCGGATCTCGGCCAGGTCGCTGGCGCTGTTGAAAGTGCCATAGGCCGGGCCGATGATGTTCACCCGGGGCTTCTCACCCGCAGGCCGCTGCTCAAGGGGCGTGCGCGCTGGCACCTTGCGCGGGCCGTATTCACTCCACAACCAGAACATGGCCCGGTTGGCGCACTGCCACTGGTCTTCGTCGATGGTACGGGGCAAAAACCGAAGAATATTGGTCCCCTCGGGCGTTACGCCACCGCCAATCATTTCGGCAATCGATCCCGTGACCACCACGGCCGGCAGGTCCGGATCCAGGGTTGCGTGGGCGCGCTTCATGGCGCCCTCGGTCCCCTCCCGGCCGAGCTGTTCCTCGGCCAGTCCGGTCACCACGATCGGCAGCTCGTGGGGAGGCAGGGCATCGGTGTAATGCAGGACCGAGGTGACAGGCAGGTTTTCGCAGCCCACCGGCCCATCGATCACCACCTGCAAGCCCTTGATGGCGGTAAACACATACACCGCCCCCCAGTAGCCGCCTGCACGGTCATGATCGAGTACCAGCGAAGAACGGGTCTGGCTCATGAGCCCATCTCCTCGGCCTTGCGCCGGCGCGCCTGCTTGTCGAGCTGGCGACGCACCTCGGCCTTGAATTCGGGCCGTGGTTGGGGTGTGGCTGACCAGACGCCTGCGGCATCGCCCTGCCCGGTCTGGCCAAAAAAGGCTTTCATGTCGTCAAAGCGCTGCTGGTTGCCTATGGCCGCCTGCACCACCTGCACCAGCGAGCCTGCGCCGGCCACGCCCATCAGGGGGCGCGCGGAGATCAGGTTGGTGAAGTACAGCGCCGGGATGCACAGTTCCTTGGCTTTTTGCACCACCGGGGTGGTACCCACAGCCAGTTGCGGCTTGTATTCGTGCACGGCGGCCAGGTCCTGCTCGAGGGTGGCGCGCATCTGCACCTGCACCCCGTGCTGCTGCAGCCATTCACGGTCATGCGCATTCCAGGGCGTGGCCGGACAGGCCGACCCCACATAGCGAAGGTCTGCGCCACACTCGACCAGCAGGCGGGCCACCAGCAATTCCGAGCCTTCGTAGCCCGAGAGGGTGATGCGGCCCTGGACCGGTTTTTGCGACAGCAGTCCTCGCATCGCCGCCAGCGCAGGGTTGCGGGCAGCGTCGATCTGGGACTGAGCCAGGCCGGCCGCCTGACCGACCGCTTGCAACCACGCCTGCGTACCCTCCAGGCCCACCGGGGCCGAACCCACGACCGGCCGACCGGCAGCCTCGAATTCGCGCACGCTGGCCGTATAGAACGGATGGATGGCGGCAGCCACCGCGCAATCGAGCGCAGCATAGAGCTCGCGCCATTCGCGTGTGGGCACCACCGGCCCCGCGGCCAGGCCCATGGGGGCCAGCATCTGCCCGATGATCACCGGATCGGCCGGGAACATCTCGCCCAGCAACGTCACTGTCGGCAAGGCTGAACGGCCACCGCGCGGCGCGGCCACCGGACCGCTTTGCACTTCCTCGCGGGCGTAGCGCAGCATGGCGCCAGCGAGGACATCCTTGGCCTCTGCATGGGTCGGGACGCCAAAACCCGGCACGTCAATGCCGATGATGCGCACACCGTTGATTTCCTTGGGCAACAACTGCAACGGCACCCCGCTGGCGGTCGGCACACACAGGTTGATGATGACCACTGTGTCCACGCGCGAGGGATCGGCCTGTTCGTGGACAGCATCACGGATGTCCTCGAACAGCTTGCCGGTCACCAGGGTTTCCGAATTGAAGGGCACGTAGCCTACGCTGCGGCGCGCACCGTAAAAGTGCGAGGTGAAGGTCAAGCCGTAGACGCAGCAGGCCGAACCCGACAACAGGGTGGCGGTGCGTCGCATGCGCAGACCCACACGCAGCGAACCAAAGGCCGGACACATGCTTTGTGGTTGCGCGTGTGGCCCTTCAGCCACCGGGTAATCGCGGGCATACTGGGCCAGCACCTCGGACTTACCGGCGGCTCGCGCTGCGGTCTGCAGCGCTTCGGCGCCGGCGTGACAGCCCAGTCCGTCGACCGATGGGGCTGCGCCGGCCGGAGCTGGCTGAATCGGGATGGTTCGGTGGCTGGTGCTCATAGACGCTGTGGGCTCACTGGGGGTCGTAGACCACTTCGAGGCTGGGGCGCACCAGGTCGTCACGTCCCATCATGTCGTGCACGGTGGCAGGCTCAAGCACAACGTTGCGGCCTACCGAGTCGGCACTGAACAGCCCCAGCAGCTCGTCCTGCGTCTGCGGCTTCGGACGCACCGGCGGCGCATCGGCCACTTGCTGGGCCAGGCCGGCAAACAGGGGGCCCCACTGGCCTTCAGGCCGACCGATGATTTCGTAGCTGGCGCTTTTTCGGCGGATGTCCTCGTGGGCCGGGATGGCGGCCAGCACCGGAATGCCGGCATTGGCGGCAAAGGCCTGCGCCTGACCGGTGCCGTCATCCTTGTTGATGACCATGCCGGCCACGCCGACGTTGCCCCCAAGCTTGCGGAAGTATTCGACCGCGCTGCAGACATTGTTGGCCACATACAGCGACTGCAGGTCGTTGCTGCCGACGACGATCACCTTCTGGCACATGTCGCGGGCGATCGGCAGCCCAAAGCCGCCGCAGACCACATCGCCCAGGAAGTCGAGCAGCACGTAGTCAAACCCCCAGTCATGGAAGCCCAGTTTTTCAAGCGTCTCGAAGCCGTGGATGATGCCGCGGCCACCGCAGCCGCGCCCGACCTCGGGGCCGCCGAGCTCCATGGCAAAGACGCCATCACGCTTGAAGCAGA
>CAYMMK010000039.1:0-22563 GCA_964391575.1 uncultured Limnohabitans sp.
CAACCAACTGCCTGTGCCGATGATGAATGTCATCAATGGCGGCGCGCACGCCAACAACAACTTGGACTTGCAAGAGTTCATGATCATCCCCGTGGGCGCGCCGAGCTTCCGTGAAGCCGTGCGTTACGGCGCTGAAGTGTTCCACGCCTTAAAGAAAATCATCCACGACAAGGGTATGAGCACCGCCGTGGGCGACGAAGGCGGCTTTGCCCCCAGTGTGCAAAGCCACGAAGCCGCGCTGCAGCTGATCCTGCAAGCCATCGACCAGGCCGGCTACACGGCGGGCGAGCAGATCGCGCTGGGCCTGGACTGCGCCGCCAGCGAGTTTTACAAGGATGGCAAATATGTGCTCGAAGGCGAAGGCGGCCTCCAGCTCACCGCTGAGCAGTGGACCGACATGCTGGCCACCTGGGTGGACAAGTACCCGATCATCAGCATCGAAGACGGCATGGCCGAAGGCGACTGGGACGGCTGGAAACACCTGACCGAGCGCCTGGGCCAGAAGGTGCAACTCGTCGGTGACGACCTGTTCGTGACCAACACCAAGATCCTGAAAGAAGGTATCGACAAGTCAATCGCCAACTCGATCCTCATCAAGATCAACCAGATCGGCACCCTGACCGAGACCTTCGAAGCCATCGAGATGGCCAAGCGCGCCGGCTACACCGCCGTCATCAGCCACCGCTCGGGCGAGACCGAAGACAGCACCATCGCCGATATCGCCGTCGGCCTCAACGCCGGCCAGATCAAGACCGGTTCACTCTCGCGCTCGGATCGCATGGCCAAGTACAACCAGCTGCTGCGCATCGAAGAGGACCTGGGTGATGTGGCGGTCTATCCCGGCCGGGCGGCCTTCTACAATCTGCGCTGAAGCCCCCCTTCCAGGTGACCATGAACAAACGCATCATTCCGATCGTTCTGGTCACCTTGCTGTTGGTGGTCCACGGCCAGCTGTGGCTGGGCCGTGGCAGCATGTTCAATCTGTCCGACCTTCGCGGGCAGCTCCAGGATCAGAAAACCGCCAATGAAGAGGCTCGTCGAATCAACGAGCAGCTCAACGCCGAAGTCAATGATCTCAAGGAAGGCCTGAACATGGTCGAGGAGCGGGCTCGCCATGAACTGGGCATGGTCAAGCCTGGCGAAATCTTCGTTCAGATTGCCAAATGATGTCCCTGCCGGAGGGTGTCGGCTTTGTGCTGGCCTTGTTGATGGTGCTGTGCAGCATCCGTGAACTGCACTGGACCTGGCCTCTGGCGGCTGCCAGTTCAGTGATGTACTTTTTTGTTTTCCGGGACAGCGGTCTGTATGCCGAGGCCGGGTTGCAGCTGGTGTTCGTGACGCTGGCCTTGTGGGGCTGGTGGCAATGGATGCGTCGCGACGCCAGTCAGGTGACTGCCCTGCAGGTCCAGCGTGTCCGCCGAAGCGGGGTCATGCTCGGGGTGATGGCGCTGGCTGTGCTTTGGCCGGGTATCGCCAGCTTGCTGATCACCCTGACCGACAGTGACGTGCCCTGGTGGGATGCGCTGGTGGTGGCCCTGAGCCTGATCGGACAGGTCATGCTGGGTCGCAAACTCATCGAGAACTGGGCCGTCTGGATTGTGGTCAATGCCCTGAGTGTGGTCCTCTTCGCCTCCAGAGGACTGTGGCTGACGGTTGTGCTCTATTCAATTTTTCTGCTGCTCAGTCTGCAGGGCTGGCGGGTCTGGCGCTCGCGACTGGCCACCAGGCCATGACCGTGCAGCGCATCGCCATCCTGGGGGCCGAGAGCACCGGCAAGTCATGGCTGGCCCTCGAACTGGCTACACGGCTGCAAGCACATGGGCTGGCTGCCTGTTCGGTCCCGGAGCATCTGCGAATCTGGTGCGAGCGAGAAGGCAGAACGCCGATGGCTCATGAGCAATGCGTCATCGCACAGGCGCAGGCCCGGTCAGTGCTGGCGCAGGACGCACCGGTGGTGATCGCGGACACCACAGCCCTCATGACGGCTGTTTACAGCCTGTACCTGTTTGGCGACGACAGTCTGTTGCCGTTTGCACTGGCCCATCAACGCCTGTACACCCACACGCTGGTCACCGCCCTTGATCTGCCCTGGGTTGCCGACGGGCTGCAACGCGATGGCCCGCAAGTGCGCGAGCCGGTCGATCGCCTGCTTCGTCAGCACCTGCTCGCGAACGGCATTGCCCATTCGGTGGTGCATGGTCAGGGGTTGCAAAGACTCGACAATGCCCTGTTGGCCCTGGGTTGGCCCCAGTACACCGGGGAGACCGTGCAGAGCGGCGCCCGACTGGAAAACCGCCCGCTGTGGGCGTGCGAGAAGTGCAGCGACCCGGACTGCGAACACCGTCTTTTCACCACCCTCCTGCAGCGACCGACAGATCCCGCCGACAATCCATCCTGAGACTCCCGGCCTGCTGGCCGACCCCGGACCCTCGAGCTCAAGCGCCTTTAGTGCACGGTATCTGCAAACGGTGTGTCCGGGGTGTCGGTGAAGATCTGCGCCGCATCGACAGGATCGAACCGGTACTGCGTCCCGCAAAAATCACAGCCCACCTCGATTTGACCCTGTTCGGCCAGGATGGACTGCGCCTCCTGCACGCCCAGGCTGCGGATCATCCGTTGCACCCGCAGGCGGCTGCAACTGCAGGCAAAACGGGGGCCTTTGTCACCCACCAGAGGTTCAAACCGGGCCAGGGGCTCTTCCCAGAAAAGCCGGTGAAGAACAGTGTCGGCGTCCAGGGTCAGCAACTCCTCGCGTTTGAGACTGCGCGCCAGAATGGCAATGCGGTTGAAGTCCTCGCTGCGGCCCAATTGCTCCTCACGCTGGACACTGTCGGTCTGACCCTGCAGGTTGCCTTGCCCTTGCACTGGAAGGCGCTGGATCAGCAGCCCGGCAGCCACTTGTGCATCGGCAGCCAGCACCAGCACCGTGTCGAGCTGCTCGGATTGCAACATGTAGTGCTCCAGCACCTGCGAGATCCGTTCGAGTTTTTCACCACGGTCGCCAAACAGCGGCACCACCCCCTGGTAGGGCTGCTGGCCCGGCAAGCGATCACGGGGATCAAGGGTGATGACGCAACGTCCTTGATTGAGCAGATTGACCATCTCGCTGAGGCTGGCGTCATCAGCCACCTCGGCAGTGCGGGTACAGGTCGCCCGCAGGCTGAAATCGGGCTGGACCTCGACGACCGCCACCTTGACCGGTCCGTCACCGGCAATTTGCAAGACCAACGCACCATTGAATTTGATGTTGCCTTGCATCAGGACGCCGGCGGCCGCCATCTCGCCCAGCAGGTCACGCACGGGTGGCGGGTAGGCACCCGTTTCGGTGTTGGCTGCCCGGCGGGCCAAAATGTCCTGCCAGGCTCCGGTCAAGCGCACCAGCATGCCGCGAACCGGCATGCCCTCGAAAATGAACTTGTGCAGCTCCGACACTCAAGCCTCCAGTTTCTTCAAACCGTTCTTGAAGCGACGGGCGTTTTCAACATAGTGACGCGCGCTTTGACGCAGGCCCTCGATCTGCTCGGGCGTGAGCTGGCGCACCACCCGGGCCGGCGAACCCATGATCATCGAACCATCGGGAAAGGTCTTGCCCTCGGTCACCAGTGATCCTGCGGCCACCAGGCAGTTGCGGCCAATCTGTGCACCATTGAGCACCACGGCGCCAATACCGATGAGCGATTCGTCGCCAATCGTGCAGCCGTGCAGCATGACCATGTGACCCACCGTCACATGGCGCCCGACCCTGACCGGAAGACCATGGTCGGCGTGTACCACAGCCGAATCCTGGATATTGCTGCCCTCACCGATTTCGATGGTTTCGGTGTCCCCTCGCAATGTGCTGCCGAACCAGACACTGGCGTCGCGCGCCAGGGTGACTGCCCCCATCACCTGAGCGTTTTCTGCCACCCAGGCGGTTTCATGCACTTGCGGGCGGTGCTCATCGAGCTGATAGAGGGCCATGGACTGTTCTCCAGGAGATAACGTCAAACCTACAATTGTAGGGATGCAGATTCGACAGTCCGCCCTCGACGCCTTGTGCCTGGCCGATCCCCAGGCCAAATGCGAGGCCCTTGATCGCATGGCGGCACTCGCTGCACGCTGGTCTTTTGACCCTGCGCCTGCGCCGCCTGACCTGCCGTTACCGGGCCGACCAGCTCGGCCACGCCTGATCGACCCCGTTCACGTGCCCGCCCGCTCTGCCTTCACACTGGAGGGTCGCGCTGCCCTGCTGCATGCGATTTGCCATATCGAATTCAACGCCATCAATCTGGCGCTCGATGCGGTCTGGCGGTTTGACGGCTTGCCGCCAGCGTTCTACCAGGACTGGATGCAGGTGGCCCTGGAGGAGTCACGCCATTTCCGCATGTTGCACGCCCAACTGCAGACCATGGGCTGGCACTATGGCGACTTTGACGCCCATGATGGCCTCTGGGGCATGTGCGAGAAAACCGCCGAGAATGTGATCGCCCGCATGGCGCTGGTGCCACGCACGCTTGAAGCGCGGGGTCTCGATGCCACTCCGCTGATCCAGGACAAGCTGCGCAAGGTGGGAAGTGCAGATGCGCAGACCATTTGCCGCTTGCTCGATGTCATCCTGGCCGACGAAATCGGCCATGTGGAAATCGGCAACCGCTGGTACCGCTGGACGTGCGAGCGCGCGGGGCTCGATCCTCTGAAACTCTACCCCCAGCTGGCCCTGCGCTACCAGGCCCCGCGGCTGCGCCCGCCCTTCAACACCCGCGCTCGCCAGGCTGCCGGCTTCACGCCCCAGGAACTGGACGGGCTGCTCGGTGCCTGAGCGCTGATGCAGCCCGGCCGTGTCCTCAAGCGTTGGGGCGTCAGCCGCGGGGATGGTGTTGCGCATGGAGGGTCTTGAGCCGCTCGCGCGCTACATGGGTGTAGATGGTGGTTGTGGAAATGTCCGCGTGCCCCAGCAGCATTTGCACTGCACGCAGATCGGCACCATGATTGATCAGATGGGTCGCAAAGGCGTGACGCAAGGTGTGCGGTGACAAGGGCGCAGTGATGCCGGCCTGCAGCGCGTAGCGCTTGATCAGATTCCAGAACATGACGCGCGACATGCCTGTGCCGGGTTTGGGGCCGGCCGAGGTGACAAACAGGGCCTCGCTCTGCCGCGCGCCCAGCAATTGAGGCCGCGCCTGCTCAAGATAGCGCTGCAACCAGACTGCGGCCTCCTGCCCGAAAGGCACCAGGCGTTCCTTCTGGCCCTTGCCGACGATGCGCAAGACCGCATCGGCCATGGATACATGGACGGCCTTGATCGAAACCAGCTCACTGACCCGCAGGCCACTGGCATACATCAGCTCCAGCATGGCCCGGTCTCTCAGACCAAGTTCATGGGCCGCATCGGGCGCACGCAGCAAGGCGTCAACCTGGCTTTCCGTGAGGGTTTTGGGCAGACGCTGCGGCTGCCGGGCCGACAGCAATCGCAGCGTCGGGTCGCGGTCGATGTGATGTTCGCGCAGGGCCCAGCGAAAAAAACGCTTGAACACCGTCAGGCGGCGATTGGAGGAAGTGGCGCGGGTGCTGGCGTGACGCTCGGCAAAGTACGCCTGCAAATGGTGTTCCTGCAAGCCATACAGGGCCAGACCCTGTTGGCTGTAGAGCCAGCGGGCCAGCAAAAGAAGATCACGTCGGTAGGCGGCCAAGGTGTTGCCGGCCAGTCCGTCCTCCAGCCAGAGGGCATCGGCAAAGGCGTCAATCGCCGCCTGGCTGGACGGGTGCATCAATCGAGCTTGAGTTTTTGCTCGTCAACCACCTTCTTGTACACCTCGAATTCGGCCTTGATCTGCGCGGCGAACTGTTCAGGAGTGTTGGCCACGATCAGCGAACCGGTGTCTTCGATTCGCTTGCGCACGGCTCCCTCCTCGAGCGCCTTGCGCACGCCGGCGCTGATCTTGTCGACCACCTCGCGGGGCAGGCCCTTGGGGCCCAGAATGCCGTAGTAAGCCATGCGGTTGACCGGCTCAAGCCCGACTTCCTTGAAAGTGGGCACATTGGGCAGCACCGCCAGGCGCTGGGGAGCGGCCACCACAATGGGTACCAGCTTGCCCGACTGGATGAAGGGCAAGGCTGAGGGCAGGTTGTCAAAAATGATAGGGACTTGGCCAGCGACCGTGTCGTTGAGGGCCGGACCGGCGCCCCGGTAGGGAATATGGGTGATGAATGTGCCGGTCAGACTCTTGAAAAGCTCGGTCTGCAGATGGCCAATGCCCCCCGTGCCCGAAGAGGAGTATGAATAGCGTCCCGGATTTTTCTTGATTTCAGCCAGAAAACCCTTGTAGTCCTTGGCCGGAAAGGTGGGGTGCACCGCGATCACGTTGGGAGTAGCGGCAATGTTGATGATGGGGGTGAAGTCCACCAGCGGGTTGTACGGAATGCGCGGATTGATGGCCGGATTGGCCGCCGTGGTGGACACGGTGGCCATACCCAGGTTGTAACCGTCAGGAGCGGCGCGAACGGTTTCGGTGGCGCCCACCACCCCGCCACCGCCGGCCTTGTTGACCACCACGACGCTTTGTCCCAGGGCCTTGCCCAGGGGGTCGGCAATCACACGGGCCACGATGTCGGTGGTCCCGCCGGGAGCAAACGGCACCTGCAGCTGGATGGGTTTGGCCGGATAGGCCTGGGCCCAGGCCGCTCCTGAGGTGAACGCCAGCGCGGTCACGCAAAACCATTGACGACGATTGATCATTCATTGCTCCTGCAACAGATTGGGGGATGGGCGCATCTTAAGCAAAAACAGGCACCATCTTTCTCGGTGCTATCCCGGTGCACTGTCGTTGGGCCTGATGTGCCAGGAGGTATGCTACCCGGGTGAATTTTGCAGCATTGCTCTTCCCCGACTTTTCCCTGATTTTGTGCGGCTATCTGATTTGCCGCTACACCCGGCTGGACCGCACGGTCTGGCAACCGGTGGAAAACCTGGTCTATTTTTTCCTCTTTCCGGTCCTGCTGTTTCACTCGATCATTCGCAGTCCCCTGGACTTGCGCGCCGCCTCCAGCCTGATGGCTGCCGGGCTCACTTTGGGGGTTTTTGCGATTGCCCTGGCCTACAGCATGCCCCACTGGCCCTTGCTGGGGCGCCATTTTGAGCGCCGCGACCATGCGGCCAGCGCTCAGGTGGCCTTCCGGTTCAACTCGTTTATCGGACTGGCGCTGGCCGAGCGGCTGGCCGGGGCGCAAGGCCTCTTGCTCATTTCGGTGCTCATCGGGGTGTGTGTACCCTTGTTCAATGTCGGAGCGGTCTGGCCCATGGCCCGCCATGCCCAATCCGGTTTCCTGCGGGAACTGGTGCGCAATCCGCTGATTCTTGCCACCGCATCGGGGCTGTGTGCCAATCTGCTGGGAATACGCCTGCCGGATTGGCTCGAGCCGACGGTCTCTAGGATTGGTGGTGCCTCACTGGCCCTGGGCCTGCTGGCTGCCGGCGCAGGCATGCAGTTGGGCAGCTTGCGCGGCGGACTGGGTCTGGGGGCTGGAGTGCTGACGATCAAGCATTTCATCTTGCCCCTGGCAGCAGCCCTGCTCTGCCGCTGGTTTGCCCTTGACGGTCCACAAACCCTGATCCTCATGGCCTTCTCCGCCTTGCCCACGGCCTCCAGCGCCTATGTGCTGGCGGCCCGCATGGGCTACAACGGGCCCTATGTGGCCGCCCTGGTCACGCTTTCCACCTTGCTGGGCATGCTCAGCCTGCCATTTGCGCTGGTGGTCCTGACCTGATCAGCGGGGCGCATGACCAACAGCTGCCGATGCGGGCGATGGATCACCTGCGCGCAAGGACCACTGCACCTGCTCGGCCACGACCGGGTCAGGATGACCCGACCAAGCTTGCAGCGCTTCAAGCAGTTCACGCCGCTGAGCGATGGTGAGGCGGTCACTGAGAAGCGCATTGCCGGCTGCGAGCGCCAGGTTGCGCAGCCATCGGGCATGCCCGATGCGCCGGATCGCCGAACCCTCGGTGCGCGCGAGGAACTCGACCTCGCTCCAGTGCAGCAGCTGCGAAATTTGCGCATCCTGAAGGCCGTCTCGGGCTTGCCAGTCGGGCACAGCCGAAATTTGCGCATATTTGTTCCAGGGACAGACCAGCTGGCAGTCGTCACAGCCGTAGATGCGGTTGCCGATCAGCGGTCGCAGTGATTCGTCAATGGGGCCTGCATGCTCGATGGTGAGGTAAGAAATGCAGCGGCGGGCGTCGAGCCGGTAAGGAGCCACAATGGCCCCCGTCGGACAACTGTCCAGGCAGGCCGTGCACTGTCCGCAATGATCGCTGGACGCAGCAGTCCGGGGCAGCGGCAAATCGGTAAACAGCTCGCCCAGAAAAAACATCGAGCCCGCCTGCCTGTTGAGCAGCAATGTGTGTTTGCCCCGCCACCCCACACCGGAGAGGGACGCGAGTTCAACTTCCAGGACAGGCGCCGAGTCGGTAAAGACCCGGTAACCAAACGGACCGAGCGCCTGTGCCATGCGTGCCTGCAGTTGCTGCAGGCGCTGGCGAAGCACTTTGTGGTAATCGCGTCCCCTGGCGTACACGGACACGACTGCCTCCTGAGGACGCCCGGTTCTCGACAACTCTTGTGCCGTCCAGTCTTCGGGCGTATCGCCAGGCAGGTAGTCCATGCGGGCGGTAATCACACTCAGCGTGCCCGGCACCAGTTCGGCAGGCCGCGCGCGTTTCATGCCATGGGCGGCCATGTAAGCCATGGAACCCTGAAAACCGGCTTGCAGCCAGGCCTTCAATCCTTCTTCGGCGTGGGCCAAATCCACAGGAGCCACGCCGATTTGGGAAAATCCGAGCTCATGGGCCCAAGCCTGAATGCGTGGCCACAGTTGCGAACCCTCCGAATCGAGATGCCGATCAATCACCTTGCCATTGTAGAAAGTCGTCCGTCCTGGCAGACCGAATGGCGTGACGAGGACGACACGCGCCGGTTTGCCGCCCGCCTGGCCCAGGGCCTGAACACCTGGGCCGGTGCCCGGGATGCCTGCCTGGATTTGCAGGGTGATCTGGGCAGCGGCAAGACCACCCTGGTGCGCCACCTGCTGCGTGCTGCAGGCGTCTCAGGCCGCATCAAAAGTCCGACCTATGCAGTGCTGGAGCCCCACACCGCAGGCCCGCCACAGGATCCCTGGCCCGTGTGGCATTTTGATTTTTACCGTTTCAGCGACCCGCATGAATGGGAGGATGCGGGTTTTCGGGACATTTTTTCCGGTCCGGGTCTCAAACTGATGGAGTGGTCCGATAAAGTCGCGGGCCAGCTGCCAGCGGCCGATCTGATCATCCGCATCACGGCCGAAGATGAAAAAAAACGAACGGTGCAGATCGATGCCGGAACGGCTCGCGCACAATCATGGCTGGAGGAATTGCGTGCCGATGGACCGACGTGACTGGCTGCATGGCAGCCTGGTGGCCCTGCTGTGGGTTCACGCCCGCCTGGCGCAGGCGGCCACCATGATTTCGGTGCGTATCTGGCCCGCTGCCGACTACAGCCGGGTCACCCTGGAATCGAATGCACCCCTCAAGACCCGCCAAACCTTTGTGGCCTCGCCGCCTCGTCTGGCGGTCGACATTGACGATCTGGAGCTGAGCCCCGCACTGCGCGAGCTGGTGGGTCAAGTGCAGGCCAACGACCCCAATATTGCAGGCATCCGTGTGGGTCAATACAGCCCCGGGGTGGTCCGGCTGGTGATCGATCTCAAACGCCCCATCGCGCCACAGATCTTCAGTCTGTCGCCGGTGGCTGCCTATCAGCACCGGCTGGTGCTGGATCTCTACCCGACCGAAGCACCCGACCCGCTGGCACAGCTCATCGCAGAGCGCACACAGGGTACAGCGGCAGGACCCTTGCCGATGACCGGTGTCACATCGGCGGCCTCTGACCCCCTGGGAGAGCTGATTGCCCGTCATCAGCACGCCGTGCCAGCGCCCGCACCGATCACGCGCAAGGATGCGGTCAGCCCGGGGCCAGGGATTCAAGCGCAGGGTTCGTGGCCGCTGCGGCCTGCGGCACCAGCTGCCCATGCAGCCACCGACCGTCTGATCGTGGTGGCCCTTGACCCGGGTCATGGCGGGGAAGATCCCGGCGCCATCGGTCCGGGCGGTACACGCGAGAAAGACGTGGTGTTGCGGATTGCCCGCAAGCTGCGAGAGCGGATCAACGACAGCAGCGCGGGCGGCAACCCCATGCGGGCCTTCCTGACCCGCGACGCCGACTATTTCGTACCCTTGCATGTGCGGGTCCAAAAAGCCCGGCGCGTGCAGGCCGATCTGCTGGTGAGCATCCATGCCGATGCTTTCTTCACGCCCGAAGCCCGGGGAGCCAGCGTCTTTGCCCTGAGCCAGGGCGCTGCTTCCAGCAGCGCTGCCCGCTGGATGGCCCAAAAGGAAAACAAGGCCGATCTCATTGGCGGCATCAACCTGGGCAGTCAGGACGTGCAGGTGCAAAGAGCCTTGCTCGATATGAGCACTACAGCACAGATCAAGGAAAGTCTGCAGGCGGGTCAGACCCTGTTGCGACAGATCGGCACCGTCGGCAAATTGCACAAACCGCGCGTCGAACAGGCCGGTTTTGCTGTGCTCAAGGCCCCGGATATTCCCAGTGTGCTGGTGGAGACCGCGTTCATCAGCAACCCCCTGGAGGAAGAATTGTTGCGCAGCGACCGCTACCAGGACCAGATCACCGAGGCGCTGCTGCGGGGCATCGTGCAGTATTTCACCCACAACCCGCCCGTGGCGCGCAATCGCAACCTCTGAGTCCGTTCATGGGTCCCACTGGAGCGGGTGGGCTTGCAGCCGCTCGATCACTTCCTGCAGGTACGGGGGCTGGCAACCGGTGCGCTGGACATTGAGGGTGGCACTCGCCAGGGCATGCGCCATCAGTCCCTGAAAGTCCTGCCGGTCCATCTGCTCCAGGCAGCGCGCAAGCGGCAGGCCGTGAAGCCTGGCCTGTCCCAAACCACGGGTCAGCAGTCCAGCCAGGAAACAGTCGCCCGCACCTACGGTGTCGATGACCGGCACCGGCCGCGCCTCTCGCGCGGCGATGCACCCCAGTTTGCCCTGTTGCCTGAGCAGCAGGACGGCTCCCCGATCACCCAGGGTCAGCGCCATCATCTGCAAGGGCAAGGACGCCATCAGGGACTGCGCCCGGGACAAGGGATCGTCACCGGGAACGGCCAGCGCCTCCAGGTCCTCGTCGCTGACCTTGACCAGATGGGCCAGTGACAGCACCTGCATCACATGGGAGCGGTAAGCGGCCAGATCGGGCATGGCGCCCGGCCGCATGTTGGCATCCACCACCACCCAGCAGCCCGCTGCCCGCTGTTTTCTCAACCAGGGCAGGTAAATGCCAGCGTCGGCCGGTGCCAGTGCGAGGCCCCCTGTGCACACCACCTCAAGCGCGGGTAAAGCTGCGCAAGAAGCGTTGAGTTCTTGGGCCGATACCGCCCGGTCGGCCACCTGCTCGCGGTAGAAGGTGTAAGCGGGTTGCCCCTGCTCATCCACCCCCACCAAGGCCAGGGCGGTGGGCTGACCGGCTTGGGCTGTTTGCAGGCACTGCACCCCCTCCTGCGCCAGTTGCCGGGCCAGCAATCGGCCGTAGCGGTCAATGGACAACGGGTTGAGGTAGGCCACACCAATGGCCTGGCGTGCGAGCGCACGACTGAGATTGAAAGGCGCTCCCCCCATGCTCGGTTGCAGGCGTCCGTCGGCCTGCTGGACCAGGTCCATCAGGGCCTCGCCGGCAACGGCCACCCGGACCTCCACAGGCTGTGGGCCGGACATCATGTGGGGCTGGCAGCCTTGCGTGCACGCCAGGCGCCGAACAGGGCGATCAGCCCGGGCACGATGATCAATGCCCAGATGATTTTCGACAAATGGGTCTGCACGAAGGGCAAGTTGCCGAACAGGTAACCGGCCAGCAAAAGCCCCACCACCCAGATCAGAGCACCGATCACGTTGTAGGCGGTAAATTTGCTGCGCGTCATTTCGGCCACGCCGGCCACGAAGGGTACAAAAGTCCGCACAAATGGCATGAAGCGCGCCAGGATGATGGTGATGCCCCCATAGCGCTCGTAAAAGGCATGGGCCTGATCGAAGGCTTGCCGGTTGAAAAAACGCGAATTCTCCCATCGAAAAACCTGCGGCCCCACATAGCGACCCACCGCGTAGTTGGTCTGGTCACCTGCAATGGCGGCGATCAGCAGTACCGTCATCGCCAGAGGCAGACTCAACAGATCGGCCCCACACAAGGCGCCGACAATGAACAGCAGCGAGTCGCCCGGTAGGAACGGCATGATGACCAGCCCGGTTTCGACAAACACGATCAGGAACAACAGGGCATAGACCCAGGCGCCGTGCTGGGCGACAAAGGTTTCCAGATAGCGATCCACATGCAGGATGAAGTCAACGAGTACAAGCAGGAGGTCCATGCACCGATTATCCCAGCGATACCCCCGCCAAGCCCTAGAATCAACACGTGATCGACTCCAGCCCCCCCGCACGCCGCCCCATACGGGAGCTCCCAGACGAACTCATCAGCCAGATTGCGGCCGGCGAGGTGGTCGAACGCCCGGCCTCGGTGGTGCGCGAACTGGTGGACAACGCCCTGGACGCCGGCGCGAAAAACATCACTCTGCGCCTGCTCGGGGGCGGCTCCCGGCTGATTGCCGTCGAGGATGACGGCAGCGGCATTGCACCGGACGAACTGGCCACCGCGCTGAGGCGGCACGCCACCAGCAAGATCGGCAATCTGGCCGACCTCGAATCAGTCATGACCATGGGTTTCCGCGGGGAAGCGCTGGCCGCCATCAGCTCGGTCTCCGAGCTCACGCTGCTCTCGCGTGTTGACGGGCATGCCAATGCCTATGCTCTGGACGGCCGTACCGGCGAGGTGCGCCCAGCGCCCCGCGCCGTGGGCACTACGGTCGAAGTCAAGGAATTGTTCTTCTCCACTCCGGCGCGGCGCAAGTTTCTCAAAAGCGAGAGCACTGAACTGGCCCATTGCGTCGAGGCTGTGCGCCGACACGCGCTGGCACGTCCCGATGTGAGCTTTGCCATCTGGCACGAAGGCAAGCTGCTCGAGCAATGGCGCGTGCACCCCGGGCCGACCGGTCTGGAGCAGCGCCTGTCCGATGTGCTGGGCAAGGAGTTTGTCGCGCAATCGCTTCCCGTGGATCTGCAGATCGGCCCGATGCACATTGTGGGGCGTGCCGGCACCCCCGATGGCGCCCGCACCCGTGCAGACCAGCAGTTTGCCTATGTCAACGGTCGTTTCGTGCGCGACAAGGTCGTCATGCACGGGGCACGCAGTGCCTATGAAGACGTGCTCCATGGTCAGAGACAACCGGCCTATGCCCTGTTCATCCGGATTGATCCTGCCCGGGTCGATGTGAATGTGCACCCGACCAAAATCGAGGTCCGTTTCCGTGACAGTCGCGAGGTGCATCAGGCGGTGCGCCATGCGATCGAGCAGGCGCTGGCCACACCGCGCGCTAAGTCACCGGATCAATCCTGGGGCCCGGCCCTGAAATTGCAGGCCGACCCGCCCCCCCGCGCGCTGCCTGAATCCGCCGCCTGGCGCCAGGGCCATATGGCACTGGCGGCGCTTCACGATTCCGAACGGCCCACCACGCGTGGGGACGCCGATCGTGCCATGGCCGAACTCCAGGCCTTGTGGGCGCCCCAATCGACCGGATCGACCGAACAGACCTCCCCCCTGACGTCGGCATCAGCGCTGACTGCACAGGAGTCCGTTGCCGGCTGGCCCGCCAACCCCTCTGCCGATCCGGGACGTCCTGCAGGCATCGAGGCCAGCAACAACGCACCAGCCGAGCATTGGCCGTTGGGTCGGGCCATTGCCCAGTTGCACGGGGTCTACATCCTGGCGGAAAACTCACAAGGGTTGGTGGTGATTGACATGCACGCTGCGCACGAGCGTATCGTGTATGAAAAACTCAAACAGCAACTGGGCACGCGCGCAGCCGGCATCGCCAGCCAGCCATTGCTGATTCCCGCCACCTTTGCTGCCACCCCGACCGAAGTTGCGACAGCCGAAAGCTGCGCCGATCCCCTGCTGCGGCTCGGGCTTGAAATCTCTCCCCTGTCGGCCCAAACCCTGGCCGTGCGCGCCGTGCCCGTGACGCTGGCACGGGGGGATGCCGTTGAGCTCTCACGCAGTGTGCTGGCCGAACTGGCCCAGCACGAGGCCAGCAGCGTGATCGAGCGCGCCCATAACGACATCCTGGCCACCATGGCCTGCCATGGCGCCGTGCGCGCCAACCGCCAGCTCACGCTGACCGAGATGAACGCCCTGCTGCGCCAGATGGAAGAAACCGAGCGTTCGGACCAGTGCAATCATGGCCGTCCCACCTGGCGTCAGCTCGGCCTGCGCGATCTCGACGCGATGTTCCTTCGGGGCCGCTGATGGGCAGCCGCCCGGCAACAGCGCATGCCCCAGCCCCGGAAACCTTGCCGGCCAGTGCCAGCATGCCCCGTCGAAGAGTGGTCCTGCTGCTGGCACTGCTGCTGGGTCTGCAAGCCGTCACGACCGACCTCTATTTGCCGGCCTTGCCCGCCATTCAGGACAGCCTGGGTGCGAGCATGGGCCAGATCCAGCTGACCCTGACCGCACTGTTGCTGGCCTTCGGCCTGTCTCAGCTGGTTTGGGGGCCCCTGTCAGACCGTTTTGGGCGCCGCCCCATTCTGCTGTGGGGTATGAGTGCGTATGTGCTGGCCTCGCTGGCCTGCGTGGTGGCCCCCGGCATTGATGCGCTGATCGCCGCCCGTGCAGTGCAGGGCGTGGCCATGGGCGCGGCCGTGATGGCGGCCCGTGCGATCGTGCGCGACCTCTTCCAGCCCCATGAAGGTGCCCAGGTCATGTCCCAGGCTTTGACGGGACTGGGCGTCATTGCCTGCACCTGCGCTCCTGTCGGGGGCTTGCTGGGCGACTGGGTAGGCTGGCGCTGGGCGCTACTGTCAGTGACGCTGTTTGGCCTGCTCACCCTGATCCTGCTGGCTTTCGGGTACCGGGAAACATTGCCGCAACGCCGCGCTGACGCGTTGCACTGGCAAAGTCTGTGGCGATCCAATCTTGAAATTCTGGCGCATCCGACGTTTAGAACCTGGTGCGCGCTGTCTTCAGCATCCTACCTGGGCCTGTTCACCTTCCTGGCCACCTCCTCATTCGTCTTCACGCAGCAACTGGGCTACAGCAAGACAGTTTATGGCCTGCTGATGCTGACCATGTCGCTGGCCTATATCCTGGGCACCTTCTGGGGCCGCTGGATGCTTCGGCGCACCAGCATGCGCCGCACAGTGGCCAGCGCAGCGGTGCTCACCCTCGCGGGCGGTGTCCTGCTGGCGGTCCTGGCCCATGGCGCCAGCGACCAACCCTGGTATGGCGCATGGGCCGTGATGGGGCCGGTCTACCTGTACATGATGGGTCACGGCGTTCACCAACCCTGTGGCCAAAGCGCTGCCGTTGCCCCTTTTGCACTCAAAGCTGGCACGGCCTCGGCACTCAACGGCTTTCTGATGATGCTGGGAGCTTTTTTCATGGGCGACTGGCTCGGCCGCCACATGGAGGTCCCCCTGATGGCTCTGGCCCATGGTTTGCTGCTGTGGAGCGCGGTCATTGCAGCGCTGGCCTGGACCGCCGTCCAGCGACATGGCCGGCCCGTGGAGGTCAAAGCCGCATGAAGCCGCGCCGCATCGACGCCATCGCCCTGGTGGGTCCGACCGCCAGCGGCAAGAGTGCGGCCGCCCTGGCCCTGGCCCAAGCGCTGGCGGTCCATGGGGGCGCCGAAATCATCAGCATGGACTCGGCGCTGGTGTACCGTGGTATGGACGTCGGCACCGCCAAGCCCGACGCCACCGAGCGTGCCCAGGTGCCCCACCATCTGATCGACATCCTCGATCCCGGCGGGCACTACAGCGCGGCTGACTTTGTGCGGGATGCCGGCCGCCTGATCGCGGAGATCTCGGCACGCGGCAAAACGCCCGTGCTGGTCGGCGGCACCCTGCTCTACCTCAAGGCTTTGCTTGATGGTCTGCACGACATGCCGCCTGCCGATGCGCAGGTGCGTGCCGCAATCCAACAACGCGCAGACCAGCTGGGCTGGCCCGCCCTGCATGCACAGCTCAAAGCGGTGGACCCCGTCACCGCGCAGCGACTGGCCCCCAATGACAGCCAGCGTATCGGTCGAGCGCTGGAGGTCTGGACCGTCTCCGGCCAGACCCTGTCATCCTTTCACCTGACCGCCAGGGCTCAGTCCCACGAATGGCACATCCCGGTGCTCAGTCTCGAGCCCGCCAGCCGGGCCTGGCTGCATGATCGCATAGCCCTGCGCTTTGACGCCATGCTCGCCGCCGGGTTTCTCGAAGAGGTTCGTGCCTTGCGCACTCGCGGCGAGCTTCACCCGCAATTGCCCAGCATGCGCTGCGTGGGTTACCGTCAGGCCTGGCAAGGCCTGGAGCAAGGCTGGTCCGAGGCTGAAATCCGCGAGCGCGGCATCTTCGCCACCCGGCAACTGGCCAAACGCCAGCTCACCTGGCTGCGCAGCATGCCTTCGCGCCAGGTGCTGGCGGCCGACGCTCCGGATGCCACGCTGCAGGTTCAGCAGGCTGGGCTGCAAGCGCTTCAATCCGAACGCTGAGACCGGTCAGCCTTGCGCTGGCTCTGAATGGCCTTGCCATGCAGCCGCCGCACAACGGAGGCCCGGGTGGGTCGGGTGGCCTTGCGGGCCTTGACCGGGCGTTCATACCGGGCCAGCAATGCATACAGCCGACGCCAGGCGTCACGGCGATTGGCGTCCTGGGTGCGGTAACGCTGGGCCTTGAGGATCAGCACGCCATCCGGGGTGAGCTGATTGCCGGGCGCCTGCAGCCAGCGGGACTTGACCTCGCCGGGCAGGCTGGATGCAGCCACATCGAAGCGCAACTGGATGGCACTGGAGACCTTGTTGACGTTCTGGCCTCCCGGCCCCTGGGCCCGGATGGCCGTCAGCTCCACCTCCGAGTCGGGAATGTGCAGGTCCATGGGGCTGGATGTGTCCGCAAGGCCGCCGTCCACCGGCACTGCTTATTGCAAGGGTTCCTTGAGTCCCGCAGGGACCGGCAAGGGCAAGATCTCGATACCTTCATCGAGCAGGGCTTCGGTTTCCTCACGGGTGGCCTGCCCGCGGATGGCGCGCTCCTGAGCCTGTCCATAATGGATATTGCGCGCCTCCTGGGCAAACCTGGGGCCGACATCTTCGGTGTTGGCCATGACCTGGCGCACCATTCGCATCCAGGCCGCCTGCAATTGCCGGGCATCGAGGTGGACGAGATCCTGGACTGCGGCTTGCGTGTTCCCCGGCGGTACCTGAGCAGGTTCGGTATGGCCCAGGTTCAGGCGCGGTGCCGAGGGCATCTTGCTGACCTCGGGGTCGTTGCAGACAGGACAGAGCACCAGGGAACGCGTGCGCTGGTCCTCAAAGTCATCCAGCGAGGCAAACCAGCCTTCAAAGGCATGGCCGTGGCGGCATTGAAGATCGAGTACTTTCATGGCGTGTCGGTCGACGGGGATACCTGCCAGTCCAGAGGCCAGGCGCCCGAGAGCACATTGTGCAGCCAGAGCGCGCAGGCCAGGGTTTTGGCGTCGGTCACTTGACCCTGGCGACACCAGGTCATGAGCTCCTCGGGTGTGGCTGTAAAGACTTCCAGAAACTCGCCCGCATCGAGTTGCCGCTGCCCGGCCGTCAGGCCCCGCGCAAAGTAGATATGAATCACTTCGGTGGAGTAGGCAATGGCCAGATGCATCTGGCCCGCGCGTGCCCACTGGGCTGCGCTGTAGCCGGTTTCCTCCAGCAATTCACGCCGGGCACAGCGCAAAGGGTCCTCTCCTGCATCGAGTTTGCCGGCAGGCAACTCGATCATGACTTGACCGACCGGGTAGCGGAACTGGCGCTCGAGCACCACCCGATAGTGTCCGTCGGAGCCCTCCAGCAAAGGAACAATCACCACCGCACCGGGGTGAACCACATATTCGCGCGTGGCCTGCGAGCCGTCGGGAAGACGCACGGTGTCCCGCCAGGCCTGCAGAAAATGACCCTCGAAAAGCCGCTCCCGCACTTCGCAGCGTTCGATCAGGGATGGGTTGTCGGGCATGTCGTCAAACCCCGCAGGCGATCAGCGCCTGCGCAGCAGGTAACGCCACACAAAACCCGGAAATGCGAACGTGCAGAACATGGTCAGGGTGACCGCGTAAAACTCCCAGCCTTGCGCAGCGATCTGGCCGCCGTATTGCTCCAGCCCCAGCCCCACCAGACCGACCAGCAGATACATCAGGAACAATTCCAGCAGTCGCCAGGCCAGGGGTTTTTCAGCACGCCGCGGTCCGATCAGGGCCAGTCGCTCATTGAGGAACGGCAGATTCGCCGCCAACAGGGCCAGCAGGAGCAGCGCCGCGATTTGAGAGGACTGGCTCATGAAGATGGGACCACCAGGCTCAGACGGCCAGCATGGGGGCAACGGCATTGGCGCACAGGGCCATCAGGGCTCCCGGCACAATGCCCAGCACGAGCACCATCAGTCCGTTGAGGGACAGCACGACACGCACATCCGTCGCGGCCGTCACCGTTGTTGCCGTGACCGGTGCATCGAAGTACATGACTTTCACCAGACGCAGGTAGTAGAAGGCTCCGATGAGGGACATGATGACAGCAAAGATGGCCAGCACCAGGTCGGCGGTTTCACCCGTGGCAATCAGCGCCTGCAGCACCGACAGCTTGGCCTGAAAACCCACCAACGGTGGAATCCCGGCCAGGGAAAACAGACACACCGCCATCACGCCGGCATACAAGGGGCTGCGCTGGTTCAGTCCTGCGAGATCGGCAATCTCCTCGCTCTCGAAGCCCTGACGGGCCAGCAGCAAAATGATGCCGAAGCTGGCCAGGGTGGTCATGACGTAGGTCACCACGTAGAACATGGCTGAACTGTAGGCGTTGGCCGCATGCAGGGTGTTGCCATTGACCACGCCGGCCACCAGCCCCAGCAGTACAAAACCCATTTGGGCAATGGTCGAGAAGGCCAGCATGCGCTTGAGGTTGGTCTGAGCGATGGCGGCCAGGTTGCCCACCAGAAGGGAAGCCACCGACAACAGCACCAGCATCTGCTGCCAGTCTACGGCCAGCGGCAACAGGCCCTCGACCAGCAGACGGATCACCAGCGCAAACGCGGCCAGCTTGGGAGCCCCGCCAATGAGCAGGGTGGCCGAGGTTGGTGCGCCCTGGTAGACATCGGGAATCCACATGTGAAAGGGCACCACGCCGAGCTTGAAGGCCAGACCCGCCACGATGAACACCAGCCCGAACACCAGCACCTGGTGCTTGATCTGCCCAGAGGCAATGGCACGCGAAACTTCAGACAGCTCCAGACTGCCGGTTGCCCCATACATCATTGACATGCCATATAACAGGAAGCCCGAGGCCATGGCTCCGAGCACGAAATACTTCATGGCCGCCTCGGTCGCCTGGGCGTGGTCGCGGCGCAGGGCCACAAGCGCATAGCTCGACAGGGTCAGCAATTCCAGGCCCAGGTAGATCACCAGGAAGTTCTGGCCCGAGATCATGATGTTCATGCCCAGCAAGGCCAGCAGGCTCAGGCTGAAGAGCTCCCCGCCACGCAACATGTCGCGGTCGGCCGCATAGGGACGTGCATAGACCAGGGTGACCAGTACGGCCACAGCGGCAAAGCACTTGAGCCAGTGTCCCATCGGGTCGCTGACGATCTGCCGGCCCCAGCCATAAAGGGTCTGACCGGCATCGGCATACACGGCATTGAGAGCGGCCACACCGGCCAGCGTCAATACGGTCAGGACATAGCTGAGTGTGCGGCCGGGGCTTTTGACATAGAGATCCACCAGCGCAATCACGCAGGCCATGACCAGCAGCACGATTTCAGGATATATGGTCAACCAATCCATGATGAATGTTCTTTCGGGGCGGCGTGGTTACTGGGGCAGTTTGGACACGGCCACATGCTTGAGGAGTTGGACAACCGAGGGGTCCATGACATCGGTGAAGGGCTTGGGATGAAGACCCATGTAGAGCACCGCAACAGCCAGCAGGGCCAGCATCAGGAACTCACGCGCGTTGATGTCCTTGAGGGCCTTGACATCGTCATTGGCCACCGGCCCGAGATAGACGCGCTTGAACATCCACAAAGTGTAGGCCGCACCAAAAATCAGGGCGGTCGACGCGAGCAGCCCAATCCAGAAATTGAACTTGACTGCCCCCAGAATGACCATCCACTCGCCGACAAATCCGGCTGTTCCCGGCAGTCCGCAGTTGGCCATGGCGAAAAGCAGTGCGAATGCCGAGAAACGGGGCATGGTATTGACCACGCCGCCATAACTGGCAATTTCGCGTGAATGTACCCGGTCGTAGAGCACTCCGATCGACAGGAACATGGCCCCCGAGACAAAGCCGTGGGCAATCATCTGCACCAGACCGCCCGACACCCCCAGGGGATTGAAGATGAAAAAGCCCAGCGTCACAAAACCCATGTGGGCCACCGAGGAGTAGGCCACCAGTTTCTTCATGTCCTGCTGCACCATAGCCACCAGGCCCACATAAATGACGGCGACCAGGGACAACACAATCATGAAGGTGCCCCATTCCTGGGCTGCATCGGGGGCAATCGGCATCGAAAAGCGCAGGAAACCATAAGCGCCCAGCTTGAGCATGATGGCCGCCAGCACTGCCGAGCCACCCGTCGGGGCCTCTACGTGCACATCGGGCAGCCAGGTGTGCACCGGCCACATGGGCACTTTCACGGCAAACGCCGCAAAGAAAGCAAAAAACAGCAGGGTCTGGGCCGTCGAGGACAGAGGCAACTGGTGCCAGGACAGGACGTCGAAACTGCCATTGGAGGCGGTGTAGAGATAGATCAGGGCGATCAGGGTCAGCAGGGATCCCAGCAAGGTGTAGAGGAAGAACTTGAACGCCGCATAAATCTTGTTGGGGCCGCCCCAGATGCCGATGATCAGGTACATCGGGATCAGGGTTGCCTCGAAAAAGACATAAAACAGAATGCCATCGAGGGCCGCAAATACGCCGATCATCAAGCCCGAAAGAATCAGGAAGGCGGCCATGTACTGGTTGACACGGCTGGTGATGGCCTCCCAGCCGGCAATCACCACGATGACCGTCATGAAAGCCGTCAGCAAAACAAACCACAGCGAAATGCCGTCCACGCCCAGGTGGTAGTGCACATTGAAGCGCTCGATCCACGAGGCTTTTTCGACAAACTGCATGGCCGCACTGCCCACTTCGAAACCGGTATAGAGCGGCACGGTGATGGCGAAACTGAGCACTGCGCCCACCAGCGCGAGCCAGCGCACCGCACCGGCCTGCTCGTCACGCCCGAGGGCCAGGAGGATGACGCCGAAAGCAATCGGCGTCCAGATGGCAAGGCTCAACAATCCCATTTTTCTGTTTTCCTCAAAATCATTTCGCCAGCCAGACGAAGTAGCTCATCAGCACCAGGATGCCCAGGATCATCACCAGTGCGTAGTGGTAGAGGTAACCGGACTGGAACCAGCGCACCACCGAAGAAATCCGCCCCACCACCTTCCAGGACCCATTGACCAACAGGCCATCGATCAGCGCACGATCACCGCCCTTCCACAGCCCCACACCCAGCAGGCGAGCGCCACGGGCCAGGATGTTTTCGTTGATCCAGTCCATGTAATACTTGTTCTCGAGCAGCACCACCAGCGGACGCAGAGCCCGGGCCAGGAAAGCGGGTACGGCTGGGTTGATCAGGTACATGTACCAGGCGACCACCACACCGGCCAGTGCCAGCCAGAAGGGCGCCGTGCTCAGTCCATGCACCGCCATGGCCACCGGGCCATGAAAGAGACTGCCCAGTTGCTGCATGGCCGGATGGCGCTCGGCATCAATGTGCAGGGCATTGCTGAAGAAGTCCCCGTAGAGCATGGGCTCGATGGTCATGAAGCCGATCACCACCGACGGAATGGCCAGAAGGATCAGGGGAACGGTCACCACCCAGGGCGATTCGTGCGGCGTGCCGCTGCCATGGTGACCATGATCATCGTGATGATGGGCCTCGGGGTTCTGGTCATAGCGTTCCTTGCCATGGAAGACCAGGAAGTACATCCGGAATGAATAGAAAGCCGTCACAAACACACCGGCGAGCACTGCGAAGTTGGCAAAGCCTGCTGCGGGCAGCTGGCTGAGATGAACTGCTTCAATGATGCTGTCCTTGGAGTAAAACCCGGAAAACAGCGGGGTGCCGATCAGGGCCAGCGAACCAAGCAAGGATGTGATCCAGGTGATCGGCATGTACTTGCGCACCCCCCCCATCCAGCGGATGTCCTGGTTGTGGTGAAGCCCCATGATGACCGAGCCGGCGCCCAGAAACAGCAGAGCCTTGAAGAAGGCATGCGTCATGAGGTGAAACACCGCCACCGAGTAGGCCGAGGCTCCCAGGGCCACGGTCATGTACCCCAGCTGCGACAGCGTGGAATACGCCACCACCCGCTT